>NZ_JAQJIO010000010.1:0-227894 GCF_027947415.1 Cobetia sp. MMG027
ATACTGAACCGCCCCTGCAGCCCAGCTGCAGGGGCGGTCTGCGTTGGGGTATCGAGGTGGGCAGAGTACGGTAAAGCGGGAGGCGCTTCGTCGAGGTAGTGACGCACTGATATGCAGAACCGCCGGGAGAGCGGGTGTGGACAGATGGACGCCAACCAGGAAGACAAGTTGTCCACACCCTCTGGCGGCGCGAGAGGGTCCCGACTTACGGGGCAACTGTCGCTGTTACATGGCGCTGTCCCGGAAGAGCGGCAGGGTCTTGGCGGACATCGGACCCGCTAGAGGCTGACGCGAAGACGCCCTGCCACAAAGTGCGTGGCAGGGCGTCTTGAGCTGCCTTCACTGATCAAATGAAGGCGCTACGGATCAGTGGTAGAGCCGTGATTTATGACCTGGCCAGCCAGAACCACCAGACGATGGCAGCGATCAGGCCAAGCCCTATCAGATTGACGAGTATGCAGATCATGCTGACTCTCCTTGTGGCATGGTGGAAGAATTTCCTGTGCTGTCCGTACGTGACCGAGCTGCCCCCGGGGGAGTGAATCCCCGCAGGCGGTTGGCGTTCGTCACGACCGTCACGGAAGACAGTGACATGGCCAGCCCGGCGATCACCGGCGACAACAGCATGCCGGTGAAGGGATAGAGAATGCCTGCCGCAATCGGAATGCCGATCAGGTTGTAGCCGAAGGCACCCACCAGGTTCTGCTTGATGTTGCGCAGCGTGGCCTGGCTGATCGCGATCGCGTCCGCGACCCCTGCCAGGGAGGGCTGCATCAGCGTGATGCCGGCCGTCTCGATGGCGACATCAGTACCTTCACCCATCGCGAAGCCGACATCGGCCAGCGCCAGCGCCGGCGCATCATTGATGCCGTCGCCGACCATTCCCACCACATGGCCTTCCTGTTGGAGGCGGGCGATCTCATCGTGCTTGTCATCCGGTGAGACGCCGGCACGATAGTCATCGATCCCGGTCTCACGGGCCACGGCAGCGGCCGTGTGCTGATTGTCACCGGTCAGCATGATCACCTTGAGGCCAACGGCATGCAGGCGAGCGATGGCGTCGCGGCTATCGTCACGCAGCGGGTCGGCCAGCCCGAAGACGGCGATCAATGCATTGTCACGTGCCATCAGGATCACGGTGCGGGCATTGTCTTCCAGCGACGTGATCTGCTCACTCAGCGGTGCAAGGCTGATACCTGCATCCTCCAGCATGGCAGCGTTGCCCATGCGCCAGGTGCGGCCTGCATCGTCCTGAGCCTGAATGCCGCGCCCGCTGATGGTCTGGTAGTCATTGAAGGCCTTGCTGCGCGAGGCCTCGGGACGCTGTGCTTCGATATGTGCCAGCAGCGCGGTGGCCAGGGGGTGCTCGGAGCCCCGCTCCAGGGCATGGGCGGCACCCAGCACCTCCTGCTCGCTTTCCCCCGAGACCAGATGCGTTTCAGTGACTTCCGGCTTGCCGCGCGTCAGGGTACCGGTCTTGTCGACCACGAGTGCGGTCAAGCGACTGGCGGTCTGCAGTGCCTCACCGCTGCGGACCAGCACGCCATGTTCCGCTGCCTTGCCGACCCCGATCATGGTCGAGATGGGCGTCGCCAGACCCAGTGCACAGGGGCAGGCGATGACGAGAACCGCCGTCGCGACCACCAGCATATGCACGCCAGTCGGGGCGGGCCCGACGTTGAACCAGAGAAGCGCCGCGACAATGGCGATGATCATCACGTTGGGCACGAATACGCCGGAGATGGTATCGGCCAGCCGTCCGATCGGGGGGCGCGAGTTCTGCGCCTGACGCACCTGACTGATGATGCGGCCCAGGCGTGTCTCGCTGCCGATGCGCTCGACCTCGAAGACCAGACTGCCACGCGTGTTGAGCGTGCCGGCAGCCACGTCATCGCCGACACCACGTGAGACAGCCAGCGGCTCACCGCTCAACATCGATTCATCGATGTGGCTCTGTCCTTCGATCACCTTGCCATCCACCGGGATGCGCTCACCGGGGCGAATGCGCACGTGGTCACCGCTGCGTACGTCGTTGACATCGATCTCGCGCTCTTCGCCCTCGCGAATGACCCGAGCGGTACGGGTCTGCAGATCCAGCAGCGCGCGCAGTGCTTTCTGTGTACGCCCGCGGGCTCTGACCTCCAGTGCCTGACCAAGACTGATCAGGCCGATGATCATGGTCGAGGCTTCGAAGTAGAGGCCTCGCGCCGCCTGGGGCACCGTCTCGGGGAAGATCAGCACGCCCATGGAATAGAGCCATGCCGCCCCGGTACCGAGTGCCACCAGCGTGTCCATGTTGGCCTGATGATGGGTGAAGGCCTTCCAGGCGCTGGTGAAGAAGCTGCGTCCTGCGGTGGCGAGCACACCCAGCACCGCGACCCCGATGGCCAGCCACACTCCACGTTCGAGACCTTCGAAGCCGGGATGATGGAAGAACATGCTGATCATCAGCGGGATACCGATGCCCAGTGACAGCACGCTGTCACGGATGCGAGAGCGATATTCCTGGTCAGCCTCTTCCTGCTGTTGCGCGTCATTGGCGCCCGGGTCTTTCACCACGCTTGCCCCATATCCCACGTCTTCGATGGCCGCGATGATCTCGGTGGTCGCAAGCTGGCTTTTGACCTGTGCCGTGCGCGAAGCGAAGTTGACCTCGGCATGTTCCACGCCATCCAGCCCATCCAGTGTCTTCTGGATAGTGGCGACACAGCTGGCGCAGGTAATGCCGGACAGCGAGAGCTCAAGACTTTCGCTATCCGTCGGGCTGGCCGGAGAGGGTTCTGCTGCCGTTGGAGCCGCCGTTGCGTGATCCTCCGTGGTGTCGTCGGACTCAGTGAGATCCGCTGATGTGTCGCCCTCGGCAGGAGGTTCCAATGCATAGCCCGCCTCGACGACAAGACGTTCAAGCAAGGCTTCCGGCAGCCAGCTGGAGACCTGCAGGACGTTGTCTGCCGGCGTACCGCTGACGGTCGCGGACGAATCCCAGTGCTGAATGGCATTGCGCAGCTTGGCGACGCATTTCTGGCAGTGCATGCCGTAGACGTTGATCTCGAGGTTCGCAGGGGTGGCCGGTGCTGCCGGGGTGAGCGGATAGCCGCTGTCCTGCGCCACCTTCGCCACTCCTTCCTCACCCAGCCTCGTGTGTACCAGCAGCAGCTGGGCCTGAGGAGCGCCGACCAGTTCGGCCTGATCATCCTGTGCCAGCAAGGCCTTGCGAATCCTGGTGACACACCCCTGGCAGCTGATGCCGTCAGTGTTCATCACGCTGATCGTGGCAATGGGGTCGTGGCTCATGAGGTCCTCCCGGTGTCAGGGGTGTACGTTCCGCTCTCTTCTGAGGGGGGCGGGAATGATTGCCCCTCGATCAGGCAGCACACGCTGTTGCCATCCGGCACGCCGTCCGGCATGTCCTGCCAGCTCTCCATGGCATGCTCCATGCGCTCTGCCAGGGCTTCCAGCTCGCGGATGCGCTCACGCACTCGGGGCAGATGTTCCTTGAGCAGGTCTCTCACCATGGGGCAGGGGGAGTCATGCTGGTCAGCCTGCTGCAGAATCTGCTTGATATCGGCAAGGCTGAAGCCCAACTGGCGTGCCTGACTGATGAACTTGAGACGTACCAGCGCCTGCTCATCGAAGCGCTGGTAGTTGTTGACGGGATCGCGCCGGGCCGTGATCAGCCCCTGGCGCGTGTAATGGCGAACGGTTTCGGCGGTGACGTTTCCTTCGCGGGCCAGTTCAGCGACTTTCATTGCATCATCTCCTCGTGATCAAGAGTGGCGGAGAGAGCATTCGGCTGCCCTGAAGGTCTGTCGGCAGCCAATGTTCCGTGAATGATCCTCAGTGTAAGACCTATGTGCAGGACATAGGTCAAGCGACCCACTACATACGAAAAACCTGATGTTCGACCAATAGGCTAGAGAGGAAGGCGAGAGCCCCGCCATGTTTTAAACGCTGGCGAACAGACGCTAAATGATCGCCAGGACATGGGGTTAGCAACACGATGACAGTGCAGACATGAATGAAAGTTCCCCAAATACTAGAAATCTCCCTATTCAAACAAACGTTCGCCCTTGACTTGAACGGGCGACTCGCCCAAAACGTAGGTGTCAGGGCTATGCATCAACGAACGATAACAACAACATGCAGCTCTCCAAGCCACCTGCAATGGGACGCCATCCATAATGAAAAACAAGATGAACAAACTCACCCTCGGGGTCGCGCTGGCAGCGGCTGCCACGGCTTATGCCGGTGGCGTTCACGCGGGGGCCTTCCAGCTCAACGAGCAGAGCGTCAGCACTCAGGGGACGTCCTTCGCCGGGCGCGCCTCGAATGCCAACGATGCTTCCACCGTCTTCGGCAACCCGGCTGGCATGTCCTTCCTGGATCGCGCCCAGATCACCGGTGGGGTGACCTATCTGGACGTCAATACCGATATCGATGTCGCCAGCGCGAATGATGCACTCGGTCGGCCAGTCTCTGGCGGAGATGACGGCGACATGGTGCCGGGGGCGGCAGTGCCTTCCTTCTATTATGTGCAACCGATGAACGATCAGGTCGCGCTGGGCTTCGGGGTCTATGCGCCCTTTGGTGTGATCACCGATTATGGCTCTGATTTCCGTGGCCGTTATTTCGCCAATTACAGTGAAGTCGAGGTGGTCACCGCCCAGCCGACCATCTCCTACCGCATCAATGACAAGTGGGCCATCGGTGCCGGTGTGACCTACAACAGCATCAAGGGTGAGTTGACGTCGAATACTGTCGATGTCGGCGCAGGGGATGGCAAGGTCAAGATCAAGGGCGACGATGCCGCCTGGGGCTACAACGTCGGGGTCATCTTCCAGCCGGTGGAAAGTACCCGTCTCGGTCTGTCCTATCGCTCCAAGGTCGACTACAGCCTGGAAGGCGAGGCCAAGTACAACAATGTCTTCACTGGCACGGGCTTCGCGAATACCGAGCAGGATGCGTCGCTGGACGTGACCCTGCCGGAAAGCATCGACTTCTCCGTGACGCACAAGCTGGATGATCGCTGGACGCTGATGGCGGGCGTGACCTGGGTGCACTGGAGCCGCTTCGACGAGATCGCGGTGGAAGTCGACAACATGAACGACATCGTCGAGGAGCAGGGCTACGAGGACAGCTGGCAGTATGCGGTCGGTCTGAGCTATCAGCTCAATCCGCAGTGGGTGCTGCGTACCGGCATGGCCTTCGATGACAGCCCGACCGTGGATGAGCATCGCAGCGCGCGTATCCCGTCCGGGGATCGCACCATCTTCTCGCTGGGGGCCGGCTGGACGCCGATGCCGGAGCTGACCATCGACATGGCCTACACCTACCTGTGGGAAGAGACGGCCACCGTCAGCCTGAGCGAGCCCAACCGTGGGACCTATGAAGCTGATTACGAGAATGAAGCGCATGGCTTCGGTCTCGGCGCGACCTATCGCTTCTGAGTACGTAAGCGGCTGAAACGCTGAGCGGATCTCAGGACAACCAATACAGAAACGCCCGGTCACATGACCGGGCGTTTTTTGTTGCCCCTGCCGGAGGCCATCCGGCAGGGGCGGGACCATCGCCTCAGCGCGAGCATCGGCGGTCCGTCACCAGCGTCTGACATGACGATCAGAAGTCGTAGCGTGCCAGGAACATCAGCTGGTCGCGGTCAGCGCTGTACTCGCTGCCGTCTGACTGGCGGCTGTTGTCGAAGCGGTACTCGGTGGCCAGCGTCAGGTCCTTGACTCGCCAGGCCGCGCCCAGGATCTGATAGGCGTAGCGGGCTTCGCTGTCGGTGTCTTCCAGGTGGTTCAGGCCGCCATAGAGCTCGACGCTGTCATCGCCCCAGATGACCTCCTTGAACTTGTAATTGACCACGAATTCCGCGCCGCGCGCCTTGTCGACGAAGGCTTCCGAGGAGTCCAGGGTGCTGCCGGCGATGTGGTTGCGATATTCCCCGCCGACGAGCGCGATGTACCAGTTGCCCGGCGACCAGTGGCCGCCGAGCAACCAGGCATCGACATCGCCGTTCTCGCTGTTGCCGCTCTCGTAGTCGCTCAGCTCCGTATGGTGGAAGACCCCGCCCACCGTGACGTCCTCGTTCGGATGCCAGTTGAGCGCGGCTTCATAGCTGTAGTCGCGCTCATAGCCTGAGTACTCGGTCTCGGTGGTGAAGACGCCGTCCTCGAAGAGCGAGGTCTCGTTGCTGTGCTGGCCATCATGACTGAGCTGGTAGAGCAGGCCGATGGTGAACTCTCCGAAACCCTTCTTCCAGTACAGCGAGTTGTCCGGGCGTCCCGTGCCATGCAGGCCGCCGTCACCGCTGCGGCCTTCGAAGGTACCGGACGCCTCGCCACCATTGATCCAGAACCAGTCGGTGTTGACGGCCACCATGTCGTACCAGGGACCATACTGCTTGCCGACCGTGAAGCTGCCCCATTTCTCGTGTGCCGCCCCAGCGTAGAGCATGCGCTTGTAGTGAGCATCGGTACCATCCTTGAACCAGGGGTCGAAGCCCCATTCGGCCCGGATGATCGAGCTCCAGCCTTGCTGGAACTGATGCTCGTGGATCAGGCGAATCCGCGAGCCACCGTTGTAGATCTCATCGTGTGCGCCATCCTGGATCACGGCAAACGCCGCCAGGCGGCCACTGAACTCGACGCGGTCGGTATCCGTCTTGTAGACCTCGATGGCCTGAGCCATGGGGCTCATGCTCAGCAGTCCCGTGCCGAGCAGGGCTGCGCCAATCGCGTGACGCAGACGAGGGTGAGTGAGAAGGGGGATGCTGGCTGTTGTTGTAGGTTGCATCGTCATCCTGTGCATGTCTTTCCATCGGTGTGGGGAATGCCGGAGCATCCTGCTCCGGCCTCGGTCGGGTGCACGCACCCGGTTGGCAGCCAATGTCGATTCGCGTGACCGACTCGGCTGCCCTCGCCTGAGCCTTTTCTCAGGCAAAGCGGGGTCTTGATGGGCGCCGAAGCGCCCATCAGGCATGTCGTCGTGTTCAGGGTGTCAGTGGTGCGCCTGGCCCAGGTCCGGTGCGAAGGCAGCCTGCATCAATTCACGGGTGTAACGCTCACGGGGCGCCTCGAAGATGGCGTGGGTACTGCCGCTTTCCACCACCTCGCCTTCCTTCATCACGATGAGGTGGTCTGACAGTGCACGCACGACCGCCAGGTCATGGCTGATGAACAGGTACGTCAGGCCATGACGCGCCTGCAGGTCGCGCAGCAGGTCGATCACCGTGACCTGTACCGAGCGATCCAGCGCCGAGGTCGGCTCATCCAGCAGCAGGAATTCCGGCTTGAGCACCAGGGCGCGAGCGATGGCGATACGCTGGCGCTGGCCGCCGGAGAATTCATGCGGATAGCGATTGCGCATGCCGGGGTCGAGGCTGACCTCACAGAGTGCCTCACAGACCTGTGCGTCGCGTTGGGCGCGATTGAGCTCTGGATGATGCACGCGCAGGCCTTCGCTGATGATCTCGCCCACGGTCAGGCGCGGCGACAGGGAGCCGAAGGGGTCCTGGAAGACGACCTGCATGCGCGAGCGCAGCGGTCGCATGCCGGACTTGTCCAGCGCGGCGATGTCCACGCCATCGAAGTCGATGTTGCCCTGGCTCTTGAGCAGGCGCAGCAGGGCACGACCCAGCGTGGACTTGCCGGAACCGGACTCGCCGACGATGCCGATGGTCTGGCCACGACGGACCTCGAGATCGATGCCGCGCACCGCCTCGAAGGCGACCTTGGGGCCGAACAGCGGGCGCTTGATGGTGAAGCTGACGCGCACATCGCGTGCCGAGAGCAGCACCGGCGCATCCGCCGCCACCGCGGCCTTCTCGCCGGCCGGTTCGGCATCGATCAGCATGCGGGTGTAGGCGTGCTGCGGGTTGTCGAAGACCTCGTGGGTGGTGCCGGTCTCCAGCAGCTCGCCGTGGCGCATCACGCAGACGCGGTCCGCGAAGTGGCGCACGATGCTCAGGTCGTGGGTGATGAACAGGATCGCCATGCCGTAGCGTTGCTGCAGCGACTTGAGCAGCCGCAGGATCTGCGCCTGCACCGTGACGTCCAGCGCGGTGGTCGGCTCATCGGCGATCAGCAGGTCCGGCTCGCAGGCCAGCGCGATGGCGATCATCACGCGCTGACGCTGGCCACCGGACAGCTCATGGGGATAGCTGTCGATACGCCGCGCCGGCTCCGGGATGCCGACCTGCTCCAGCAGCTCCAGCGCCTTGTGACGGGCCGCGCGGCCCTTGAGATCACGATGCAGTGCCAGTACCTCGATGATCTGCCGTCCGATGCGATGCAGCGGGTTGAGCGAGGTCATCGGCTCCTGGAAGACGGTGGCGATGCGGTTGCCGCGCAGCTCGCGCATGCGGCGCGTCGAGGCACTCAGCAGGTCTTCGCCGCGCAGGCGGATGGCGCCCTTGATCTCGGCGAGTTCCGGCAGCAGGCGCAGGATGGCGGTGGACGTGACCGACTTGCCGGAACCGGACTCGCCGACCAGCGCCAGCGTCTCGCCCTTGTTGAGGGTGAAGCTGACGCCCTTGACGGCGGGTACCGCGCCGTCCGGCAGCTGGAAGTCGACCTTGAGATCATCGATCTCCATCAGCGGCGGCGTGCCCGGCGCCTCGGCCGCCAACCCCAGGCGAGTCAGGGTGTCGGCGCGGGCCTGGTCGGCGGCGTTGCGTGCTGGCGGCAGGCTGGAGGCGGTGCCGGAGGGTGAAGGTGAAGAGGTCATGATCAGCGCTCCGGTTCAGCGAGTCTTGGGGTCGAGGGCGTCACGCAGGCCATCGCCGAGGAAGTTGAGGCAGAACAGGGTCGCGGCGAGGAAGGCCGAGGGCACCAGCAGCATCCAGGGCGCGGTCTCCATCATGTCCTTGCCTTCGGAGATCAACACGCCCCAGGAGGTCAGCGGTTCCTGCACGCCAAGCCCGAGGAATGACAGGAAGCTCTCCAGCAGGATGACCTTGGGCACCGTCAGCGTGACGTAGACGATCACCGGGCCCAGCGCGTTCGGAATCAGGTGACGCGTCACGACCTGCAGATCACGCACGCCGAGTGCATGCGCCGCCTCGACGAATTCGCGCTTCTTGAGTGCCAGCACCTGGCCGCGCACGATGCGCGACATGTCCAGCCACTCCACCGCACCGATGGCGGCGTAGATCAGGAAGATGTTGCGACCGAACACCACCATCAGCAGGATCACCAGGAACATGAACGGCAGCGAATACATGATGTCGACGAAGCGCATCATCAGGTTGTCGGTGCGTCCGCCGAAGTAGCCGGAGACGGCGCCGTAGAGCACGCCGATCACCAGACTGACGAAGGTGGCGACCAGCGCCACCGACAGCGAGATCTGACCGCCATGCAGGGTACGGGTCAGCAGGTCACGGCCGTTGACGTCGGTGCCGAAGATGTGGCCGGAGGCCAGGTCCGGGCCGGTGCCGATGGCGTTCCAGTCGACCTCGTCGAGTTCGAAGGGCGTCAGCCATGGGCCGATCAGGCAGGCCAGCACGACGAGGGTCATCACCACCAGACTGCACATGGCGGCGCGGTTCTGCTTGAGACGACGCCAGGCATCGCGGGTCAGGCTGTCGCCTGCCGGTGCCGCAGGGGGCTGGCCGTCGAAGGCACTGGCAGCGCCGGTGCCGTGGGGGGCGGGAGTTGTCTGTGACATGTCAGGGCCTCGGGTCAGTCGTCGTAGCGGATCTGCGGGTCGAGCATGCTGTAGAGCAGATCGACGATCAGGTTGAGCAGCAGGATCAAGGCGCCATAGAAGACCACCGTGCCCATCACCAGGGTGTAGTCACGATTGAGCGCACCCTGCACGAAATAGCGCCCGATGCCGGGAATGCCGAAGATCTGCTCGATTACCACGGAGCCGGTGATGATCCCGGCGATGGCCGGGCCGAGGTAGGAGACCACCGGCAGCATCGCCGGTCGCAAGGCATGGCGCAGAATCACCTTCCACTCGCTCAGCCCCTTGGCGCGGGCGGTGCGGATGTAGTGACTGCCCAGTACCTCGATCATGCTGGCGCGCATCATGCGGGCGATGTAGGCGATCTGCTGGATGGAGAGTGCCACCACCGGCAGCAGCAGGTTCTGCCAGGCGCCGCCGTTCCAGCCGCCGGCCGGCAGCCAGCCGAGCAGCACGCCGAACACCAGCGCCAGCAGCGGAGCGATCACGAAGTTGGGCACCGCGATCCCCGCCAGTGCGGTACTCATCACCACGTAATCCGCCGTCGAGTTGCGCCGGATGGCCGCGATCACCCCCAGCGGCACGCCGATCAGCAACGCGGCCAGAATCGCCCACATGCCCAGTTCCAGACTGGCCGGGAAGCCCTGGCTGATCAGCTCGCTGACGTCGAAGTCCTTGTACTTGAAGGACGGGCCGAGATCGCCCTGTACCAGATCACCCAGATAGCGGATGTACTGCATCGGCAGCGGTTCATCCAGGTGATAGGCCGCGCGCAGGTTCTGCTCGATTTCCGGCGGCAGGCGGCGTTCGCCATCGAAGGGGCCGCCCGGGGCGACCCGCATCAGGAAGAACGACAGGGTGATCACGATCAGCAGGGTGGGAATCGCCTGCAGCAACCGTTTGAGGGTGTAGCTCAGCATCCAGTGCTCCGTTCGGGCCGCTGCCCGGGTGTGTCGTTGTTATGGGTGGCTGTCATCGGTCAGTGCGAGGTGTCGATATGCAGATAGCGACTCGGGTGAACGTCCAGCGCGTTGGGGGCCCAGCCGCTGATGGCGGGGGTCACGAGGCTGGAGGTGACGTAGTCGTAGAGCGGCAGCACCACATCGTGGTCGAGCAGATACTGCTCGGCATCGTGCAGTTGTTGCCGGCGAGCATCGTCATCGCCCTCGCGCGCCGCCGCCTCGATCAGCGCATCGTAGGCCGGTGAGCTGAGCCCGGGTGCGTTGGAGGTGTTGTCGCTGCTGAAGGCGTTCAGGAAGTCGTAGGCATCGGCGATGGTCGCGATCATGCCGTAACGGCCGACCTCGAAATCACCCAGCGCCAGATCCCGGTAATGCACCGCGGCCTCGGTATTGGTCAGCGTCACTTGCACGCCCAGCGGCTTCCACATCGCTCCGAGCGCCACGGCGATCTTCTTGTGGTCTTCCAGGGTGTTGTAGCGCAGGGTCAGCTCAAGCGGGTGGTCTGGCCCGTAGCCCGCGTCTGCCATCAGCTCGCGGGCCTTTGCCATGCGCCGGTCCATCGACCAGTCAGCGAAGTCGAAGCGCGCGCCCTGATGTTCACTCAACGCCTCGGGCACGAAATGCCAGGAGGGGATCTGGCCCATGCCGAGAATGCGCTCGGTGATCACCTCACGACGCGTGGCCAGATTCAGCGCACGACGAATGCGCCGGTCCGCCACGGGCGAGCCCTCGCGCAGATTGAAGACATAGAAGTACTCGCCGAGGATCGGGTAGGTGTGCAGGGCCTCGGTCAGATTGTCCTGAATCCAGGCGTAGTGGCTGGCGGGTACGCCGTAGGCGATCTCGACTTCACCCGCACGGAAGCGATTGAGCGCGGCATGGCTCTCCTCGATGGGCAGGTAGACCACCTCGTCGAGAGTGACGTTCTGTGCGCCGTGATAGCGCGCGTTGGGTGTCAGCGTGATATGCGACTGCGGCGCCCATTCCTTGAGCACGAAGGCGCCCGAGGTGACCATGTTGGCCGGCCGCGTCCAGTCAGCGCCATTGGCCACGATCACATGGCGTGGCAGCGGGGCGGCTTCGCTCATCGCCAGCGTCTGCGCCAGTGTTGCCGACGGATGACTGAGCGTGATGGTAAGTGTCTGCGCATCGGGCGCGGCCACGCCGAGCTGATCCGGGGGCAGCGCGCCGGTATTCACCGCGCGGGCATTGACGATCGGGTAGTAGAGGGTGGCGTTGTGGGCCGCGGTAGCCGGTGTCAGCAGGCGGCGCAGCGCAAAGACTGCATCCTCGGCGGTCAACGGCGTGCCGTCTGACCACTCAAGCCCCGCGCGCAGATGGAAGGTCCAGATCCGTCCATCGGCGGACGACTCCCAGCGCTCTGCCAGCCCGGGAATCAGCTCGCCGTCGGCGGAGTAGGCGATCAGCGGCTCGAACAGATCACGCACGATGCGTGTCTCCCAGGTGCCGCTGGTCTGTTGCGGGTCCAGCGAGCCGGGTTCGGCGCCATTGGCGATGCGCAGGATCTGTTCGTCCTGGCTTGCGGGGCTTATGGGGCTTGTGGGGCTTGTAGATTGTGCGGCCATGGCGCTGCTGGAAGCGCTCATGGACACGGAGAGAACGGACAGCAGCAGGCCTGCGCCGAGGCTTGCCGCGCATTGCATCGAGGAAGTGGGGGACATGCGTCGACTCCTTGTCACGCCGGTGGGGCGCGACGGCATCTTCTGGTGCCATCCTTGGCAGATGCCACGCGGCTGCCCTGGTGGACAGCCGCGTGAACCCATGACATTCGAGAGAGCGGCGAGCCTGGTCAGAGGCTCAGCTGGCTCGCCTCACTCGGAGAACGAGACCCAGCGCGAGCGGTGGATATCCTCGATGTTGCCCTGCCAGCCGCTGAGCTTGGGATTCACTAGGTTGCGTGACACGTAGTAGTAGATCGGCAACACGGCGTAGTCATCCAGCGCCTTGCGCTCGGCGTCCTGCATCAGGGCCTCTCGGTCATCCATGTCGAGGGTATCGGCGGCCTTTTGCATGTCGTCATCCAGCGCCTTGTTGGAATAGGCGCCGTAATTGTTGGGCACGCCGGTTTCCAGCAGGTTGAGGAAGTTCTGGGCGTCGTTGTAATCGCCGATCCAGCCGGCGCGACCGACATCGAACTTGCCCTGGCGCATGTCCTCGTAGTGCACCGCGACCTCGGCATTCAGCAGATTGACCTTCACGCCCAGCGGCTTCCACATCGCGGCGGCGGCAATGGCCACCTTCTTGTGGTCTTCGCTGGTGTTGTAGCGCAGGGTCAGCTCCAGCGGGTTGTCCGGGCCGTAGCCGGCGTCTTCCATCAGAGACCTGGCCTTCTGCATGCGTTCATCCATCGACATGTCCTTGAAGGGCATCTCCTGGATGTCGTAGTGGTTCACGCCGGTGGGCACGAAGCTGTAGGCCGGCACTTCGCCGGTGCCGAGAATCTTGTCGGTGATGATGCTGCGGCGGATTGAGAGGTTGAGCGCCTCGCGCACCCGCGGGTCTGCCGTGGCATGGCCGTCGCGTGAATTGAGCACGTAGTAGTAGATGCCCAGGTAGGGCGCGACGTGGGTGGCGTCCGGCAGGTTATCCTTCAGCCAGCCGTATTGCTGGGTCGGGAATTCGCGTGCGATGTCGATCTCGCCGGCACGGAAGCGCTTCAGGGCGCTGTTGCGCTCCTCGATGGGGTAGTAGATCACCTCATCCAGCGCGACCTCCTTGGCATCGTGGAATTCAGGATTCTTGACCGCGACGATGCGGGTCTGCGGCTGCCACTCGCTCAGCTCGAAGGCGCCGTTGGAGACCATCTTGCCGGGGTCGGTCCAGTCCTTGCCGTACTTCTCCACCACATGTTTCGGCAGCGGGTAGGCGGTGTAATGCGAGAGCTGGTCCAGGAAGTAGGGCGTCGGGCGCTCGAGGGTGATCTCGAGAGTGTGGGCATCCACGGCTCGCACGCCGAGGGTATCCGGCTCGGCCTCGCCGCTGTTGATGGCCTTGGCATTCTTGATCGGATACAGGATGTAGGCGTAATCCGAGGCATTCTCGGGTGTCATGATGCGCTTGAGCGCGTACACGAAGTCCTCGGCGGTCACCGGCTCACCGTCGGACCACTTGCCGTCCTGGCGCAGCGTGAAGGTATAGGTCTTGCCGTCATCGGAAATCTGCCATGACTCGGCCGCGCCGGGGATGCGCTCGCCATCGGCGGCCTCGGTGACCAGCCCCTCGAAGAGATCGCCCACCACGTCATTTTCCCAGGTGCCGGAGATCTGCTGCGGGTCCAGCGAGGCCGGTTCCCCCATGATCGCCAGCTTGAGCGTATCGGCCATGAGGCCCGGGGAAGCGGCGATGCTCCCGGCCAGCAGCAGGGAGCTTGCCAGTCGCTTGAGCGCGAAGCGCTTGGGGAGGGCCGGCGCATGAGACGAGGAGTGCAGTAGTGCCATGGTAGGGAGGCTCGCTATTGTTGTTAGGGGGAATACGAGTGATGCCTTCTACCATCGAGTCTTTTCCTGCCTGCTGTCCATGTTAAAAAATGGATAGCTCATGCATGCATTCGATGATCGCCATGCAAGGCACGGAAAATCGGGCGTTCCGGGGCTGACAGCCGTTTGAATGACTTTGGTCGCAGTCGCATGGAAGGCAGGCAGCTGCCGGCTGGCGGGCAGCGTGACGGATACCCGAGAGCGTCCTTCGGCTACCTGGCCACGGATGATGGGGCGGGCATGGTCGCCACGCCGGGAAATGGCTACAATATCGGGCTTCGCGCGCTGTCGATCTGCGCAGGTGTCCAGTGGACAACGTCTCGCAGGCTGTCCCCTTCGACAGGGCTGTCGCGCCCCATTCACGCATCATCGCCTCAAGACAGGACGACCATGCAAGAGATCAATCCGATCACCAACCTCATCAAGGACCTGTCCGAAAGGGCAGAAGTCCTGAGGGGGTATCTTTGACTATGCCGAAAAGCAGGATCGGCTAGAGGAAGTCACTCGCGAACTCGAGAATCCGGATGTCTGGAATGACCCGGAATACGCGCAGAAACTCGGCAAGGAGCGTGCGTCGCTGGAGCTGGTCGTCAAGACCCTCGACGACATGAGCAACGGCCTGTCCGACTGCGCTGACCTGCTGGAGATGGCGGTCGAGGAAGAGGATGAAGGCACCGTGGACGAAGTCGTCCGCGAGCTGGATCAGCTCAAGACCAGCCTCGAGAAGCTCGAGTTCCGCCGGATGTTCTCCGGTGACATGGATGCCAACAACGCCTACCTCGATATCCAGGCCGGCTCCGGTGGTACCGAAGCTCAGGACTGGGGCAACATGCTGCTGCGCATGTACCTGCGCTGGGCCGAGCATCACGGCTTCAAGACCGAGATCGTCGAGGCGAGTGCCGGTGAAGTCGCGGGCATCAAGTCCGCCACCATTCACATCGAGGGCGACTATGCCTTCGGTTGGCTGCGCACCGAGCTGGGTGTGCACCGTCTGGTGCGCAAGAGTCCCTTCGACTCCGGCGGCCGTCGTCACACCTCGTTCGCGTCCGTGTTCGTGTCGCCGGAAATCGATGACAACATCGAGATCGACATCAATCCGGCCGATCTGCGCACCGATACCTATCGCTCCTCCGGTGCCGGTGGTCAGCACGTCAACACCACCGACTCCGCGGTACGTATCACCCACATCCCGACAGGGATCGTGGCGGCCTGCCAGACCGAGCGCAGCCAGCACTCCAACCGTGACCGCGCCATGAAGATGCTGAAGGCGCGTATCTACGAAGCCGAGATGCAGAAGCGCAACGCCGCCAAGCAGGAACTCGAGGACTCCAAGTCCGACATCGGTTGGGGCAGCCAGATCCGCTCCTACGTCCTCGATGACCAGCGCATCAAGGACCTGCGGACCGGTGTCCAGTCGAGCAACTGTGACAAGGTGCTCGACGGCGATCTCGATGACTTCATCGTCGCCAGCCTCAAGATGGGGCTCTGATCGCGAGGAGACTCGCGAACCAGCGCCCATTCGCCTCCGCCGGTATCGCCGGCGGAGGCCACGAATTCCCGAATCGCGATCAGTCCTGATGCGCTATCCCCAGGCTGATCTTGATCTGTCGTGGCTTTGGCCATGACCCTTTGATACGAGACAGGCCCCTCCATGTCGACAGAGCAGACCCCCGCCATTGATGAGCAGCAGGCCGCCGAACAGGCTCAGGAAGAGAATCGCCTGATCGCCGAACGTCGCGCCAAGCTGAGTGCCCGCCGTGAGCAGGCCGCCGCCGAAGGCAAGAGCGCCTTCCCGAATGACTTCCGTCGTGACAGCCTCGCCGCTGACCTGCAGGCGGAGCTGGGCGAGAAGGACAAGGCCGAGCTGGAGACGCTGGACCGCAAGGCCGCCGTCGCCGGGCGCATCATGCGCAAGCGTGGCCCCTTCATCGTGCTGCAGGAAGTCTCCGGCCAGATTCAGCTCTATGTCGACAAGAAGGGCCTGCCGGAAGCGCTGCTCGAGGACATCAAGGGCTGGGACATCGGCGACATCGTCGGTGCCAGTGGCCCGGTGCACAAGTCCGGCAAGGGCGATCTGTACGTCATGATCGAAAGCGCCCAGCTGATGACCAAGAACCTGCGTCCGCTGCCGGACAAGTTCCACGGTCTGTCCGACCAGGAAATGCGCTATCGCCAGCGTTACGTCGACCTGATCATGAACGAGCAGTCACGCCGCACCTTCGCGCTGCGTGCCGGCATCGTCGCCTCCATCCGTCGCTTCCTCAGTGACCGCGGCTTCATGGAAGTCGAGACCCCGATGCTGCAGCAGATTCCGGGCGGCGCGACTGCGCGTCCGTTCATCACCCATCACAACGCGCTGGACATGGAAATGTACCTGCGCATCGCCCCGGAGCTGTACCTGAAGCGTCTGGTGGTGGGTGGCTTCGAGCGCGTGTTCGAGATCAACCGCAACTTCCGCAACGAAGGGCTGTCGACGCGTCACAATCCCGAGTTCACCATGCTCGAGTTCTACTGGGCCTATGCGGACTACCGTGACCTGATCGCGCTGACCGAAGACATGATCCGCACCGCAGCCCAGGAAGTGCTCGGCACTACGCAGATCACCTGTCAGGGCAGCGAGTACGACCTGAGCCAGCCGTTCATCCAGATGACCATGCGCGAGTCGATCATCAAGTATGGCGATGGCATCACCGCAGCCGACCTGGCCGATTACGACGCCGCACGCGCCACGGCGGAGCGTCTCGGTATCCAGGTCAAGCCGATCTGGGGGCTGGGCAAGCTCGAGACCGAGATCTTCGAAGCCGTCGCCGAGCACCGTCTCGACCAGCCGACCTTCATCACCGAGTACCCGGCCGAAGTCAGCCCGCTGGCGCGTCGCAACGATGCCAACCCGCACGTGACCGATCGCTTCGAGTTCTTCGTCGGTGGCCGCGAGATCGCCAATGGCTTCTCGGAGCTCAACGACGCCGAAGATCAGGCCGAGCGCTTCCAGGCTCAGGTGGCCGAGAAGGATGCCGGGGATGACGAAGCCATGTTCTACGACGCCGACTACGTGCGCGCGCTGGAATACGGCATGCCGCCGACGGCGGGTGAAGGCATCGGCATCGACCGTTTGGTGATGCTGCTGACCGACAGCGCCTCCATCCGCGATGTGCTGCTGTTCCCGGCGATGCGTCCGCAGCAGGGCTGATCGCGCTGCTCGCCTCCCGTGGTGAGTCATCGTGACGAACCGCGCTGATGGCACTTGCGACGCCTCCGATCCTCGATCGGGGGCGTCGTGGTCTCTGCAGGGCGACATTGGCTGACGACGAGCGGTGGTCGAGGCGCAATCGTCACGGATGAGGCGAGGCGGTGCTTGGCTTTGTTGCCTGCGAGCGGCCATAATGGTCGGCGTCCTGTCAGTCAGCCGTTTCATGGTGCCGAAGCTGATGACAGTATCGTCGAGGTCTACCGTGCGAGAGCGTGTGCCGGCTGTGTCGAGCCACCCACGATGGCGGTGTCCTGCCTTGGGAATTGTCCCCTGAATGTCCTGGAGAGTGCAGAATGAAGCTGCTTAACCGTTCCGCCCTGAGCGTCAAGCCGACCCAGGCGTTTGTCGACTGGATCAACTCGCTGGAATCCGAAGGTGAGGGAGGTGAGGATCTGGCGCTGGAGGATGTCAATCAGGAGAGTACCGTCTACCTGATTCCCGAGATGGACACTCGCGAAGCGCTGGATGGCTTCGTGTCCGAGCGCTGGCTGGACGTGCTGGAAAGCGAGCTGCGCGCCTGGGAGGAAGACACCCGCCATTGGCCGGAGCCGATGGACAAGGCGCTGTTCGAGCGCTTCCTGACCGTCGAGCACAGCTACCTGGCCGTTGACCTGGATGACGAGGCGCCGTTGGAAGTCTGCGAAGTGGACGACGAGCTGCTGGCGGATCTCGATTGAGTCCGTCGCGCGCCGTCTGTTGACGTGACGGCGCTGTCAGTCAGCGCGACAGGCGTTACAATGGCCTCGGGCAATGTGCTCGGGGCCATTTGCGTTCTGTGGCGGCTTTCCCCGTGGCGGCTTTCCCCTTGGTGTCTGTCACCCGGTATCTGCCACGCGGTACCTGTCACGTGGAGCGCCCTTTTCCCGACATGTCGTTTCATTTCACCTGCCGTCCATCCGCTCGGCGGCTGCCCCATTCAAGGAGATCGCGCATGAGCGTCCAGGCCCGGATAGAAAGCAAGCTAGCGACGCTCGACCCGCTGATGGTCGAGGTCGTCAACGAGAGCCACATGCATAGCGTGCCGGCCAATTCCGAGACGCACTTCAAGGTCACGCTGGTCAGCGAGCGCTTTGACGGCCTGATGCCGGTCAAGCGTCACCAGCTGTTGTACGCCCTGCTGGATGAAGAGCTCGCCGGCCCCGTCCACGCGCTGGCATTGCATCTGTATACCCCGCAGCAATGGACGGCGCGCGGCGGTGAGATTCCCGAATCCCCCAACTGCCTGGGCGGTGGCAAGCACTGACCATGACCTCTGAACCGCAACGCCTGCAATACCTGGACGCCATGGGCCTGACCGCCTGGGTCGGTCGCTATCAGCTGCCCAATGCGCTGCCCACCGAGGCCTGTGAATGGCCAGAGCCGGTGGTGGCTGAGCCGGTGGCACCTCAGGCACGTCTGCATGCGCTGATTGAAGAGGCGCCGCAACCGACGGTGAGCTCGCCGCAGGCGGAGCCGGCTCCTGCGCGAGCACCGGGACCGTCGCCCGCCGCCAGTGCGCGCGCCCTCCTGGGCATGGCGCCGGCCGAGGTCTCCGTGGCCACGGCCGTGCAGACCCGCGAGGCGACGGGGGACGAGTCAAGCAGCACGGCCTCCTGGGGAACGCCACCTGCTCAGGCGACGACGGAGACAGTGGTCGAGGCGCAGGCCACGCCTCCGGCCGACCAGCCGCCGCTGCGATTCAGCGTACAGCTGGCAGCACTCGACGGACGCTGGTTGGTCATGTTGCCCGGTGATGAGGCACCGCATCTGGAAGGCGAGGCGTTGCTGAAGGCATTGTGGCGGGCGGCAGGCATCACGCCGACGACAGACCTGACGTTCAGTCACTTCCGCTGGCCATTGCTCGCGAACCTCAAGGCCAGTGCACCGCTGGATGAGGCACGGGAGGGATTGCGGGCCTTCCTGAATGGCCCCGCACGCCGTGATTGGCAGCCCGAGCGGGTCCTGATCTTCGGCAATCGCGAAGACTGCGCGACCCTGCGTGAGGTGCTGGGCATCACCTCCTCCTCGGGAGACGCCGAAACCTCAAGTCTGCTGGACATTCCCGTCTGGCAGGGGCCCGAGCTTGCCACGCTGGCGCGCTCCAGTGATGCCAAGCGCCAGCTGTGGCCGCTGCTGATTCGCTGGGGAAAGGCGTGGTCTCGCGGGATGACGGAAGGCACGTCGTCATGAGCGGGGCTGACGGCGAGACGGGCGCGGTGCGCAAGCTGGTGCTGGACGATGCGACGCTGGCGGCATTGCAGGCCATCGAGAGCACCCAGGCGCATGGGCTCTCCAGATGCCAGCTGGCGGATGTGCTCAGCGATGCCTCACGCTGCATTCTTGGCTGGCATGCGCCAGCCACGCCTGAGCGGTTGGCGGGATTCGTGGTACTGGCGCGCGGCCCTTTCGAGGCCGAGATCGAGGCGATCACCGTGCATGCTGACCTGCGCGGTCAGGGTATCGGGCGGGCCTTGTTGCAGGCGGCGATCGAGTGCGCCAGACAATGGCATCATGCCACGGGGCTGGAGCGCCTGTTGCTGGAGGTGCGCGCAGGCAATGACGCGGCGCGTGCGCTCTATGCGCATGCCGGGTTCCATGTGGATGGCGTGCGGCGCGGCTACTACCCGGCCTTGCCTCCTGCGCCCTCGGGAACTCGCGAAGATGCGCTGCTGATGTCGCTGTCACTGGAGTGAGGTGCCGGCAGGACAGCTCTTCAGAGGCTGGCCTTTTGGGGCACATCGCAAGCGACTGCTGACAGAGACGACAACGCCGCCGACAGGAGACTGTCGGCGGCGTTGTCGTGCAAGGCCAGAGTGATCAGGCGCTCTGGGTCTCGCTCTCGTTCTCGCTGAAGCGGGCGATCAGGCCTTCCAGACGGCTTGCCCACTGGTCGCGCTCTTCCTGCAGGCGCGCATTGGCCTGACGCAGCTGCTCCAGTTCCTCGCCCTGGCCTTGCTTGGCGTCGCTCAGACGCTGGTTTTCTTCCTTCAGCTCATCGACTTCCATCTTCAGCATCTCGATGGAGTCGATCGCCTGGCCGACTTTCTGCTCAAGCTGGGTAAAGAGTTCAGTGCTCATGCTATCTCCTTGTCGGGCCCCAAGGGCTCGAGGGTGTTCGTTGAGGGCGGTAAAAGTATGCGGTGAATGCTGGTGCGATGAAGATCGGCCACCCCGGCAGTCCCTGCCGGAACGGCGCAGCGATACCCGCCTGCAGGCAGACTACGATGCTGCCTTTATTGACACAAGCGCGAAAGGTGCTCAGGCCGGTTGCTGGCGTCGATAGAGGCGTCCGTGACTGTCGCCGGCGCGACTCTCGCGATGCAGCTGCCAGTTGGCGGGGACCTGAGGCGTCAGCTCCGCCTCGACTTCCAGATAGATCATGGCGCCATCCTTCAACCAGCCCCGCGACTCGAGCAGCTCGCAGCTCTCGGCGGCGAGTCCGAGCCGGAAGGGCGGGTCGAGCAGGACCAGATCCACGCCTTCCTCGGGCGGGGTGCCGCTCTGTAGCCAGTGGATCACGTCGGCGGTGATGACCGTCGCCGGCAGCGGGCCTTCATTGCTCAGGATCGTGATGTTGTCGGCCAGCGCCCGAGCGACACGGCTCTCGCGTTCCACGAAGGTGACATGGGCTGCCTCCCGTGACAGCGCCTCGAGTCCCAGTGCGCCGCTGCCGGCGAACAGATCCAGTACTCTGGCGCCACCGACATGAAAGCCGAGCCAGTTGTAGAGTGTCTCGCGAACGCGGTCTGGCGTCGGCCGCAGGCCGGGCGCCTCGATCACGGTCAGCAGGCGGCGCTTGAAACGTCCGCCGATGATTCGCAGACGCCCCGCTGGCCCTGCCTTGCCAGAGCGCGAGGGGGCTGAGGATTTGCCCCGTGCGGGGCCTTTGTGAGGTGCGCGTTTTTTCATGCCGCGAGTCTAGCATGTGCGACGCCGGATGCCGCGTGGTGCGTACCTTAAGGCCTGAAGGGATGGTAGGATGACGCCACTTTCACGAGTTCAGGACTGTCTCGCCATGTTCGGTTTTTTCAAGCGCAAGAAACACAAGGCTCAGGAGCAGCAAGCCTCCGAGCAGCAGGCCCTCGAGCAACAGGCTCTTGAACAGACACAAGATGCCACGCCCCACGAGCAGGACTCCGGCAAGCAGGACACTGCCGAGCAGGCAGCCCAGCTAGAGGCCGAAAAGGCGGAAGCCGAGCGCCTGGCCGCCGAGGAAGCTGCCCGTGTCGAGGCTGAAAAGGTTGCAGCTGAAAAGGCGGCAGCCGAAAAGGCCGAAGCCGAGCGCCTGGCCGCCGAGGAAGCCGCCCGTGTCGAGGCTGAAAAGGCGGCAGCTGAGAAAGCCGAAGCCGAGCGTCTCGCCGCCAAGGAAGCCGCCCGTGTCGAGGCTGAGAAGGCGGCAGCTGAGAAGGCCGAAGCCGAGCGTCTCGCCGCCGAGGAAGCTGCCCGAGTTGAAGCTGAGAAGGCTGAAGCTGAGCGCCTCGCCGCCCGCGAAGAAGAAGAGCGCCTGGCTGCCGCGCAGCTGGCCGCCATCGAGGCCGAAGAACAGGCCGCGCTGGAGCAGGCTCGCCTGGAAGAAGAGGCCCGTGCTTCCGAAGTCGCCGTGGCGGAGGCTGATGCCACGGTGGACGATGAGGATGCCCGCGATACGGCGCGCGATGGACGTGAGAAGCCGCGTCGTGGCTTCTTCGCGCGCATCAAGGCAGGTCTAGGCAAGACGCGCGCTAACCTGACCGAGGGTGTCGCCAGTCTGTTCCTCGGCAAGAAGCAGATCGACGATGAGCTGATGGAAGACCTCGAGACCCAGCTGCTGATGGCAGATGTGGGCATCGAGGCCACCACCGAGATCATCGACAACCTGACCGCGCGTATCTCGCGCAAGGAATTGAAGGAACCGCAGGCGCTCTACGAAGCGCTGCAGGAAGAGCTGCGCGTGATGCTGGCGCCGGTCGCGAAGGATCTCGAGCTGCCGGCCAAGGGCGATGGCCCCTTCGTGATCCTGATGATCGGGGTCAACGGGGTCGGCAAGACCACCACCATCGGCAAGCTGGCCAAGCGCTACCAGAGCCAGGGCCGCAGCGTGATGCTGGCGGCGGGCGATACCTTCCGTGCCGCAGCGGTGGAACAGCTCAAGGTCTGGGGCGAGCGCAACAAGGTGCCGGTCATCGCGCAGCACACCGGTGCTGACAGCGCCTCGGTCATCTATGACGCCCTGGAAGCCGCCAAGGCGCGTAACGTCGACATCCTGATCGCCGATACCGCGGGCCGTCTGCACAACAAGAGCCACCTGATGGAAGAGCTCAAGAAGGTGCAGCGCGTGATGGCCAAGCTGGACGTCGCCGCGCCCCATGAAGTGATGCTGGTGCTGGATGCCGGTACCGGTCAGAACGCGCTGTCACAGGCCTCCACCTTCCATGAAGCGGTCAACATCACCGGCCTGACGCTGACCAAGCTGGATGGTACCGCCAAGGGTGGCATCATCTTCGCGCTGGCCAAGCAGCTCAATCTGCCGATTCGCTACATCGGTGTCGGGGAGGGAGTGGATGATCTGCGGCCCTTCGCGGCGGACGATTTCGTCAACGCCCTGTTCGCGCGTGCCGGAGAGGAAGAGGATGCACGTCCGGCGGATGGCGCGGAGACACGCGAGGCATGATTGCCTTCGAGCATGTGGGCAAGCGCTATGGAGGGCGCTTCGATGCACTCGCCGGGCTCGATTTTCGCATCGAGCGTGGCGAGATGGCGTTCCTGACCGGGCATTCCGGGGCAGGGAAGAGCTCATTGCTCAAGCTGATCATGCTCCTCGAGCGTCCCTCGCGTGGCCGTATCCTGGTGGCCGGGCACGATATCGGACGCCTGCATGCCTCGCAGGTGCCTTACTACCGCCGCCAGATCGGCGTGGTCTTTCAGGACCATCAGCTGCTGAGCGATCGCAACATCTTCCACAACGTGGCGCTGCCCCTGATGATCCAAGGGGTCACGCCGCGCGAGCAGGCGCGTCGCGTGCGTGCCGCTCTCGACAAGGTGGGCCTGCTGCATCGTGAGAAGGCGCTGCCCATCGAACTCTCCGGGGGGGAGCAGCAGCGCGTGGGCATCGCGCGTGCGGTGGTCAACAAGCCAGCCTTGCTGCTGGCGGATGAGCCGACCGGCAACCTGGACCCGAAACTCTCGACCGATATCATGCGTCTGTTCGAGGACTTCAATCGCATCGGTACCACGGTGATGATCGCCAGTCATGATCTGGCGCTGATCGCGCGTCTGCACCATCGCACGCTGGAGCTTTCCGACGGTCGCCTGATTGCCGACAAGGAGGCCCGATGAGCCCTCCCCGCACTCACCACGAGTCCTCGTCCGACAAGCGCCAGGCGGGAAGAGGTCGTGCCGCCAAGGCCGCCTCGGACGCTGTCGAATCCACGGAGTCTGTCGAGCGTCAGGCGCGCAAGGGCGCGCGCTCCAGCCGGATTTCCGTCGAGAGTCGCTATCGCAGCTGGCTGCGTCATCATGGCGCCATGGCGCGTGACAGCGCACACCGTCTGCTTGTCACTCCGGTCGCCAGCCTGCTGACCATGCTGGCGATCGCCATCGCGCTGACACTGCCTGCCGCGCTGTGGCTAGCGCTGGACAGCGCGCGCCTGCTGGACAATGAGCTCAATGACAGCGCTCAGCTCACCCTCTATCTCGAGACGTCGGTCGACGAGAGCCAGGCACTGACGCTGTCGGACTCGCTGCGCGGCGCCCCGGGCGTCGGAGGCGTACGTCTGATCACTGCCGCCGAGGGCATGCAGGAATTCGCCCAGGCACTCGATCTCAAGCGCTCACTGAGCCTGCTTGACGACAACCCCTTGCCGGCCAGCATCGTCATCACGCCGCTGGATACCTCGCCGGAATCCGTCCGCGATCTTGCCGCACGCCTCGAGGGCGAGCCGGGCGTCGAGAGTGCACGACTGGATCTGGCATGGCTGGAGCGTCTGCGTCAATTGAGTGAGCTGGGTCAGAAAGTGACGCTGGGACTTGCGCTACTCTTCGGACTGGGAGTGCTGCTGGTGGTAGGCAATACCATCCGGCTGTCGGTGGAGAGCCGCCGGCAGGAGATCGAGGTCGTGACCCTGATCGGTGCGACCCACGCCTTCGTGCGGCGTCCCTTCCTTTATAGCGGTGCCTGGTATGGCCTGGGCGGCGGGTTGCTGGCGTGTGGCATTCTGGCGCTTGGCGGTAACTGGTTGGCGGCACCCGTGACGGCTCTTGTACAAAGTTATGGCGGCAACTATGTGTTGCCCGCACTGGGCATCACAGGGGGTACCACGCTGCTGTTTTCGAGTACAATACTGGGTTGGTTGGGGGCCTGGATCGCGGTCGGACGTCATCTGGCGAGTATTTCTCCGCGCTGATGCCGATCTTTTTTCGCGGTTTTCCGCCAGTGTTCCTCTCCAGAAAGGTCATCAGTTACGCTCCGGCAACAATTGCGCCGGGCGTCAGTGAAGGGGCTGGTGGGTGGTTAAACGTACCGCACACCCGCTGGCGTTACGAAGCGCTACTCGTCATGACAATTGTACACGTCATGTACAGCTATTGACGGGAACCTGTCGCAACCTTCACAGTCTCACTACTTGCATGCGTGTTAGGCAACCATGGAGACATCTGCATTATGAGCACCAGTCTTCAGCCACTTGGCCACCTGTCACCGGGTCAAGATCTAAACGGCTATATCCAGTCGGTGAACCGTATCGCTGTGCTTACTGCTGAAGAAGAGCATGAGCTTGCCCTGCGGTTGCATGAAGAGAATCATCTGGAGTCGGCCCGTCGACTCGTCATGTCGCACCTGCGCTTCGTGGTACATATCGCGCGCAGCTACAGCGGCTATGGCTTGCAGCAGGCGGACCTGATCCAGGAAGGCAATGTCGGCCTGATGAAAGCGGTCAAGCGCTTTGACCCCCATCAGGGCGTTCGCCTCGTGTCCTTTGCCGTGCATTGGATCAAGGCCGAGATTCACGAGTTCGTGCTGCGCAACTGGCGCATCGTGAAAGTCGCGACCACCAAGGCCCAGCGCAAGCTGTTCTTCAATCTTCGCGGTGCCAAGAAGCGTCTGGCATGGCTGAACAATGAAGAAGTGGACGCCATCGCAGGCGACCTGGACGTCAAGCCATCGGTGGTGCGCGAGATGGAAAGTCGTCTCTCGGCACACGATGCCGGCTTCGATGCGGGTCCCAGTGATGACGAGAGCTCCGCTTACCAGGCGCCGGTCAATTATCTCGAGGACCACAGTCTCGATCCGGCGGCTCAGGTCGAGCAGCAGGATCTGGAAGATGACTCCCACGGGCGTCTGCTCAAGGCACTGGCAGCACTGGATGAGCGTTCGCGCGATATCCTCCAGCAGCGCTGGTTGAGCGACAACAAGGCGACGTTGCACGAGCTGGCAGACATCTACAGTGTCTCGGCAGAACGTATCCGTCAGCTGGAAAAGAACGCCATGAAGAAGCTGCGTGAATCGATGGGTGACATGAGCGAAGGGTTCGCTGCCTGACACTCCCTCGCTGACTTCCCGCAGTAGATGAAGCCCCGCCGGTGTTCCGGCGGGGCTTCTGTCGTTGAGGGACAGTGAAACGACCGGCTATGGCAGTAGACAGTTGTATCGTGCAACAGAATGTTTCATTCTGTTGCACTACGCTAAGCGGTCATTTCCCTTCCTCATTGGTGGCTATGTGGACCCGATTACCTCGCGTCAACCAGGCACACATTCACTGTGGCGCATCCTTGGCATCAATGTCGCTTTGCTGGTGGTGTTGGGCGGGCTGTTTCTGGCGGGACAATGGTTTGATGTCCGCGAACAGGAGATGCAACGCCTCGAAGCGCTCGATACGCAACTGCACATCTCGACTGAACAGCTCGTGGCGGATGTCGCCCGCGAGATGATGGTGCTCGAGCGTGTGTTGCACGAGGAGACACCAAGGCAGTGGAGAGGCTCGCTCGAGAGTGCGCTGGGGCGTCATCCGGCGCTGGTCTCCCTGATGATGGTGCCGTTCGCCGATTATCGTGGCAGCAGCCTCAATCAGATCGGTGTCGGGCGCAGCTGCAAGTGGCAGCTCTCGCAGGCCGAGGCGCAATCCCTGCCCGGCAGAAGCAATCTGTTGTTCGGTTCGGCACTGCCTCTCGGGTCCGGCCAGCCCGGCTTGCCTTTCTATCGCCATATGCAGCTCGAGGACAAGGCGTGGCTGCTGATCGGGTGCCTGGATTTCTCGGAGTCCAGAAGTCTGCTGGCCAATCCGGGGGCGGATGACGGGCAGCGCCTGCGCCTGTTCTCGACCAACGGTCTGCTGCTGTTTTCCAGCCCTCAGGAGCACGCGCTGGGGGTGACGGGAAAGTTGCCGTTGCCGACGCTGGCCAACATGGGCAAGTACATCTCCGAGCGTGGCGTGCGGCGCTATCACGTGGACGGCTTTGATGGCCGTCCGCGCATGGCGGCGGGCAGTTTTATCGCACCACTCAAGCTGTTCAGCGTCGTCAGTCAGCCCGTCTCGAGCCTGTGGTGGGTCTGGTGGCAGCGTATCTGGTTCGGTCTGCTGCTGGGAGGCATCTTCCTGGTGGTGCTTGGCGTGATGATCGCGCGTGCCGAGCGGCAACGCAGTGAGCGCCACGATGAGCTGGAGGGCGAGCTCGAATCGATGGCGGCGCGCTCGCGTACTCTGGTGACCTTGATGGATAACCTGCCCGGTGTGGTGTATCGCATCGAGGTCAACACCGGCACGCTGACCTTCATCAGCAGTGGCGCCGCGGAATTGTTCGGACGTTCGGCCGAGTCTCTGGTCGGGGCCGGTATCACCCTCAATGAGCTGATCCATCCCGAGGATCGCCCGTCCGTCGCGTCGGCGCGTCACTGGGCGATGTGCGCTCAGATGCGTCATGAACAGGTGTTCAGAATCGTCGCGGATCACGAGCGCTGGGTGCTGGACCGCAGCGTGATGATCGAGGGGGAGGAGGGTGTACGTTACTGGGAAGGCCTGCTGCTGGACATCAGCGCCCACAAGGAGTCGGAGCGTCAGCTCGACTACCTGGCGCGCCACGATGCCTTGACGGGGCTCTACAACCGCAAGGCCTTCATGGCGGCGGCGGATGAGCGGGTCGCGATCGGAGGCGTGATGATCTATGCCGACATCGATCGCTTCTCGACGGTGAATGATGGCCTGGGGCATGAGGCGGGGGATCAGCTGCTGGTCTCGATCGGTGAGCGCCTGCGGCGCATCCTGCCGCCCGGTGGCCTGGTCGCGCGTCTCGGGGCGGATGAGTTCGGCCTCTACTTCCCTCAGGTCGGCGAGCAAGCCGAGCAGATCGTGGCCGATGTCCAGCAGAAGCTGGAGCGCCCCTTCACGATTCTCGGGCGTCCCTTGATCATCAGCCTGACGGCCGGTTACTCCCTGGCCGAGGCAGATGGTGATGCCCAGGCGTTGATGCTCAATGCGGACGTGGCGCTCTATCATGCCAAGTCGCGTGGCGATCATGCCCTGCGCTGGGAATCCTCGCTGGACAAGCATGTCGCCTCGCGCATGACGCTGGAGCAGGACCTGCGTCAAGCCATCGAGCGCCAGCAGCTCTTCCTGCACTACCAGCCGCAGCTGAACGCAGCGGGAGAGCTGCTGGGGGTCGAGGCGTTGCTGCGCTGGCAGCATCCTGAGCTGGGCATGATCTCTCCGGCCCAGTTCATTCCGCTCGCGGAAGAGACGGGACTCATCTTCCGGCTGGGGCGTTTCGTGCTGGAAGAGGCCTGCGCCCAGATGGTGCGCTGGCAGGAAAGCGGCCTTTACATGCCGCGCATGGCCGTCAACCTCTCGGCGCGCCAGCTGACCTCGGGCTATGAGCATGAAGTGATCAGCGTGCTCGAGAGTCAGAATCTCGCGCCGACGCGCCTGGAGGTCGAGGTCACGGAGACCCTGTTGATCCAGGACATGGAGGGTGGGCTCAGCGTGCTGAGAGCACTGCGGGAGCTCGGTGTGCGTGTGGCGCTGGATGACTTCGGGCAGGGATACTCGTCACTGTCCTATCTGTCTTCCCTGCCGCTGGATGTGCTCAAGGTCGACCGCAGCTTCGTGATGAAGATGGACGCCCTGGCGGAAGATGCGTCCGAGCAAGGGCGCGGCGGTCAGGTGGCCAGCGAGCAGGGAGCCAATGAGCAGGCCATCCAGCTGGTAGGTGCCATCATCAGTCTGGGGCATTCGATGGGGCACGAGATCGTGGCGGAAGGTGTCGAGACACAGGCCCAGTTCGAGGGGCTCAAGCGATTGCGCTGCGACAGTTATCAGGGCTACCTGCTGGCGCGCCCGATGACGGCGACGGCCATCGTCGAGCGTTATGGGCCTGGCAACTGAGTCTGCACGTGAAGGTGGCATGAAAAAGCCCCCGTCTCTTCGAGGCGGGGGCTTTTCTTTTGCTCATGCGGAGGGCCGTCAGACGGCAATCCGCTCCTGGCTGCTCAGCAGCAGGTCGCGACTCAACAGTCTCCACTGTTCTTCCCAGTGCTCGGTGGGTCGCTTGCGATAGTCGCTGCGGACATACTGTCCGATGCGGCCTTCGGCACTGGCCAGCAGGAGATTGGCTGCGGCTGTCACGGTAATGGCAGGCCGCAGGCCTTCACGAGGCTCGGCCTCGCGCAGTACCTGCTTGAGCTGGGTCTCGAGACGTTCGAACAGCTGCGCCATGCGCACGCGCAGACGAGCCGTCTCCCCGGTCAGGGCATCGCCGTTGAGCAGGCGGCACAGTCCGGGATTCTTCTCGGCAAAGCCAAGCAGCAGGCTCAGGATATGGTGCACCCTGGCATGAGCCGTATCGTTGTCCTGCAGAATCAGCGCGATGCGCTCGAACAGGGTGCTCTCGATGAACTCGATCAGCCCTTCGAACATGCGCGCCTTGCTGGGGAAGTGACGATAGAGTGCAGCCTCGGAGACGCCGACCTGACGTGCCAATGCCGCGGTGGTGATACGTTTGCCGCTGTCCTCTTCCAGCATCAAGGCAAGTGCCTGGAGGATCTGTTCGCGACGTGATTGTTTTGGATTCGCCTGCGTCATGGAATCTTGTCATTTCTCGCGGCCTGCAGCGATGTGCTGCGGGCGGGTCCGTGTCCTGAGGCGTGTCGCTGGCCTCGCGCGAATCACCGGAAGTCTGGCCCCGGCTTTATGCTCTTCATGCCTTGGAGGTGTCCGGATCAGCATTGCTGATCAAGGTGCCGACACCGGCATTGGTGAAGATTTCCAGCAGGGTGGCATGCGGTACGCGACCATCGATGATGTGTGCACTGCGCACGCCCTGCTTGACGGCATCCAGCGCGCAGCTGATCTTGGGCAGCATGCCGCCATAGATGGTGCCATCCTCGATGAGTCCATCCACCGCTTCGGTGGTCAGCCCCGTCATGACTTCGCCCTCGGCGTTCAGAAGGCCGGCGACGTTGGTCAGCAGCATCAGCTTCTCCGCCCCCAGCGCTTCTGCGACCTTGCCGGCGACCAGGTCGGCATTGATATTGTAGCTGCGTCCCTCATCGTCGACGCCGATCGGCGCGATCACCGGAATGAAGTCGTTGCGGGTCAGCAGCTCGATCAGATCCGTCGAGACATGCTCGACTTCACCGACGTGACCGATATCGATGATTTCCGAGGCATTCATGCCCGGCATGTGGCGGGTGACCTTGAGCTGGCGCGCGCGAATCTGGCCGCTGTCCTTGCCGGTGACGCCGATGGCCTTGCCGCCGCACTGGTTGATCAGATTGACGATGCCCTTGTTGACCAGGCCGCCCAGTACCATCTCGACCACATCCATGGTCTCTGAGTCGGTCACGCGCATGCCGTCAACGAAGCGTGATTCGATGTTCAGCTTCTTGAGCAGGGCGCCGATCTGAGGGCCGCCGCCGTGCACGACCACCGGATTGATGCCGACTTCCTTCATCAGCACCATGTCGCGGGCAAAGGAGTCGATCAGGGTATCTTCGGTCATGGCGTTGCCGCCGTATTTGACCACCACGGTCTTGCCCGAGAACTGCTGGATATAGGGCAGGGCTTCGGACAGGACCTCGACCACCTGGTGCGGGTCGCGGTTGGCGTGGCTCATCAACGTATCACTCCACAGAAATTGGGTCCGAAAGGAGAGTTCGGACACTGTCACTCGAGACTATCACTTGCGTTACGCCTGCGCGCACCACGTCATGGAAAGAGGTGATGGCAACCGGCGCTGCCATGGGAAAGAGTCACCCGGGCCGGGGAGTCAGCGGACCGGCACGGCGATCATCCTGCTGCCGCGCCGGTCGTTGATCGCCTGCCCGGGCCGATCAGAACGCCTCGATCAGAATGGGGCGGTGATGCTTGGCTCGGCCTGCTTCAGTGCGGCACGGAAGCTGTCCTTGATGCGCTCCAGCGCCGCCTCTGACTTGCCTTCGAAGCGCAGTACCAGCACCGGTGTGGTGTTGGAGGCGCGGCACAGGCCCCAGCCGTCGGCATAGTCGACGCGAATGCCATCCAGCGTGGTCTTCACGCCGTCGTCACCGAAGTCACCTTCGCTGGCCAGTCGCTCGACGATAGCGAACTTGGTCTCATCGGTCACTTCCACGTTGATCTCGGGGGTGCCCAGATCCTGCGGATAGCGTGCGAAGAAGGTGTCGGCATCGACATCCTGCTTGGCGAGGATTTCCAGCAGGCGCGCCGCGCCGTAGAGGCCGTCGTCGAAGCCGAACCAGCGCTCCTTGAAGAAGATATGGCCGCTCATCTCGCCGGCCAGGGCCGCGCCGGTTTCCTTCATGCGCGCCTTGATCAGGGAGTGGCCGGTGCGCCACATTTCCGGTGTGCCCCCCGCCTTCTCGATCACGGTGGCCAGGTTGCCGGTGCACTTGACGTCGAAGATGATGCGCGCGCCCGGTACACGTTCGATGAGGTCTTCCGACAGTGCCATCATCAGACGGTCGGGATACAGGATCTCGCCCTTGGGCGTGACGACGCCGAGGCGATCGCCGTCGCCATCGAAGGCCAGACCGATATCCGCGCCGGTTTCCTGCATGGTTCTGATCAGGTCCTGCAGGTTTTCCGGCTTGCCCGGGTCCGGGTGATGGTTCGGGAAGTTGCCATCGATCTCCTCGAACAGCGGGATGGTCTCGACACCGAGGCGACGGATCAGCTCCGGGCCCAGCTCACCGGCCACGCCATTGCCGCAATCGACCACTGCCTTGAGCGGACGCTTGACGACCACGTCGCCGGTAATCTGATCCAGGTAGCGTTCGCGCACGTCTTCTTCACGCAGGCTACCTTCGCCTTGCGCCAGATCGCCTTCCTGCAGGCGGCGATAAAGGTCGGTGATGGTGTCGCCGGACAGGGTCTCACCCGCCAGCACGATCTTCAGACCGTTGTAATTGGCCGGGTTGTGGCTGCCGGTCAGCATAACGCCGGAGCGGGTGCCTTCCAGGATATTGGTGGCGTAGTAGAGCACCGGGGTCGGCACCATGCCGATGTCGATGACATCACGGCCGGCATCGCGCAGGCCGGCAATCAGCGCCTTGGACAGGCGCGGGCCGGAGAGGCGACCATCGCGGGCGACCACGACGGTGGACTCACCGCGTGCCGCGGCTTCGCTACCGATGGATTGGCCGATGGCGCGCACGCCGTCTTCGGTGAGGGTCTCATCCACGATGCCACGGATGTCGTAGGCGCGAAAAATTGAAGCGGGTACCTGACTCATGGTGCATCCCTGTCGGTTGAATCAATCGTGAGAAGTCATGGTCGGCATGCCGTGCGAACACTATCGCGGCATGCCGACGAGTGCGGCTAGCAAGCGGTTCCGTCTGTCACGGAGCGCTGTCGGGTTTCGGTGGCGAGTCGTGACGGCGAGTCGTCTGCAATGAGCTGTCAGTGACGATTCGTCAATGACGACCAGAATGGCCAAAGCCGCCTTCACCGCGCTGGCTGGCTTCGAATTCCGTGACCTCGACCAGTTCGGCCTGTACTACCGGGACTAGCACGTACTGTGCCAGTCGCTCACCGGGTTCCAGCACGAACTCGCTGTCGCCGCGGTTCCAGACCGAGATCATCAGCTCGCCCTGGTAGTCTGAATCGATCAGGCCGACCAGATTGCCCAGCACGATGCCGTGTTTATGCCCCAGACCGGAGCGCGGCAGGATCATGCCGGCCAGTGCGGGGACGGCGATGTGGATCGCCAGGCCGGTGCGCACCAGCTCACAGGCGCCCGGGGCCAGTGTCAGCGGGGCATCCAGCAGTGCGCGCAGGTCCATGCCGGCACTGCCGGGAGTCGCATGGTGGGGTAGCGGGTAATCGCGAACGCGCTCGTCGAGGATCTTGAGTTCGAGCCGGGGGCGGGTCATCTAAGGTGTTTCCTGGTCATCGATGGCGGAGGTCGCCATGTTCAAATTGGCGGCACCATGGAGGGCGCCGTCTTGATGCAGTGCCAGTGCGCGCTCGAGAATCGCACGCGCCAGCGCAATCTTGGGGCAGGCTGCGATGGCCTGTTCATGCAGTCTGTCATTTGCCTGGCCGGGGCGTCGCCACACCAGGGTGGCGGCATTGCTGTCACTGCCGAACCCCAGTCCCGGGGTGCTGACGTCATTGGCCACGATCATGTCGAGACGCTTGCGGGTCAGCTTGTCGCGGGCATAGCGAAGGACATCGCGAGTCTCGGCGGCGAAGCCGACCACCAGCGGAGCGGGCTGTCCGTTGGCGCGCCGCGCCTGACTCTGCTCGGCAATGCCGGCAATGATATCGGGATTGCGGATCAGATGGACCTGCATCTGTTCTTCGCCGACCTGCTTCTTGAGCTTGTGCTCGGCGACAGCGGCAGGTCGGAAGTCGGCGACGGCGGCGCAGCCGATGAAGACCTGGCTATCCTGCAGCGCCGCTTCGGCAGCGCCTTGCATCTGCAAGGCTGACTCGACATCGATGCGCTCGACGCCAGGCGGTGTGGGCAGGGCGACAGGCCCACTGATCAGGCGAACTCTTGCGCCCAGTGCCGCGGCTTCGCTGGCCAGGGCATACCCCATCTTTCCGGAGCTGTGATTGCTCAGATAGCGCACCGGATCCAGCGCTTCCCGGGTCGGACCGGCGGTGATGGTGATGGTCAGGCCCGCTGCCGGCAATGGTGCCGGCTCGCCCTCGTCGAGCAGCGCGCTCAGACCGGCGACGATCTCCTCTGGCTCGAGCATGCGCCCGGCTCCCACGTCGCCGCACGCCTGTTCGCCGCTGGCCGGGCCGAGCAGCGTCCAGCCATCGGCACTGAGCTGCCGGGCGTTGCGCTGGGTGGCGGGGTGCGCCCACATCGCCTGATTCATCGCCGGGGCCACGAACCAGCGTGCGCTGTTGGCCAGACACAGGGTAGTGATCAGATCATCGGCACGGCCATGGGCCAGGCGGGCCATGAGGTCGGCAGTGGCGGGGGCGATGAGAATGACCTCCGCCCAGCGCGCCAGCTCGATATGTCCCATGCCGGCCTCTGCCTCAGGATCGAGCAGCGAGGTATGCACGGGATTGCCCGACAGCGCCTGCAGGGTCAACGGCGTGATGAAGGCCTGGGCACCTTCGGTCATGGCGACGCGTACCTCGCCCCCGGCCTTTTTCAGCAGACGAGTGATGAGCGCCGCCTTGTACGCTGCGATACCGCCGCTGATGCCCAGCAGAATGCGCCGTCCGGCGAGTGAGTGCATGGTGTCCTGCATCCCTGATCCGTCAATGTCAAAGCTCTCGCGTTCGCCTCTACCATATCACCGTGATGCAACCTTGCGTAGCGTCGCTGGCCGGGCACGCCGTCTGTCGCGGGTGCGGACACTGACCTGTCGCGGTACGACGAGCCGCGAGCCAGGAAGGCTCAGCCAGCCAGAAAGCGCGCCAGGCATGCAAGCGTTGAGAGTGACGCTGGCGGCAGTGACGGGCGAAGACCACGCTTCTCAGTCCAAATGCTGATGTCGCGTCATGCTCCTTGGCGTGTCGGTGGGCCTGCCCTGAGGCAGGCATGGCCACTCTCGTGGCGCGCCGGATGTCAGCATCACTGTCACGAGAGGAGAATGTGCATGGGCATCAGGGAGTGGCCAATCGGGGAGCGGCCCCGTGAGAAGCTTCTGTCATCGGGGGCTGCTGCGCTGTCAGATGCCGAGTTGCTGGCAATCTTCCTGCGAGTGGGAATCAAGGGACGTTCGGCGGTGGACCTGGCGCGCGACCTGTTGACCACCTTCGGCGGGCTGCGCCCACTGCTGGAAGCCAGTCAGCAGGATTTCTGTGCCGCGCTAGGCCTGGGAGATGCCAAGTACGTACAGTTGCAGGCGTCGCTGGAGCTGTCCCGTCGACATCTGGAAAGCCTGTTGATGCGCGGGGCGGCATTGACCTCACCGCTGCTGGTACGGCGCTACCTCTCCTCTCATCTGCGTGATCTGCCACATGAGGTCTTCGCCGCACTCTTCCTGGATAGTCAGCATCGCGTCATTCGCTTCGAGACACTCTTCACCGGCACGCTGGATGCTGCTGCCGTCTATCCGCGTGAAGTGGTCAAGCGGGCGCTGGCGCTCAACGCGGGTGCCTTGATACTCGCCCACAACCATCCCTCCGGAGTGGCGGAGCCCAGTGATGCCGATCGTCGTATCACCCAGCGCCTGGAAGAGGCGTTGGGACTTTTCGATATCCGGGTGCTGGATCACTTCGTGGTGGGGGACGGCGAGGTGATCTCCTTCGCCGAGCGTGGCTGGTTGTGAGCCAGGCATCGCCTCGGTCTTGTGCGACCTCTTTCGACAAGGCGCTGAGACGAGAGCAGGGGGAAGAGAAGGAAGAAGAAGGAGCGGATGGGAAGGAGGCGCCCTGCGGATGTCCGGTCTGGTCAATTGTCGGGCCTGCCAGGTGACAGGGATTGCAAAACAGGGCGTCGATTGTGGTAATGTTGCGCCTCCCGTACCACCCACCACAGAATTCGCGACCACTCTGGCCGACATTGGCTGAGTGAAGCGTCTGGCTAAGCAAGCGTCTGTACCGATGTGACAGCTCGGGCGAAGCGTGTTGGCGAAAAAAATCCGTCTTGGGCGTGCTTTCGCGTTCCTCTTCGGGTAAAATGCTGCGCCTGCACGTTCCAGTACCCTGAAGCTTGTCTTCCGGAATGGACGTAACACACTTTGAAATCAGGGCATGAGGCGGCGCCTGCCACTTCCGGTTTGCCCGACAGGTTTTGAACAACTTAGCCAACGCAGCGGTTGGAGGCTCCAATGTCCAAAGTATGTCAGGTTACCGGCAAGCGCCCGGTGACTGGTAACAACGTTTCTCACTCCCAGCGCAAGACTCGTCGCCGGTTCCTGCCGAACCTGCACACCCACCGTTTCTGGGTTGAATCCCAGCAGCGCTTCGTCAAGCTGCGCGTCTCTACCAAGGGCATGCGCATCATCGACAAGAAGGGTATCGACGAAGTCCTCAAGGACCTCACTGCACGTGGCGAGCGCTTCTAAACACTAGAAGACAGCCCCTGTAGCAATGGCAACCGAGCTGAGGGCAACGCTCTCAATCGTTCGGTGAATGCGACTGTGGAAGGAAACTGAAAATGCGTGACAAGATCAAGTTGGTGTCAAGTGCCGGTACTGGCCACTTCTACACCACCGACAAGAACAAGCGTAACACTCCGGACAAGCTTGAATTCAAGAAGTACGATCCGGTCGTTCGCAAGCACGTGATGTACAAGGAAGCCAAGATCAAGTGATCTTGTCTCCCGCCAGCGTGCTGTCGGAACCCTCGAAAACCCGGTCCTGACCGGGTTTTCGAGTATCTGGATGTCGGAGTTCCGGCATCCTGCAACAGGGTGGCGGCTTCTGTCGTCACCCTGTTGTGCGTCTGGCGGTCAGTCGAGGAGGAAGCATGCCCGAATTACCGGAAGTCGAGACGACTCGCCGTGGTATCGCACCATTGGTCGAGGGCCAGGAGGTCACCGAGGTGATCGTGCGTCAGCCACGGCTGCGCACGCCAGTACCGAGTGAGCTGGCGGAGTGGCTGGTGGGGCAGCGTTTCGGTGAGCTCTCGCGCCGTGCCAAGTACCTGCTGTTGCCGATCGCCGATGGCCACCTGCTCTGGCATCTGGGCATGTCCGGCAGTCTGAGGCTGGTACCCATCGGCACGCCGCCCCGTACGCATGACCATGTCGATGTAGTGCTGGGCAATGGCCAGGTGTTGCGCTATCACGACCCGCGTCGCTTCGGTTTCGTCGACTTCGTGCGCGGTGACCCGCACGCTGACACACGTCTGGCGAGGCTCGGGCCGGAGCCCTTGTCGGACGCCTTCACCGGTGAGCTTCTCTTCGCGCGCTCGCGCAAGCGACGCGTGGCGATCAAGCCTTTCCTGATGGACAACGCCAATGTGGTCGGCGTGGGCAACATCTACGCCAGTGAGGCGCTCTTCATGGCCGGCATCGACCCGCGTCGTCCGGCGGGGGAGACCTCTCTGGCGGAATATGAGCGCCTCGCCGAGGCCTCGCGCAGCGTGCTGGCGGCTGCCATCGAGCAAGGCGGTACCACCTTGCGTGATTTCGTCGGTGGTGATGGCAAGCCCGGCTACTTCGCCCAGCGCCTCAACGTCTATGGGCGAGGGGGCGAGCCCTGCCGTGAGTGTGGCCATGAGATCATGAGCCTGGTGCTCGGGCAGCGTGCCAGCTGCTTCTGCCCTCATTGCCAGAGCTAGTGCCGTTCGTGCCGGCACGGGTCAGACATGTCTCGCTGGCCCTTGATGATCACTTGACCGGAGGCTCCGTGACCGGGGCCGCCATGACGACTAGAATGGCCCCATTCGGGCGCGCCCTGTCGTCGTCCTGTCCCTTTCCCTGTCTTATGGATGATTCCCGTGACTGAACGTCTGCGCCTGAAGAAGAATGCTGATCGCCGCCTCAAGGCTGGCCATCTGTGGCTGTACTCCAATGAAGTCGATACCGTCGCGACGCCGCTCAAGAACTTCGAACCGGGCGCCCAGGCGATCATCGAGGCCAGCAACGGCCGCGCGATGGGCGTTGCCTACGTCAACCCGAACTCGCTGATCTGCGCGCGTATCGTCTCGCGCAACCCGGAACAGCGTCTGGACCGCTCGCTGCTGGTGCATCGCTTCAACCAGGCGCTGTCACTGCGCGAGAGCCTCTATGACAAGCCGTTCTACCGTCTGGTCCACGGCGAGGGCGACCTGCTGCCGGGACTGATCGTCGATCGCTTCGGCGACGTGCTGGTCTGCCAGCTCAACACCTTCGGCATGGAGCGACTGGCGGAAGTGATCGTCGATGCGCTCTTGAAGGTCGTCAAGCCGACCGCCATCGTGTTCAAGAACGATTCCAGCGGTCGCCGTCAGGAACAGCTCGAGCGCAACGTCGAAGTCGTCTATGGCGAGCTGCCGGAAAGCGTGCTGCTGGAAGAGAATGGGGTCCAGTTCAGCGCGCCGGTACTGGATGGCCAGAAGACCGGCTGGTTCTATGATCACCGCGACAACCGTGCCTGGCTGAATCGTCAGGTCGAAGGCAAGCGCGTGCTGGACCTGTTCAGCTATGTCGGCGGCTGGGGGGTGCAGGCGGCTGCCAATGGTGCCAGCGAAGTGCTGTGTGTCGATGCTTCCGGTGCGGCACTTGAGCGTGTCTCGGGCAACGCCGTGCTCAATGGTGTCGAGGATCGCGTCTCCATCGCGGAGTCGGATGTCTTCGAGGCACTGACGGCCCTGCGCGCGGAAGGCGAGCAGTTCGACGTCATCATCGCGGATCCGCCCGCCTTCATCCGCAAGCGCAAGGACATCACCAATGGTGAGCGTGCCTATGCACGCCTCAACCGTGAAGCCATGCGCCTGCTGGGCCGCGACGGTCTGCTGATGTCCGGCTCCTGCTCCATGCATCTGGCGCCGGAGCGCCTGATGGATGTGGTGCGCGGCGCCGTGCGTCACCAGGACCGCCACGGTCAGGTCATCTTCCAGGGTCATCAGGCCAGCGACCACCCGGTGCACCCGTCCATCCCCGAGACCTCCTACCTCAAGGCGCTCGGTGTGCGGGTCTATCGCGACTGAGATCGAGTCTCGGGTCGCGATCGGGATCGCGAGCGATGAACGCGTCCTTTGGCACGAACGACAACGCCGCCCTTCGGGGCGGCGTTGTCGTTGATGGCTTCCGTAGCGCCCGGACTCTGATAGTCTGACGGCATGTATCGACGACTGACATCCCATCACAATCTCGTGCTGCTGGATCACTGGCGCAACCTTCTGGAAAGCGAAGGTATCCCGTGCGAGCTGCGCAACCGTCTGCTGGGTTCGGCAGCCGGGGAGTTGCCCGTCAACGATTGCGAGCCGCAATTGTGGGTTGCCGAGCACAACCTCGCCCGCGCTCGCCAGCTGCTGGCGCATATCGAGGCCGCGCCTGCGCAGCCGGATTGGCAGTGCGCCTGCGGGGAGCGCCTCGAAGGCAGCTTCAGTGAATGCTGGTCCTGCGGTGCCAGTGCGCCCATGCGTGATGATGCAGGGCCCCGCGAGCAGGATGATGACACGGAGTTCGTGGCATGACGGACGTACAGGCATCGGAGACCGTCATCGGCAACACGGCCCCCTTGCGGGAAACCTGTGAAGGGTGGGCGCTGCCGTCTCCCTTCCTGCTGCCGATCGCGGTAAGTGTCGAGGCGCTGGATGGCTATGGCCATGTCAACAATGCCGAATACGTGCGCTGGCTGGAGAGAATCAGCTGGGCGCATTCCGAAGCGTTGGGGCTGGGCCTTGAACACTATCGTGCCCAGGATCGTGGCATGGCGGTGCATCGTCACGAGATCGACTATCTGGCCAGCGCACGGCTTGGCGATTCGCTGATGCTGGCCACCTGGCTGGTGGCGTGCGATGGCCGCCTGAGCCTGACGCGCCGCTTTCAGCTGCGTCGTTGCTCGGATGGTCTGACGCTGTTGGAGGCACGCACGCGCTTCGTCTGCATCGAACTCTCGAGTGGGCGAGCCAGACGCATGCCTGAGGCTTACCGTGAATGCTATTCGGCGGCGCTGGTGAGCGAGGATGCTGCCAGCCAACGATGATTCCCTGCATTCCACTGCATTGCTGTCGTGTTTTGGTGAATCTTGCTGGCATCTGATTGGCGCGACACTCACGAGTCTGCTGTGCTTGTAGGAGGTGTCGAGGTGACATCGCCATATTCCGCCAGCAGTGCAAGGAGCTCGTCATGCAGATCGCCGTGCCGAAGGAAATCAAGAACCACGAATATCGTGTCGCTCTGACGCCCGCCGGGGTGCGAGAGCTGATTGCCCATGGCCATGACGTCATCGTCGAGCGTGGTGCGGGTGAGGGCAGTGGGTTCAGTGACGCCGAGTACCAGGGGGTCGGGGCTCGTCTTGAATCGGATGTCGAGCAGGTCTTTCGTGAGGCCGAGCTGATACTCAAGGTCAAGGAGCCTCAGCCGGCTGAGGTGGCGCGTCTCACCAGCGGCCAGACATTGTTCACCTACCTGCATCTGGCCGCCGCCCGTGAGCTGACCGAAAGCCTGCTGGATAGCGGGGTGACCGCGATTGCCTACGAGACCATCACCGACACCGCCGGTGGTCTGCCGCTGCTGGCACCCATGAGTCGCGTTGCCGGGCGCATGGCGATCCAGGCCGGCGCGCATGCGCTGGAGAAGGCGCAAGGCGGGATGGGGGTGCTGTTGCCCGGTGTGCCTGGCGTGCCACCGGCGCGGGTCACGGTGATCGGCGGCGGCGTGGTGGGGGAGAATGCGGCGCGCATGGCGCTGGGGCTGGGCGCCGAGGTGGTGATTCTCGATACGTCATTGAACCGCCTCGAGACGCTGGATCACCGCTATCAGGGACAGATTCGTACGGTCTATTCGACATCCGAGGCGCTGGATGAGGCGGTACGCCATTCGGCATTGATCATCGGGGCCGTGCTCGTGCCCGGTGCCGCGGCTCCCAAGCTGATCCGTCGCGAGCATCTGCGCAACATGATGCCCGGTGCGGTACTGGTGGATGTCGCGATCGATCAGGGCGGATGTTTCGAGACCAGTCGCGCCACGACCCATGCGGAACCGACCTATCTCGTCGATGGTGTCGTGCATTATTGCGTGGCCAACATGCCGGGGGCCGTGGCACGTACCTCGACCCAGGCACTCACCAGCGCGACGCTGCCTTATGTGGTGAAGCTCGCCAATGGCGGCTATCGCAAGGTATTGCGGGAAGATCGTCACTTTGCGGCAGGCCTCAACGTGCATGCCGGCCAGCTGACGATTGCGGAAGTCGGCGCTGCCTTCGGCATGCCGGTGATCTCGCTGGAAGATGCCCTGGCAAAGGGCTGACGCCTGCCGGCGGGTACATGGCGTGCATGGGGCGCTGGTCGTCTGTCCGGCCCTTACGAAGGCCATGCCCCTCAGGGTAAGATGAGCGCAATGCAGCGGCAGGACATGGCGGGTTCATCGCATCGTGATGCGCGCCGTCGTGCCCTGTCGTGATTCATTGTGAGCAGGTCCCGCCAAGTGGCACGCTCCCCGACTCAGACGCCCAAGAAGTGCATCCATGACCAAGACCCGCGTTCTTACCGGCATCACGACCACCGGCACCCCTCACCTCGGCAACTATGTCGGCGCCATCAAGCCCGCCATCGAGGCCAGCCAGGACCCGACGGTCCAGTCCTTCTATTTCCTCGCCGATTTCCATGCTCTGATCAAGTGTCAGGACCCGAAGCGCGTGCAGGAATCCCGCCGTGAGATCGCCGCCACCTGGCTGGCGCTGGGGCTGGACACCGACAACGCCATCTTCTATCGCCAGTCGGATGTGCCGGAGATTCCGGAGCTGATGTGGTTGCTCAACTGTGTCTGCGCCAAGGGCCTGATGAACCGTGCGCATGCCTACAAGGGCGCCGTGGCCGAGAACGAGGAAGCGGGCATCGAGGACGTGGATCGTGGCATCAGCATGGGGCTGTTCAGCTATCCGGTGCTGATGGCGGCGGACATCCTGATGTTCAATGCCCACAAGGTGCCGGTGGGGCGTGACCAGATCCAGCATATCGAGATGGCGCGTGACATGGCCGGGCGCTTCAACCACCTCTTCAAGGGCAACTACTTCACCATGCCCGAGGCGGTGACCGACGAGAAATCCCAGCTGCTGCTGGGCCTCGATGGCCGCAAGATGTCCAAGAGCTACAACAACACCATTCCGCTGTTCGGCACCGAGAAGCAGCTGCTCAAGAGCGTGCGCAAGATCAAGACCAATTCGCTGGAGCCGGGGGAGCCGAAGGACCCGGATACCTGTTCCCTGTTCCAGATCTATTCCGCCTTCGCCACCGAGGCGGAAGTCGCCGCCATGCGTGAGCAGTACGCCGCCGGCATTGGCTGGGGCGATGCCAAGAATCAGCTGTTCGAATACCTGAACGACCATCTCAAGGCGCCGCGTGAGCGTTACGTCGAGCTGATGGAAGATCCGGCACATGTCGAAGCCATCCTCAAGCGTGGTGCCGAGCGTGCGCGCGATGAGGCCGCGCCGATGATGGAGCGCCTGCGTCGTGCCGTCGGTCTGGGCAACTTCGTGTAATCTCGAGGACACCCCGCACAGCCCGGCACCAGACGCCCGCCATCGCTTTCGATGGCGGGCGTCGTCGTCTGGGAGGTGAGCTGACGGGGGTGACTTATATTCCATGGCGGAATGGATGGCGTGCTGAAAATTCGTTCACAGCTATAAGGCAACGCGTTAGGCTTGCCGCATTGATGAACGCGACATGACGACTTCGTTCAAGGAGCAAGACATGAGTCACGATGCGATACCCGGCAAGGCCAGCCAGTCCGGCCTGCCGACGACCGCCATCAACCCGAAGGCCATTCTGGCCGGAGGCTTGCTGGTAGTGGCTGCCATCCTGCTGGGGATGGTGTCCGGCTGGCGCCAGGGCTTGCTGCTGCTGGTGGGGGGCGCGCTGGGCGTGGTGCTCTACCACGCGGCCTTCGGCTTCACCTCCGCCTGGCGAGTCTTCATCACCGAGCGCCGAGGACGCGGCCTGCGTGCCCAGATGCTGATGCTGGCGATCGCCGTGGTGCTGTTCTTCCCGGTGCTGGCCTCGGGCAGCCTGTGGGGGCAGGAGGTCTCCGGCTTCGTCTCGCCGCTGGGTATCTCGGTGGTGGTCGGTGCCTTCCTGTTCGGGCTCGGCATGCAGCTGGGCGGCGGCTGCGCCTCGGGCACGCTGTTCACCGTCGGTGGCGGCAATGCGCGCATGGTGATCACCCTGATCTTCTTCTGCGTCGGCTCGGTGATCGGCACCGCGCACTTCAGCTGGTGGCAGAGCCTGCCGTCGCTGCCCGCCGTCTCGCTGGTGGACAGCTTCGGCGCGCTGGGTGGCATCATCGTCAGCCTGGTGCTGTTCGCCATCATCGTGGTGGTGACACGCACGCTGGAGAAGCGCCGTCACGGTGAGCTCGAGAAGGCCGCCGTGACCGACAGTCAGCCGCGTGGTCTGTCACGCTTTCTGCGCGGCCCCTGGCCGCTGCTGGCGGGTGCCGTGGCGCTGGCGCTGCTCAACTTCGTGACGCTGGCGCTGGCCGGTCGCCCGTGGGGCATCACCTCGGCCTTCGCGCTGTGGGGCACCAAGGCCTATACCGCGCTGGGCTTCGATGTCAGTGACTGGGGCTACTGGCAGGCGGCGGGCAATGCCAAGGCGCTGGCCGCACCGCTCTATCAAGACATCACCACGGTGATGAACATCGGTATCGTGGTGGGGGCGCTGGCGGCGGCGCTGCTGGCCGGCAAGTTCGCGCCGAAGTGGAACATTCCGCTGCGCTCGGTGGTGGCTGCCGTGCTGGGTGGTCTGCTGTTGGGCTACGGCGCGCGCCTGGCCTTCGGCTGCAACATCGGTGCCTACTTCGGCGGCATCTCCTCCGGCAGCCTGCATGGCTGGCTGTGGCTGGTGATGGCCTTCGCCGGCAACATGCTGGGCGTGAAGCTGCGCCCGTTCTTCGCGCTTGCGCCGCGCAAGCCGGCATCGCGTGCCGATCTGGCCTGAGCCATTCTCAGTACGTGACCTCGAACGCCTCGCTCCTTCCCCGTCAGGGGGATGTGCGGGGCGTTTCTCGTCATGCAGCACCCTTGTCTGCGCAACGCACGCCGACCCTGCACAGGCTGCCGGAGATAGCACTGCGCGTGCTATCATCATGCCTTGTTCGCACGTGGAAACTGCACGTCGAAAGGTCCCTCGGACGCCCGGTTGCCAGCAGGTCTTCTGCGGTGCTTCAGCGGGCATGCTGCGCGTGTCTGCCGGCATGCCGAGAAGCTTGCCGAGCGTGAGGTCGTCCCCACTGATTCAAGAGTCTCGCCATGACGGATACTTCCAAGCGCGCCCTGTACGTTCCCTATGCCGGCCCGAGCCTGCTCGAGATGCCGCTGCTCAACAAGGGCAGCGCCTTCAGCCTCGAGGAGCGTGTCAGCTTCAATCTGATGGGCCTGCTGCCGCAGAATGTCGAGAGCATCGAAGAGCAGGTCGCGCGCGTCTACAGCCAGTATCAGCAGTGCGCCACCGACCTCGACAAGCACATCCTGTTGCGCTCGGTGCAGGACGACAACGAGACCCTGTTCTTCCGCGTGATCGAGGAGCACCTCGAGGAGATGATGCCCATCATCTACACCCCGACCGTCGGTCAGGCGTGCGAGGAGTTCTCCAACATCTATCGCAACCACCGCGGCCTGTTCATCTCCTACCCGGACCGCGAGCACATGGATGACATCCTGCGCTCCGCGACCAAGGACAACGTCAAGGTCATCGTCGTCACCGATGGTGAGCGTATCCTGGGCCTGGGCGATCAGGGCATCGGCGGTATGGGCATCCCCATCGGCAAGCTGTCGCTGTACACCGCCTGTGGCGGCATCAGCCCGGCCTACACCCTGCCGATCTCGCTGGATCTGGGCACCAACAACCAGAAGCTGCTCGACGACCCGCGCTACATGGGCTGGCGTCACGAGCGCGTCACCGGTGATGACTACAACGCCTTCGTGGCCGAGTTCATCACTGCCGTGAAGCGTCGCTGGCCGAAGGCCATGATCCAGTTCGAGGACTTCGCGCAGGCCAACGCCATGCCGTTGCTCGAGCGTTACCGCGATGAAGTCTGTTGCTTCAATGACGACATCCAGGGCACCGCCTCCGTCGTGGTCGCGACCCTGATGGCGGCCTGCAAGGCCAAGGGCGAGAAGCTCTCCGACCAGCGCGTGACCTTCCTGGGTGCCGGCAGTGCCGGTTGTGGCATCGCCGAGATGATCGTGGTGGCGATGGTCAAGGAAGGCATGGACGAGGCCGAGGCCCGCAAGCGTGTCTTCATGGTCGATCGCTTCGGCCTGCTGACCAGCGACATGGAAGGCCTCTACGACTTCCAGAGCCGTCTGGCTCACGACGTCGAGAGCGTGGCCGACTTCGGTGACCGCGGCCTGCTGGATGTGGTCAAGGCCGCCAGGCCGAGCGTGCTGATCGGTGTCTCCGGCCAGCGTGGCCTGTTCAGCGAAGACGTGATCCGTGCCGTGCAGGCCGGTTGCGAGAGCCCGCTGGTGATGCCGCTGTCCAACCCGACCTCACGCGTCGAAGCGACCCCGGCGGAAGTCATCGAGTGGACCGACGGCAAGGCACTGGTCGCCACCGGCAGCCCGTTCGCGCCGGTCGAGCACAACGGCCACACCCACGCGATTGCCCAGTGCAACAATGCCTACATCTTCCCGGGCATCGGTCTGGGTGTGCTGGCATCCAGCGCCTCACGCATCACCGACAACATGCTGATGGCCGCGGCCAATGCGCTGGCCAACAACGCCCCGATCGTCCTGAAGGGCGAGGGCGCGCTGCTGCCGTCGCTGGGCGACATCCAGGACATCAGCCGTCAGATCGCCTTCGATGTAGCACGTCAGGCTCAGGCCGACGGCGTGGCGCTGACCTCCAGCGATGAGATCATCCAGGCCAACATCGAGAAGAACTTCTGGCAGCCGCGTTACCGCGCCTACCGTCGCAAGGCGTTCTGATCGCGCCTGCGCCGTCAGTGAGCGCATGAAGCAGATTGCCTGAAACAGGTTGCCTGAAACAGAGTGTGCAAATGAAGAAGCCCCCGCAGGCCATGCCTGCGGGGGCTTTTGTATTGCGGTCAGCGGCTGGCGGGTTACAGCATGCCGCGCAGCACGTAGTGGAGGATGCCGCCGTGGCGGTAGTACTCCAGCTCGTTGTCGGTATCGATGCGGCACAGCGCCTCGATCTTCTGCTCACCCTTGTCGCTCTTGAAGGTGACCTGGACCTTGCCGCCGGCCGTCAGGTCATTCAGACCGCTGATGCTGATTTCCTCATCACCGGTCAGGCCGAGAGACTGGCGGCTTTCGCCTTCGGGGAACTGCAGCGGCACCACACCCATGCCGATCAGGTTGGAGCGGTGGATGCGCTCATAGGACTCGGCAATCACCGCACGGACGCCCAGCAGCAGGGTGCCCTTGGCGGCCCAGTCACGTGAGGAGCCGGTGCCGTACTCCTTGCCCGCGACCACCACCAGTGGCGTGCCTTCCTCGGCATACTTCATGGCGGCATCGTAGATGGCCATCTGCTCGTCGGAGGGCACGTGGCGTGTCTCGCCGCCCTCGACGCCATCGAGCATCTCGTTGCGGATGCGCACGTTGGCGAAGGTGCCGCGCATCATCACCTCATGGTTGCCGCGACGTGAGCCATAGGAGTTGAAGTCCTTGACCTCGACGCCGTTCTCCTTGAGGTAGCGACCCGCCGGGCTGTCCGGCTTGATGGCACCGGCCGGTGAGATGTGGTCAGTGGTCACCGAATCGCCGAGCATGGCCAGCACGCGAGCGTTCTCGACGTCCTGCACGGCCTTCGGCTCGCGCTCCATGCCTTCGAAGAACGGCGGATGCTGGATGTAGGTGGAATCCTTCCACTCATACACCTCGGCTTCCGGTACCTCGATGGCCTGCCAGGTCTCGTCGCCGTCGAAGACTTCAGCGTACTCCTTGCGGTACATCTCGGTGCGTACCTGTTCGACGGCCGTGGCGATTTCCGCCTGGGTGGGCCAGATGTCCTTGAGGAAGACATCGTTGCCGTCGTTGTCCTTGCCCAGCGGCTCCTTGGAGAGGTCGGTGCGCACGGTGCCGGCGAGGGCGTAGGCCACCACCAGGGGCGGTGACGCCAGCCAGTTGGTGCGCACGTTGGGATGCACGCGACCCTCGAAGTTGCGGTTGCCCGACAGCACCGAGGCGACCGTCAGGTCACGCTCGTTGATGGCGGCTTCGACAGGGTCCGGCAGCGGGCCGGAGTTGCCGATGCAGGTCGTGCAGCCATAACCGACCAGATTGAAGCCCAGCTCGTTGAGGTCATCCTGAACCCCCGCCGAGGCGAGATAGTCGGTGACGACCTTGGAGCCCGGTGCCAGAGAGGTCTTGACCCATGGCTTGGTGCGCAGGCCTTTCTCGCGCGCCTTGCGGGCCACCAGACCTGCCGCCAGCATCACGCTGGGGTTGGAGGTGTTGGTGCAGGACGTGATGGCGGCGATGACCACGTCCCCGTGATCGAGACGGAAGGTCTCGCCGTCCAGCTCGCTGTAGTCGGTATCCTTCTCGTAGCTCTGCTCGACATCGACGGCGGTCTGGCCACCCTCGGACAGCCACTTGCCGTCCTCGACCGCGGGAATCTGACCCAGCTGGTCATCGAGGATCTTCTCGAAGGTCTGCTTGATGTCGGTGAGCGCGACGCGATCCTGCGGACGCTTGGGGCCGGCCAGAGAGGCGACGACCTCACCCATGTCCAGCTCCAGGGTGTCGGAGAAGATCGGCTCGTGGCCCGGCTCACGCCACAGACCCTGCTCCTTGGCATAGGCTTCGACCAGCGCGACCTGTTCATCGGAGCGGCCGGACAGACGCATGTAGTTGAGCGTCTCGTCATCCAGCGGGAAGAAGCCGCAGGTGGCACCATATTCCGGCGCCATGTTGGCGATGGTCGCGCGGTCCGCCAGTGGCAGGTCGTCCAGGCCATCACCGTAGAACTCGACGAACTTGCCGACCACGCCACGGCTTCTCAGCATCTGGGTGACGGTCAGCACCAGGTCCGTCGCGGTGATGCCTTCGTTGAGCTTGCCGGTCAGCTTGAAGCCGACCACTTCCGGAATCAGCATCGAGACCGGCTGGCCGAGCATCGCGGCTTCCGCCTCGATCCCGCCGACACCCCAGCCCAGCACGCCCAGGCCATTGATCATGGTGGTGTGGGAGTCGGTGCCGACCAGGGTGTCAGGGTAGGCGAGCGTCTTGCCATCTTCCTCGCGGGTGAAGACGGCGCGACCGAGATATTCCAGATTTACCTGGTGGCAGATGCCGGTACCCGGCGGGACGACGGAGAAGTTGTCGAAGGCCTGCTGGCCCCAGCGCAGAAACTCGTAGCGCTCGCGGTTGCGCTCCATCTCGATGCGCACGTTGTCCTTGAAGGCGCTCGGGTCACCGTAGTGATCCACCATCACCGAGTGGTCGATGACCAGATCCACCGGGGTCAGCGGATTGACCTTCTCGGGGTTCGCGCCCAGTGTCTTGACGGCGTCACGCATGGAGGCCAGGTCGACGACGCCGGGCACACCGGTGAAATCCTGCATCAGCACCCGGGCCGGGCGATAGCCGATCTCATGAGTGCTGGAGGCGGTCTTCTGCCAGTCGGCCAGCGCCTTGATGTCGTCCTTGGTGGCAGTGTCACCATCCTCGAAGCGCAGCTGGTTCTCCAGCAACACCTTGAGCGTGAAGGGCAGTCGCGTCAGGTCGCCAAGCGACTCGGCGGCCTTCTTGAGCGAGTAGTAGTGATATTGCCTGTCTCCGACCTGCAGTTCGGAGAGGGTATTGAGCGAATCCAGTGACTGAGAGCGCTGGGAACCCATGATTCTCCTCCTTGTCGTTGTCTTCACCGGCCAGACTGCTGATGTGTCATCCAACAGGTGCGTCAGGTGCCTCGGCCGGCTGCGACGCGTCGCCTGAGAGCGACTGCCAAATCGCGGGATACTGCCTATATAAGGCTATGGTCATCATCTGACCGGAATTCAAGCGCCTGCTTGCTTGAGGATAGTGCGCAGGAGGAACCCCGCGTCGCGTTCGCTGCCATAGAGACGGATGAGAGACATCGTGAGGGAGGTGAGCATGGCGCTCATGGCTCGTGGACTGTCAGCCGCTGGCAAGGCTTTCGCCGCGATCAATCGCATCTCTCACATGACATGACGGAGGTTGGCATGAGTGATCAAGGGCGTGAGCCGGGTGAGTTGCCGGAAGATGATGAGGTATTGGATGCTGCCGTCGAGCAGTGGCTGGCGGAGCATTCCTCGGGGCAGTCCGATGAGTGGCCGGGACATGAGCTGCTTGAGGACAAGCATGAGGGCGTGACCAGTGAGGCGCTGCATGAGGCGGAAATCAACTGCCCCTACTGTGACACGCCCTTCACGGTGTTCCTGGATCTGGACGAGGGCAGTCTGACCAACATCATCGACTGCGAGCGCTGCTGTCAGCCGATCCAGGTGCGCCAGCAGGTGGACCCCGTCAGTGGTGAGCTGGACGGCCTGGATATCGGCCAGGACGATGACGTGCTCTGACCTCGGGGGCGATCTCAGACGCGATCTCAGGTGCCCTGATTCAGCGCATCTGCCCCGAATCGCGCCGCAAGAGCGAGAATCCCGAGCAGTGCACAGGAGATACTGTATTCTGTTTCAGAGGTCACTTATGATTCCGGCGCAGCAGGCATCGTCATCGAGCTTTCATAGGCAAACTCTATGATGGTGATTGCGCCAAACATTTGGCATCTGCCACCTGAGGCGATTAGTCTGTGTGGCGATTCATCACGAAGGCGGCTTTGCGCCTTCCATCATCATTTCTCAGGAGATCACCATGAGCGTATTGGTCGGACGTCAGGCCCCGGATTTCGAAGCCGCAGCTGTGCTGGGCGACGGTACCATCGTCGACAACTACAAGCTGTCTGATTCCAACGGCAAGCTGCGTGTGCTGTTCTTCTGGCCGCTGGACTTCACCTTCGTTTGCCCGTCTGAAATCATCGCCCACGACAACCGTCTGGCGAAGTTCAAGGAACTCGGCGTTGAAGTCATCGGTGTTTCCATCGATTCCCAGTTCACTCACCACGCATGGCGCAAGACCTCTCCGGACGCTGGCGGCATCGGTGAAGTCGGCTTCCCGATCGTGGCTGACGTCAAGCACGAAATCGTGCAGGCCTTCGGTGTCGAACACCCGGAAGCTGGCGTCGCACTGCGCGCGTCCTTCCTGATCGACGAAGACGGTGTCGTTCAGCACCAGGTCGTCAACAACCTGCCGCTGGGCCGCAACGTCGACGAGATGGTCCGCATGGTCAAGGCCCTGCAGTTCCACCAGACCAACGGCGAAGTCTGCCCGGCAGGCTGGGAAGAAGGTCAGGAAGGCATGAAGGACACCGCTGAAGGTGTCGCCAAGTACCTGGCAGGTCACTCCAGCAGCCTGTAAGTCGCTGCCTGGTAGCGATCAGCCGCGTCATCGCTGCCTGGTCGAGCGTCCGCCTTTCGACACCCTCCCATGAGTGGCTCGACTGGCAGGCGAACCGGAAGCCGTCGCCCCTGGCGGCGGCTTCCGTGTATCTAAGGCTAGCGTCATAAGCTTCTGCGATGCCGGTCTGAGCGCAGTGCTGAAAGCTCGGCGCGTCTGCGCTAATCTGCGCAGTCCCTGTTCACCATCCACTCCGTGTCCTGAGCCATGCCGATCGCAGGCGCTGTCCGCATCGCTCAGTACATAGATCATCAGTCGTCACCCGGCGTCTGGTGAATTTTCCACCTTCATCTGTCCTGAGGTCATCCATGAGCAATGTCCGTCACGAACGTCTGATCATCCTCGGCTCCGGCCCGGCGGGTTACACCGCTGCCGTCTATGCCGCGCGTGCCAACCTCAAGCCACTGCTGATCACCGGCATGCAGATGGGTGGCCAGCTGACCACCACCACCGATGTCGACAACTGGCCGGGCGATGATGCCGGCGTGCAGGGGCCGGAGTTGATGGAGCGCATGCGCCGTCACGCCGAGCGCTTCGAGACCGAAGTCCTGTTCGATCACATCAACGAAGTGACTCTCGGCGAGCGTCCGTTCCTGCTCAAGGGTGACAACGGCAGCTACAGCTGTGACGCCCTGATCATCGCCACCGGTGCCAGTGCACAGTATCTGGGCCTGCCGAGCGAGCAGCAGTTCATGGGCCAGGGCGTCTCGGCCTGCGCGACCTGTGATGGCTTCTTCTATCGCAATCAGGAAGTCGTGGTGGTCGGGGGCGGCAACACCGCGGTCGAGGAAGCGCTGTACCTGTCCAACATCGCCTCCAAGGTCACCCTGGTGCACCGTCGCGACAGCCTGCGCGCCGAGAAGATTCTGCAGGACAAGCTGTTCGACAAGGTCGAGAACGGCAACATGGCGGTGGAATGGCATCACACGCTGGATGAGGTGCTGGGTGACAACTCCGGCGTCACTGGCGTGCGTCTGCGTCATGTCGAGAGTGGCGCCACCAAGGAGCTGAGCTCGATGGGGGTATTCATCGCCATCGGCCATCGTCCGAATACCAGCCTGTTCGAAGGCCAGCTGGAGATGCAGGGCGGCTATCTCAAGGTCCAGTCCGGCCTGGAAGGCAATGCCACCCAGACCAGCATCCCCGGTGTCTATGCCTGTGGTGACGTGATGGATCACGTCTATCGCCAGGCGATCACCTCTGCCGGTACTGGCTGCATGGCGGCGCTGGACGCCGAGCGCTATCTGGATGGCCTGACTGCCTGAATGGCCTGACCCTCCGCGCTCGCGTCTCCTGACAAGCCGTCAGGGAGGCACGCACAAGAACGGCCCCGTGGCATGCGCTGCGGGGCCGTTCTGCGTTTTGATCACAGGTGCCAGTGCTCGCTTCAGTAGTGAGGAGGAAGCTCGTCGGCAGGCGACAGTGAGTCGGTCTGTGTCCGTTCACTGCCAGATTCGCGCAATTGGCGCAGCTGCGCGCTCATCAGCGCGGTGAGGCGCTCGAGCGTCTCTATCTGGCGTTGCTGGGCAATCACGGTGCGATCCAGCGTCTCCAGCCAGTCATCCTGGTGGGCCAGGCGGCTTTCGAGCGCCTCCAGGCGTGCTTCCAGCCGAGCATCGCCGGGAAGATCGGTCGGGGTCGGCATGCGCTATGAACTCCTGAAGAGAGGTGTCAGTCCCGGTGGGTGAGTCAGTGGCGTGAGGATATCACCAGCCACAAGCGGACCGACAAGGGTTGAGGGGAGGCACGTGGTGGCATCAGACGCATTCTGGTGAGGCGTGTTAGACTGATATCGGTGTGTTCTGCCTTCTTTTCGCGCAGTGCACCTGTTGACGGCACCTGCCAGTTTCGCCTCTGGCACTGACATGGCTGCCGGTTCCATCGACTGATGTGGGGAGACTCGCATCACGAGCCACGACGTGGCCAGGCTGACACCGAGTGTCAGTGACAGCCACGGGCATCGCCGTGAGGCGTTGCGTTCAGGCAGAGGTCCGACGACTGACGGTCGCATCGCGTGTCGTCATCCTCCCGGATTCTGCCCTTGCTGCGGCGTCTGGCAGAACATTCTGATATGGATCATCTGAAGTACCCCCTTCTGCCTTGTCGCGTTCCACCTTAATCCATTGCTTAGAGAGTTTATCTTGATGAGTTCCAAATCGTTCTTCCGTTGTTTCATCATCAGTCTGTTGCTGGCATTGCCGGCACCGTTGCTGATTGCCGTCTTCATCACCCTGACCGGCGGCGAGCTGGCCGACACGCTGTCCACTGCACTCAGCGTCGAGGGCTTTGAACTGGCCTACGCCGCTGCTGCCGTCGCCGTCTTCATTCTGCTGCTGGTCGCCACCCTGGCCATTCCGGTGCTGACACCGCGTTCCGCGGCGCTGGCCGAAGTCGAGGACGACGATCGTGAGATCGGCGAGGTCAAGTGGTTCAACGTCAACAAGGGCTATGGCTTCGTGACCCGCGAGAGCGGTGAAGATGTCTTCGTGCACTTCCGTGCCATCCGTGGCAAGGGCCATCGCACGCTGGCCGAAGGTCAGAAGGTGCGTTACCACGTCATCAGCAATGAGCGTGGCCTGCAGGCGGATGACGTGACGGTCATCACCTGATCGCTGACTCGCTCAGTGAAAGACGACAACGCCCCGCAGGCTAGCCTGCGGGGCGTTGTCGTTCATGGCCTGCACATTGGGGTGACGAGCGTCGCGTCACTCAGCCCTGGTCTGGCCAGGTGAAGGCCTCTTCGCTGCCATCGGCCATGACGCGGAAGAAGCGGTCCGGCTCATCACCTGGCTGCCAGCTGCCCAGCGAGCAGCGCGCCTCGACCTGCAGCCCTCGGGCGGCGGCGCGAGCACAGTCGACATCACGTGCCCAGGGAGTGCTGGCGCTGTCGAACCACAGGCTGGCGAACCCGTCAGCGACCTTCTCCACGACCAGTACCGCGATCTCGGCGCCGTCACGCGTGAGGCGGGTCCGGTGCTGCAGCTTGCCGGCCGGCTGGAAGACGACGACCTGCCCGAACTGCTCGCCCAGCCAGGCACCGAGCGCTTCCAGGCTCAAGGGCTTGAGGTAGATCTCGATGTCCGGGTATTGCTCATCGGCGTCAGTGTGCGGGGTGTCGCTCATGCCGTGGTCTCTCGGGTCGCGGGGACAAACAGGTATTCCAGGATGTGTTCATAGGCACTGGAGAGCTGGTCCAGATCGCTGGCCATGACGCGTTCATCGATCTTGTGGATGGTCGCGTTGACCGGCCCCAGTTCTACCACCTGGGTGCCGAGCGTGGCGATGAAGCGCCCGTCCGAGGTGCCGCCGGAGGTGGACAGTACCGGCTTGCGTCCCAGCGCGCGTTCCACGCCGTGCACGGCGGCATCGACCAGCGCGCCTTCCGGTGTCAGGAAGGGCTCGCCGCTCAGGTTCCACTCGATCTCGACGTCCAGACCGTGCTTCTCGAGGATCTCGTAGGTGCGACGCTTGAGATCATCGGCGGTCAACTCGGTGGAATAGCGGAAGTTGAACACCACTTCCAGCTCGCCGGGGATGACGTTGGTCGCGCCGGTACCGCCACGGATGTTGGAAATCTGGAAGCTGGTCGCCGGGAAGAAGTCGTTGCCGTCGTCCCAGTGTTCAGCGGCCATGGCGGCCAGTGCCGGGGCGGCCTCGTGGATCGGGTTGCGTGCCAGGTGCGGATAGGCCACGTGGCCCTGCACGCCCTTCACGTGCATGACGGCACCCAGCGAGCCGCGACGGCCATTCTTGATCACGTCACCGGCATAGTCGGTGGAGGACGGCTCGCCGACGATGCAGTAATCCAGGCGTTCGTGGTGCTCGCGCAGATACTCGACCACCGCGCGGGTGCCGTGAACCGCCGGGCCTTCCTCATCGGAGGTGATCAGGAAGGCGATGCGGCCTTCGTGGTCCGGGTTGGCGGTCACGAAGCGCTCGGTGGCGGTCAGCATCGCGGCCAGCGAGCCCTTCATGTCGGCGGCACCACGGCCACACAGGAAGCCGGCGTCATCGATGCACGGTGAGAACGGCGGATACTGCCAGTTGGCTTCCGGGCCGGTGGGCACGACATCGGTGTGGCCGGCGAAGGCCAGTACCGGACCATGATGACCGCGTACTGCCCAGAAATTCTCGACATCACCGAAGGGCAGGCGGGTGATCGTGAAGCCAAGCGCCTCGAGACGGTCGATCATCAGGGCCTGGCAATCCAGATCATCCGGTGTGACGGAAGGGCGTTCGATCAGGTCGAAGGCCAGTTCCAGCGTCGGCGAGAGATTGCTGGGGCGTGACGGAAGCGGTGCGTGTGAATCAGTCATCATGGGCCATCGCTGCAGGCGTCGCCGCGAGGAGCGGCAACGCGAAATTCGGGGGAGACGAAATGTCTTCGTGCCGGCTCGAGCATCGCTGCCCGAGCCGGAAGATGCCGCGGCTACCTGTCTGGCTCACTTGCCTGACAGGCAGCCGTCACGCGCCTCAGTTGTGGGCGTGCAGGGCATCATTGAGCGCGATGGCGCTCTTGTTGGTGAGGCATTCCACGCGACCGGTGATGGAGTTGCGACGCAGCAGCAGGTCATCCTGGTTCGCCAGCTCACGTGCCGCGACGGTCTCGACTTCCTTGCCTTCATTGTCGAAGACCATGACCTTGGTGCCGGCGGTGATGTAGAGGCCAGCTTCCACGGTGCAGCGATCGCCCAGCGGGATGCCGATGCCGGCATTGGCGCCGATCAGGCAGCCTTCGCCGACCTTGATGATGATGTTGCCGCCACCGGACAGGGTGCCCATGGTGGAGCAGCCACCGCCCAGGTCAGAGCCCTTGCCGACGAAGACGCCCGCAGCGATACGGCCTTCGACCATGCCCGGGCCTTCGGTGCCGGCATTGAAGTTGCAGAAGCCTTCGTGCATCACGGTGGTGCCTTCGCCCAGGTAGGCACCCAGACGCACACGTGAGGTATCGGCGACACGGATGCCGGTCGGCACCACGTAGTCGGTCATCTTCGGGAACTTGTCGACGCAGTCCACGGACAGCGTGCGACCTTCCAGGCGGGCCTTGAGACGACGCGCCGGCAGCTCCTCGATGTCGATGGCGCCTTCGCTGGTCCAGGCGACATTCTTGAGCAGACCGAACATGCCGGTCAGGTCGATGCCATGCGGACGCACCATTCGGTGGGACAGCAGGTGCAGCTTGAGGTAGACCTCCGGCACGCTCTGCGGGGCGGCATCTTCCTCGAGGAACATGGCGACCAGCGGGCGCTGGGAGCCGGCCAGGCTTTCGGCCAGTTCGGCCTGGGCGCTGTCGCCGGCGTCGCGCAGGGCGCTGGCCAGGGCGGCACAGTGCTCCGGCAGGAAGCTGGTGGCAGTGGTGCCGGCCGGTGCGTCCAGTGCCTTGCGAGCGGCGTCAGCAACGGCAGCGGTCGGCTTGAACAGCGGGGCAGGATAGTAGACTTCCAGCCAGTCGCCGGTGGTGTTCTGGGTGCCGATTCCGAGGGCAAGGCTCAACATCGTGTCAATCTCCGGGGTGTCCAGTGGTGTAAGAGGTAACTCAGTCCTGCGGTTCGTAGACCGCCTTGTCATAGCCGATCACCAGATCCACCTCGTCCTCGGCCGGATGGCGTTCGAGGATGGGGCGCTTGATCAGGGTCGGGTGCTCCAGCATCAGTGCGCGTGCCGAGTTGGCATCGAGGCTGTCACGTTGTTCATCGCTCAGGTTGCGCCAGCTGGTGCTGCGCTTGTTGAGCAGGTTGCTCCAGGCGGTCTGCTCCAGCCAGGATTCCAGCAGGCTGGCGGAGAGGCCATCCTCACGCAGGTCATGCCAGCGGTAGGGCACGCCCCGGCCATCGAGGGCGCGGCGCGCCTTGCGGCAGGTATCGCAGGTCTTGATGCCGTAGAGCACGTGCATGGCGGTCTCCTTGAGCCAATCCGCCTCGCCGGGCGGGGCTGTCATCCAGTGTTGGGCTGCTGTCAGCCCGTGCAGGCCTGGCGCTCAGCGCAGGCGTTCGACGAAGCGACGCAGGCGCCGGGCGGCTTCGACGGTCTGTTCCAGTTCGGCCACCAGCGCCAGACGAATGCGTCCGGCGCCCGGATTCACGCCGTCCACCTCACGCGCCATGTAGCTTGCCGGCAGCACGCCGACGGCCTCTTCACGCAGCAGCTCGCGGGTGAAGGCGGCGTCATCCCCGCCCGGCACGGCCGGGTAGAGATAGAAGCTGGCTTCCGGGGTCGGGAAGTCCATCACCGGCGCGAGGATCTCGGTCACGGCGGCAAACTTCTCGCGGTAGGCGTCGCGATTGGCCAGCACGTGGGCTTCATCGTTCCAGGCGGCGATGGAGGCGTGCTGGTGGTGCAGCGGCATCGCGCAGCCGTGATAGGTGCGGTAGTGACGGAAGCGACGGATCACCTCGCCATCGCCGGCCACGAAGCCGGAGCGCAGGCCCGGCAGGTTGGAGCGCTTGGACAGCGAGTGGAAGACCACGCAGCGCGCGTAGTCATCGCGGCCCATGGCGGCACAGGCTTGCAGCAGGCCCGGCGGCGGTGTGGCTTCGTCGAGGTAAAGCTCTGAATAGCACTCGTCGGAGGCGATCAGGAAGTCGTGCTCGTCAGCGAGGCGAATCAGCTGCTGGAAGTCGGCCAGCGGCGTCACCGCGCCAGTGGGGTTGCCCGGCGAGCAGACGAAGACGATCTGGGTGTCACGCCATACCTCGGCCGGCACCGCGGCGTAGTCGGGGCGGAAGCCGTTCTCGGCGGGGCAGGGCAGGTAGGTGACCTCGCCGCCGGCCAGCAGCGTCGCGCCTTCGTAGATCTGATAGAAGGGGTTCGGCACCAGCACGCGCGCCGGACGCGTGCTGTCCAGCGAGGCCTGGATGAAGGCGAACAGTGCCTCGCGGGTGCCGGTGACCGGCAGGACCTGCTGGTCGATATCCGGGGTGGCGTTGAGCGAGAAGCGCTTCTCCAGCCAGCTGGCGATCGCGGAGCGCAATTCCGGCAGGCCGCCGGTGGCGGGATACTTGGCCACGCCCATGATGTTCTCGCGCAGGGTGTCGAGCACGAACTCGGGGGGGGCGTGACGCGGCTCGCCGATGGTCAGCGCAATCGGGTCCAGAGCGGGGTTGGGGACGACGCCCTCGCGCAGCTTGGCCAGGGTTTCAAACGGGTAGGGCTTGAGCTGGTCGAGATCCGGGTTCATGCACGTTCCATGGGTGATGGCCGTTGCCGGCCGAGCAGGAAGGAAGGCGTCCGCGAGTCCGCCGGACTGCCATGCAGGTCGACTCGCGATTATAGGGAAGGCGGCCGGTCCCCTCAATCGCGGGGTGCCGGCGGCCTCTCGCTGTTCATGCCTGCGCGACGCGTCAGCCGCGCTCGCCGACCTGGAGCACTTCGGTCAGGGCATCACGCAGGCGCGTCTGGCGCTCTGGGTCGGTGATCGGCTCACCGGCGCGGTCGGTGATGAAGAAGATATCCTCGACGCGCTCGCCCAGGGTGACGATCTTGGCGGCATCGATGGCGATCTCGTGCTCCATGAACACGCGGCCGATGCGCGCCAGCAGACCCGGGCGGTCAGAGGCGATCACTTCCAGCACGCTGCGGCCATTGGTGTAGTCCTGGCTGAGCGTGATGCGTGGCGCGATGCGGAAATGCTTGAGCTGACGCGGCGTATGGCGATTGACGATCACCGAGTAGTCATCCGGATCATCCAGCTCTTCGACCAGATGGGTGCGGATGTCGGCGAGACGTGCGGCATCGCGGATCGGCTCACCGTCGTCATCGAGCAGGATGAAGGTGTTGAGCGTCCAGTTGTGGCTCGAGGTGGCGATGCGTGCATCGTGGATCGAGAGCCCCAGCTGCTCCAGTGCCGCCGCCGTGGCGGCAAACAGGTTGTCCACCGAGCGGGTATGGATGAAGACCTTGGTGCCGCCTTCGGTCATCTCTTCGGTGGGTGCACTGGTCAGCACCAGCGGCAGAGGTTCGCCATGCTCGTCCAGCTGGGGCGATGCCTGACGTGCCAGGATGCCCTGTGTGTGCCAGGCCACCTCGCTGGGCGCGTAGCGTACGAAGTAGTCGTCACCGAGGCTGGCCCACAGCGCTTCGGCGTCGCTGCGTGAGGTGCCCATGCCGGCCAGCAGTGACAGGGCTTCCTCCCGGGTCTCGGCGATCCATTCGTGGCGTTCCGGCGGATGCTCCAGGCCCCGTCGCAGCGCCCGGCGCGTCTCCATGTGCAGCTGACGCAGCAGCGCCGCTCGCCAGCCATTCCACAGCGAGGGGTTGGTGGCATTGATGTCGGCCACCGTCAGCACGTAGAGGTAGTCGAGATGCGTCTCGTCGCCGACGATCTCGGCGAAGCGCGTGATGATCTCGGGGTCGGCGATGTCCTGCTTCTGCGCGGTCATCGACATCAGCAGATGGTGACGCACCAGCCAGCTCAGGGTGCGAGTGTCGCGCTGACTGAGATCGTGACGGCGGGCGAAGTCCTCGATTTCCAGTGCGCCGATCTCGGAGTGATCGCCGCCGCGTCCCTTGCCGATGTCATGATAGAGCCCCGCGATCCACAGCAATTCCAGCTTGGGCAGTTCACGGATCAAGGCGGCGGCGACGGGGAATTCCTCTTCCGCGTCAGGGGCGCGGAATTCCTGGGCGACCTTGAGCAGGCGCAGGGTGTGGGCATCGACGGTGTAGACGTGGAACAGGTCATGCTGCATCAGGCCGACGGCACGACCGAAGGCCGGCAGGTACTTGCCGAGGATGCCGTAGCGCGCCATGCGCTTGAGGACGCGTGGCACGTTGCCGCCGGAGCGCATCAGCTCCATGAACAGGCTCTGGTGACGGACGTCGTCACGGAAGGCGTCATCGATCTGGTGACGATGATCACGCAGTGCGCGGATGGTGTCGGCGCGCACGCCCTCGATCTCGGGGTGCTGGGCCATGAGCAGGAACAGCTCCAGCAGCGCGGCGGGGCGACGGCGGAACACGCCTTCCTCGCGCAGGCTGATGTAGCCGCTGCGAATCTCGAAGCGCGGATTGAGCGGCACGATGTTGACCGGCTCGTCATGGCGCAGGATGGCCTCATCGAAGTGCTGCAGCAGCATGTCGTTGAGGCCCGCCAGGGCGGTGACGTGACGATAGTAGCGCTTCATGAACTGCTCGACCGCCAGGTGCTCGGGCGTGTCCTGGAAGCCGAACAGCTCGGCGATGGTGCGCTGGTGGTCGAACAGCAGCCGGTCCTCGGCGCGCCCGGCCAGCATGTGCAGCGCGAAGCGCACCTGCCACAGGAAGGCCTGGCCCTGGCTGAGGATGCGCAGCTCGGCGTCATTCATGAAGCCCAGCTCGACGAGGTTGTCGTAGCGCTCGACCCCGAAGTGACGCTTGGCGACCCAGCCGATCATCTGGATATCGCGCAGGCCACCGGGGGATGACTTGATGTTGGGTTCGAGGTGATATTCGGTATTGGCGAACTTGTGGTGGCGAGCGATCTGCTCCTGCCACTTGGCCTCGAAGAAGGCCTCGGCCGGCCACAGACGGTCGGTACCCAGGCGCTCGCGCATGGCCTCGCGCAGCCGCTGCGGGCCGGCGATGACACGGGATTCCAGCAGGTTGGTGATCACGGTGACGTCGGCACGGGCCTCACGTTCGCAGTCACTCAGCGAGCGCACCGACTGGCCGATCTCGAGCCCGATGTCCCACAGGAAGGTGATGAAGGCGGACAGCGCCTCACGGTAGGGCATGTCATCGTCCTGCTCCAGCAACAGCAGCAGGTCGATGTCGGAGTGCGGGTGCAGCTCACCGCGGCCATAGCCGCCCACGGCGAGCAGGGCGATGCCATCATCCGGCCAGGCCTGGCGTTGCCAGGCGATGGCCAGCAGGCGATCGATGGCGCGGGCACGGCCATGGATGAGGTCGCGGATGTCGGCACCCGCCTTGAAGCGGGCCTCGAGACGCTCCTGTACCTGTGCCAGAGCCCGCTTGAACAGCGGGATGGGCGTCTTCGTCGTGGCCAGCTCGCCGTCGAAGGTGACGGCATCGTAGAGCGCTTCACGCTCGACGAAGTGGTAGTGGTGCAGGAGCATCGTGATCAACCCTCGAGGAAGGAGAGGTCCTCTTCCGTGCGACGTGTCAGCACCTCGACGCCGGTGGCGGTGACCAGCAGGGTGTGCTCCCACTGCGCGGACAGGCTCTTGTCCTTGGTCACGGCTGTCCAGTCGTCCTTGAGTACCTTCACCTTGTAACCACCGACATTGACCATCGGCTCGATGGTCAGGCACATGCCTTCCAGGAGCTCGGCGTCGGCACGGGCTTCGTAGCCGTCATAGTGCAGCACCTGCGGGTCCTCATGGAAGCCGGCGCCGATACCGTGGCCGCAGAAGTCACGCACGACACTGTAACCTGCCGCTTCGGCATGCTTCTGGATGGCGCGACCGATCTCGGAAAGACGCACGCCCGGGCGTACCAGCTCGATGCCCTTGTAGAGACATTCCTGGGTGATGCGGCACAGGCGCTCCGCCTGGATGGTCGGTTCCCCGACGATGTACATCTTCGAGGTGTCGCCGTGATAGCCGTCCTTGATCACGGTGATGTCGATGTTGAGGATGTCACCCTTCTTGAGCTTCTTGTTGTCATCGGGAATGCCGTGACAGACCACGTGATTGATCGAGGTGCAGATCGATTTCGGGAAGCCGTGGTAGTTGAGCGGTGCCGGAATGCAGCCCTGAACCTCGGTGATGTGATGGTGAGCGATGCGATTGAGCTCGCCCGTGGTGACACCGGGACGGACGTGCTCGTCGAGCAGCTCCAGCACTTCAGCCGCCAGACGGCCGGCGACGCGCATCTTGTCGATTTCTTCAGCTGTCTTGATGGGAATGTTCATGAGGACTCGAGGCAGGAGATAAGAGGGATGAAACGCCGCCAGGCCGCGCGTGGCGGGGGAATGGCGCGACGCATCGCGTGCCGTGTCGGGCAGTCGCGACTTCATATCGTGGTCGAGCTATGGTATAAAGCCGCGCGCTTTCCTGCAAATTCTCCTCGATCGGCCACCTCCGGGCATCTGGCCGAGGCGACATTGAAAGGACTGACGTACATAACCCCAATCCACACACGTTCCGTCACATGGTCCCGGGTGCCGCGCAAGCGGTCGGATCCATGGGGGACGTGGAGGCCCAACCCGATATCCAGGAGATATTCACATGGCGCAAGTCAACATGCGCGATCTGCTCAAGGCAGGCGCACACTTCGGTCACCAGACCAAGTACTGGAACCCGAAGATGTCCAAGTTCATCTTCGGCGCTCGCAACAAGATCCACATCATCAACCTCGAGCACACCCTGCCGGCGCTGAACGAAGCCGTGTCAGTGGTCGAGAAGATGGCTGCCAATGGCAACAAGATCATGTTCGTGGGCACCAAGCGCGCTGCCGGCAAGATCATCAAGGAAGAAGCTCGCAAGGCTGGCCAGCCGTACGTCAACCATCGCTGGTTGGGCGGCATGCTGACCAACTTCAAGACCATCCGTCAGTCCATCAAGCGCCTGCGCGAAATCGAGCAGATGCATGAAGACGGTACCTTCGCGAAGCTGACCAAGAAAGAAGTCCTGATGGCCACTCGTGAGCAGGACAAGCTCGAGCGTTCCATCGGCGGTATCAAGGAAATGGGCGGCCTGCCGGACGCCATGTTCGTGATCGACGTTGACCACGAGCGCATCGCGATCAACGAAGCCAACAAGCTGGGCATCCCGGTCATCGGCGTCGTCGATACCAACTCCAACCCGGACGGCGTGGACTACGTCATCCCGGGTAACGATGACTCCATCCGTGCCATCCAGATCTATGTCCAGGCAATTGCAGGCGCCTGTGGCAAGAACAAGGAAGAAGAGCTGGCCGGTGAGTTCGTCGAAACTGCGGCTGAAGAAGACGCAGCAGAGTGATCCTGGCGGCTTGATCTGACTGTCACACACGCTGCGCTACACTAAGTGCGGCATGGCCTAGCCAAGCGGCAGTCAGGTCAGGCAATGAGGGGGCCACGGCCCCCTCATTTGCGACCGCTCAAGCGGTCGTGACCGAATTCCCGTATTCAAAGACGTCGACACGACAGAGGTTTCATCCCATGGCAGCTATCAGCGCATCTATGGTCAAGGAACTGCGTGAGCGTACTGCGCTCGGCATGATGGAATGCAAGAAGGCTCTTACCGAAGCCGGTGGCGACATCGAGCTCGCGATCGAGAACCTGCGCAAGAACTCCGGCCTGAAGGCCGCCAAGAAAGCTGGCCGTGTGGCCGCTGAAGGCGCCATCGTCATCAAGGTCGCCGACGATGCCAGCTATGGCGTGATGGTCGAAGTCAACTCCGAGACCGACTTCGTCGCTCGCGATGACAACTTCCAGGCCTTCACCAAGCTGATCGCCGACCGCGTGTTCGAGACCAAGAACACCGATATCGCTTCCCTGATGGAAGGCGAGCTGGAAGACACTCGTGGTCAGCTGGTTCAGAAGATCGGTGAGAACATCTCCGTGCGTCGCGCCGAGCTGGTCGAAGCGCCGGCCGGTGGTGTCGTCGGTGGTTACGTCCACGGCGGTCGCATCGCGGCTCTGACCCTGCTGCAGGGCGGCACCGCTGACGCGGCCAAGGACGTCTCCATGCACGTCGCAGCCGTGAACCCGGTCTGTGCACGTCCGGCAGACATGCCGCAGGAACAGATGGACGCCGAGAAGGCCATCATCCTTGCTCAGCCGGACATGGCTGGCAAGCCGGCGGAAATCGCCGAGAAGATGTCCCAGGGCCGTCTGAAGAAGTACCTGGCTGAAAACAGCCTGACCGAACAGCCGTTCGTCAAGGACCCGAACCAGACCGTCGCCGAGTTCGTCAAGGCTGCCGGCGGTGAAGTGGTATCCTTCGTGCGCATGGAAGTCGGTGAAGGTATCGAGAAGGAAGAAGTGGACTTCGCAGCTGAAGTCCGTGAGCAGGCCAGCCGCGCGTAAGGGCTGACTGTTTTCGCTTCTCACGATGGCGTGCGCTTAGTCGCACGCCATCGTGTATCTGGCCCCCGCCTTCGGGCCGCCCCGTCCCCGTATGTCAGTATCAGGAGAAATTCGCATGGCCACCATTTCCGCTGAACGCAATGCCAAGTACAAGCGCATACTGCTCAAGCTTTCCGGTGAGGCCCTGATGGGCGATGGCGAGTTCGGCATCGACCCCAAGGTGCTGGATCGCATGGCGCTGGAAATCGGTCAGCTGGTGGGCATCGGTGTCCAGGTCGGCATCGTGATCGGCGGCGGTAACCTGTTCCGTGGCGCGGCCCTGCAGGAAGCCGGCATGGAACGCGTGACCGGCGACCACATGGGCATGCTGGCCACCGTCATGAACGGTCTGGCGCTGCGTGATGCACTGGAGCGTTCCAACATCCGCTCTCGCGTCATGTCTGCCATCCCGATGAGTGGCGTGGTAGAACATTACGACCGCCGTACCGCGATCCGTTATCTGACCTCGGGTGACGTCGTCATCTTCTCCGCCGGCACCGGCAACCCGTTCTTCACCACGGATTCCGCCGCCTGTCTGCGTGGCATCGAGATCGATGCCGATGCCGTCATCAAGGCGACCAAGGTGGATGGTGTCTACGACAAGGACCCGGTCAAGTTCCCGGATGCCGTGAAGTACGAGAGCCTCAGTTATGACGACGCGCTGGAGCAGAAGCTCGGCGTGATGGATTTGACCGCCATCTGCCTGGTGCGTGACCATGACATGCCGGTACGGGTGTTCAACATGAACAAGGTAGGCGCGCTGCTCAACCTGGTGGTGGGTGGCAAGGAAGGCACGCTGATTGATAGAGGGTAAGATTGTGATCAACGATATCAAGAAAGACGTCGAAGCACGCATGAAGAAGACCATCGAGTCCCTCGGTGCCGCCTTCAGCAAGATTCGTACCGGTCGTGCGCATCCGAGCATTCTCGATGCCGTGACGGTCGACTACTACGGTAGCCAGGTGCCGCTGAATCAGGTGGCCAACATCACCACCGAAGATGCGCGCACCCTGACTGTCGTGCCGTGGGAAAAGCCCATGGTGCCGAAGGTCGAGAAGGCCATCATGACTTCTGACCTGGGTCTCAACCCGTCCACCGCCGGTGACGTGATTCGCGTGCCGATGCCGATGCTGACGGAAGAGACGCGTCGTGGTTACACCAAGCAGGCGCGTGCAGAAGCGGAAAACGCCCGCGTGGCGCTTCGCAATGTGCGTCGTGACGCCAATGGCGACATCAAGAGCCTGCTCAAGGACAAGGACATCTCCGAAGACGATGCACGTCGCGGAGAAGACGAGATCCAGAAGCTGACCGACAAGTATGTGGCGGAAGTCGACAGTGCTCTGGAGCACAAGGAAACTGACCTGATGCAGGTCTGATCGGGTCTGCCGCCGGCACCCTGTCGGCGGCATCCGGTGCTCGTAGCGAGACCCCATGACGTCACCGAATTCCCTCTCCACGCCACGCCATGTGGCGATCATCATGGACGGCAACAACCGCTGGGCGAAATCCCGCGGCTGGGCTGGTATCCGTGGCCATCGTGCCGGTGCCGAGACCGTCCGCAGTACCATCCGTCGCGCTGCCGAGCAGGGCGTCGAGGTACTGACCCTGTTTGCTTTCTCCAGCGAGAACTGGAAGCGTCCGGCCAATGAGGTCAGTGCGCTGATGGAGCTGTTCCTCATGGCGCTCAAGCGTGAGGTCAAGAAGCTTCATCGACACGACATACGCCTCTCCGTGATCGGGGAGCGCAGCCGCTTCTCAAGCTCCATCCAGAAACATATCCGCAGTGCCGAAGAGATGACGCGCGACAATCGCGGCATGCATGTGGTCATCTGCGCCAACTACGGTGGCCGCTGGGACATTGCCGAGGCTGCCCGACGTCTGGCGACGCAGGTCGAGCGAGGCGAGCTCAAGGCCGCGGATATCGACGAGTCCCGCCTCGGGGCCGAGGTCTGTCTGAGTTCGCTCCCGGAAGTGGATCTGTGCATTCGCACCAGTGGCGAGCAGCGTATCTCCAACTTCCTGCTCTGGCAGCTGGCCTACGCCGAGTTCTACTTCTCGCCGGTGCTGTGGCCTGATTTCGACTCGGCGGCCTTCGATGAGGCGCTCGATGCCTATGCCCAGCGTCAACGGCGCTACGGCATGACCAGCGAACAACTCGACGCCGAGGGGCTCTAGTGCTCAAACAACGAATCATCACCGCGCTCATTCTCGCCCCGCTGGCGCTGTGGGGGCTGTTTGGCCTCGACGGTGCCGCCTTTGCGGTCATGACCGGGGGCGTGGTGGCACTGGCCGCCTGGGAATGGGCCAATCTTGCCGGCGTGCGTGCCGGCGCGGCGCGTCTGCTGTTTCCTGCCTGCATGGCGCTGGCGATGCTGCTGGTGTGGTGGGCGGATGCCTCCCAGGCTCGCTGGCCGCTCTATCTGGCGGCGCTGGCATGGGCCGTAAATCTGCGCTGGGTGATGCATTACCCCGAAAAGCGTCAGGAATGGCATGCCACCGGCATGCGACTGGGTGTCGGGGTCCTGGCACTGTTGCCGACCTGGTTCGGCTTTCTCCAGCTCAAGACCAGCGGTGGCGAGTGGCTGCTGTACGTGCTGCTGATGGTGTGGGCGGCGGATATCGGTGCCTATTTCTCCGGCAAGCGATTCGGCAAGCGCAAGCTGGCGCCACGTGTCAGCCCGGGCAAGTCCTGGGAAGGTGTCTACGGCGGGCTGGTCGCCACCGGATTGCTGGCCACCGGCTATGCGCTGGCAGGGCAGGCCGACTGGCTGCCGCTGCTGCTGGTCACGCTGGGCGTCACTGGCGTTTCGGTGCTGGGAGACCTGCTGGAAAGCATGTTCAAGCGCGAGCGTGAGATGAAGGACTCCAGTCAGCTGTTGCCGGGGCACGGCGGCATCATGGACCGCATCGATAGTCTGACGGCGGCCGTGCCGTTGTTTGCGCTACTGTTGCCCTGGGTGCTGGGAGGTGGTGCGTGATGGCGGGTGACATGTCCTCCAATGCGCCGGTGCAGCGCATCACGATTCTGGGGGCCACCGGCTCCATCGGCTCCAGCACGCTGGATGTGATCTCGCGCCATCCGGAGCGCTATGTGGTGCATGCATTGAGTGCCGCCACGCGCCATGAGGCGTTGCTGGAGCTGTGCCTGGCCCATCGACCTCAGGTGGCGGTGATCGCCTCCGCCGAGGCGGCGCTGTGGCTCGGTAAGGCGCTCGAGGGCGTCGAGAGCTATCAGGGCACGCCCATCGAGGTACGTCACGGTGAGCAGGCGCTGGTGGACATCAGCGAGGCCCCCGAGGTCGACAGCGTGATGGCGGCCATCGTGGGTGCTGCCGGGCTGCTGCCGACTCTGGCCGCGGTGCGTGCGGGAAAGCGCGTCCTGCTGGCCAACAAGGAGGCGCTGGTGTGTGCCGGCCAGTTGTTCATGGATGCGGTGAAGCAGCACGGTGCGACGCTGCTGCCCATCGATTCCGAGCACAACGCCATCTTCCAGTGCCTGCCGCCCGAGCATCGCGATGGGCTGGCCCCCATCGGGGTCGAGAAGCTGCTGTTGACTGCCTCGGGTGGCCCGTTCCGTGACGAGGCCGAGTGGCCTGCCGAGCGCCTGGCGACGGTGACGCCGGCCGAGGCCTGCGCGCATCCCAACTGGTCGATGGGGCGCAAGATCTCCGTCGACAGTGCCACCCTGATGAACAAGGGGCTGGAACTGATCGAGGCCTGCTGGCTGTTCGCCTGTGGGCCCAACGACATCCAGGTCGTCGTGCATCCCCAGAGTGTCATTCACTCGATGGCGGCTTACAGTGATGGTTCGGTGCTGGCCCAGATGGGCAATCCCGACATGCGCACGCCCATCGCCTACGCGCTGGCCTGGCCGGAGCGCATCGATGCCGGCGTCGAGCCGCTGGATCTTTTCCAGGTGGCGCGACTCGACTTCCGTGCCGCTGATGAGACGCGCTTCCCGTGTCTGCGTCTGGCGCGTGAAGCCATCGCGGCAGGCGGTACCTGGCCTGCAGTGATGAATGCCGCCAATGAGGTGGCAGTGGCAGCCTTTCTCGAGGGCCGCCTGGCCTTCGATCGTATCCCGGTGGTGGTGGAAGCCGTCATGCAGGCTCGCCCGCCCCTGGCGGTGGATGGTCTCGAGGTGATCCTGTCCGAAGATGCCGCGGCACGTGAGTTGGCAGCCGCCCAATTGGCCCTCGTCGGGCCCTGAAATCCTATCTTGCACTGTCTTGTCACTTTCCTTGTGGGCGTGACAGGGCAGGCTGCCCATCTCGGGCACCAATTTCCAGGAGCGCGTGATGGGTGTGATCCAGAATATTCTTGCCGTGATCGTCGTGCTGGGGGTGTTGATCACCATCCATGAGTACGGTCATTTCTGGGTCGCGCGTCGTTGCGGCATCAAGGTGCTGCGCTTCTCCATCGGTTTCGGCAAGCCGTTCTGGTCGTGGACGGACCGCCACGGCACGGAATACGGTGTCGCGGCCATTCCATTGGGCGGCTACGTCAAGATGCTGGATGAGCGCGAGGGGCCAGTCGACCCGTCGGAGCGCCATCTGGCCTTCAATACCAAGTCCGTCTGGAAGCGCATCGCCGTCGTCTCGGCAGGGCCGCTGGCCAATTTCCTGCTGGCGATTCTGGCGTACTGGGCGCTGTTCGTCGCCGGTACCACGACCGTGGTGCCGATGGTCGGAGCGGTGGCGCCGGACTCTCCTGCAGGGCGTGCCGGGCTGACGCCCGATGCGGAAATCGTCGCCATCAATGATCAGCCGACACCAAGCTGGGAGGCGATCAATCTGCGCCTCATCGGCGCGATAGGGGACGACCAGCTGACGATCACCACCCGTGCTCCGGGCGCCAGTGCCTCGCGTGAACAGACACTGGATGTCGAGCGCTTCCTGGTGGATCAGGATCCGCCGCGTCCGCTGGTCACGCTGGGCATCACCGCCTGGCGGCCCCAGCTGCCGGCGGTGCTGGGGCGAGTGCTGGAGGACGGTGCGGCGCAGGCTGCCGGCTTGAAGGCGGGAGACCGTATCGTCAGCATTGATGGCGTGCTGGTGGTGGACTGGATCGACTTCGTCGAGCGGGTGCGCGGTGCGCCGGGCGAGACGCTGTCCGTGCTGGTGGCGCGTGATGGCAAGGAAGAGACGCTGTCACTGACGCCCGCGAGCAATGCGCTCGATGACGGGCGTGTCGTGGGGCAGGTCGGCGCCGGTGTCGAGAATGTCAGCTGGCCGGAAGAGTATCAGCGTGAGCTCAGTTATGGGCCCCTGGCTGCCGTAGGGCAGGCGGTGAGCAAGACCGGCGAGATGACGGTGCTGACGCTGGACTCCATCCGCAAGATGCTGGTGGGCCTGATCGCGCCCTCCAATCTGTCCGGACCGATCACCATCGCGCGGATCGCCGGTGATACGGCTCGCTCCGGGCTTGAAGCCTTCCTGGGCTTCATGGCGTATCTGTCCATCAGTCTCGGGGTATTGAATCTGCTGCCGATTCCGGTGCTGGATGGCGGGCATCTGCTGTTCTATCTGGTCGAGGCGGTGCGCGGCAAGCCACTGTCCGAGAAGGTGCAGAATGCCGGGCTCAGGATCGGCATGGCGCTGGTCGGGTCGTTGATGTTCATGGCGATCTATTTCGACCTCATGCGTCTGTGGTAACCACCAGGATGGCGAAGACGGGGTGCCTCAGGATTGCCTCGCGTTTCCTGCAAGATGAACCAGAGCTGAACTGTCGCCCCTCATGAGGGTCAATTCATTGCACGGGCTGGCCAACATGGCCAACTCCCGTCATCATGCCCACACGACTTCGGCCCCGATTGCCGACCCCCAGGGGTGCTGTCTTGTCAGTAGCCAGGGGTTGTGTATAAGGTGCCTGTTTATCCAAGCGGGCGGAATCCAGAGAAGCGAAGCGACTGCATGAAACTCAAGACCATTGGATTGGCAGCTGCGCTGCTCGGGGCCAGTCAAGGCGCCTTGGCCGCGTCTTTCAAAGTATCCGACATCCGGGTAGAAGGCCTTCAGCGCGTGTCTGCGGGCACCGTGTTCAACGCCTTCCCCGTCTCCGCTGATCAGACCGTCGAGGATGATGATCTGTCCTCCGCGGCGCGCCAGCTGTTCGACACTGGCCTGTTTGATGATATCCGCCTCAAGCGTGATGGCGATGTGTTGATCATCGACGTGGTCGAGCGCCCGACGATCTCCAAGATCGAGATCGACGGCAACTCGCAGATTCCCGACGAGGACCTGCGCAAGGGCCTCAAGGAAGCCGGGCTGGCCGAAGGTCAGGTGTTGCAGCGCTCCACGCTGGAAGAGATGCAGCGTGAGCTGGAGCGCGTCTACCAGGCGCAGGGCCGCTACAGCGCTCGCATCGAGACCTCGGTGGAAACCCTCGAGCGCAACCGTGTTCAGGTCAATATCGACGTCAAGGAAGGTGCGGTCGCCAAGATCCACCAGATCAACATCGTCGGCAACTCCGCCTTCGATGACGAGACCCTGCGTGAACAGCTCGAGCTGGAAGACCGCCCGAGCTGGTTCTTCGGCTGGTTCTCCGACGACGAATACTCGCGCGAGAAGCTGACCGGGGACATCGAGACGCTCAAGTCCTGGTATCTGGATCGTGGTTACGTGAACTTCCAGGTGCGCTCGACCCAGGTGTCCATCTCGCCGGACAAGTCCGAGATCTTCGTCACCATCAATGTCGACGAAGGCAAGCCGTACAAGATCGGTGAGATCGGTTTCGCCGGCGACATCAAGATGAAGGAAGAGCGGGCGCGTGATCTGGTCAAGCTCGCTCCGGATGCCCTCTATTCCCAGCGTGATGTGACGGCTTCTAGCGAGGCCCTGCGTCAGGCATTGGGAGCCGACGGCTTCGCCTTCGCCAAGGTCAACGCCGTGCCTGAGGTCAATGAAGAGAGCGAGACGGTGGATCTGACCTTTGCGGTCGACCCCGGCAAGCGCGCCTACGTGCGTCGCATCAACTTCAAGGGCAATACCACGACGGCCGACGAGGTGCTGCGTCGTGAGATGACCCAGCTCGAGGGTGCGCCTGCCTCGACGGACAAGATCAAGCAATCCAAGCAGAAGCTCGAGCGCCTCGGCTTCTTCAAGCAGGTCGATGTGGACACGCGTCCGGTCGCCGGCGAGCCGGATCAGCTGGACGTCAACTACAACGTCGAGGAACAGCCGTCGGGCTCGATCTCGGCGTCGGTCGGCTTCTCTCAGGGTGACGGGGTCATCTACGGGGTGGGGCTGTCGCAGAAGAACTTCCTGGGCACCGGCAACGAAGTCAACATCAATGCCCAGAAGTCCGATGACTACACCAATGTCAGCTTCGGCTATACCGACCCGTACTGGACACTGGATGGCATCTCGCGTGGCTACAACCTGTTCTACCGCAAGGTGGATTACGACGATGATGACGATGTCGCCAGCTACGCGACCGACAGCTTCGGCGGTGGCATCAACTTCGGTTACCCGATCAACGAACTGTCGCGCCTGAATTTCGGTGCCGGTTACGAGTTCGTGCGCGTCAAGGACTTCGATGACAGCCCCGCCGAGGTCACGCAGTACATCAGTGATGAGGGCGAGGATTTCAACCTCTACAAGCTGACCGCCAGCTGGTCGCGCAACAATCTCAACCGCGGCATCCTGCCCACGGCGGGCAGCTCGCAGCTGCTGTCACTGGAAGTGGCAGTGCCCGGCTCCGATGCGGACTATTACAAGTTCCGCTACAAGGGGCAGAAGCTGTTCGAACTGCATGATGACTGGTCGCTCAAGTTCCGGACCGAACTTGGCTATGCCAATTCGTTCTCCGGCGATACCTACCCGTTCTTCAAGAACTTCTATGCGGGTGGTCTGGGCAGCGTGCGTGGTTACAGCTCCAACACCCTGGGTCAGGCATCCACCGAGGTCGATGACGGTGATGACGATACCCTGGGCGGCAACATCCTGGTCGAGGGCGGGATCGATTTGATCTTCCCGATGCCTTTCATTAAGGACAAGCGCAGCGTCCAGCCGTCGTTCTTCGTGGATGCGGGGAATACCTATCTGACGTCCTGCTACGATGTCGGCTCCAGCTATTCCAGTTCCTGCGAGAGTGGCGTGGACCTCGGCGATCTGAATTACAGCGCCGGTATCGGCCTGTCATGGATCACGCCGGTTGGCCCGCTGACCTTCAGTGTTGCGCAGCCCATCGGTGACGATGACGACGACGACACCGAGATCTTCCAGTTCTCACTGGGCCAGACCTTCTAAGGCGGACATGACGCCACACCGGTGGGCAACCGATGTGGCGTCATGTCCCCGCTGCCGGCGCCGCCGTTCCTGTTCTGGCGTCGGTCACCGAACAACAGGCCTACAAGGAGTTTTATGATGCGTAAATTGACCCGCGCACTGTGTCTGGCAGGCGGCCTCGCAGCCTTTGCGACCCCGATGATGGCCCAGGCCACGGAAGTGGCGGTCATGGACTGGCGCCAGGCGCTGTTGAGCTCCGATGCTGCCCAGCGTTCCATGAATCAGCTCAAGAATCAGCTGGCTGGCAAGCAGGATCAGGCCAAGGCGCTGGCCAAGGAGCTTGAGACCATGCAGAACAAGCTGCAGAAGGATGGTGCGGTGATGTCGGATTCCGAGCGCCAGTCACTGCAGCAGCAACTGCGCCAGAAGGGCGGGCAGTTCCAGCAGCTGCGCGGCCAGGTCCAGCAGCAGCAGCAGCAGGCCGAGCAGGCATTCCTCAAGCAATCCAAGCCCAAGCTGGACAAGGCCATTCAGCAGGTCGTCGACAAGCACGGTGTCGAGCTGCTGGTGGACCGCAGTGCCACGGTCTACAGCAAGGATGGTCTCGACCTGACCGATGAGGTCACCCAGGTCTTCAACTCGCTCAACTGATGTCGTCGCGCGTCACGGCGCGCGATGCCAGCATTGAGCATGCCTACGCGAATGCGAGCCAGCGGCGCCCGACGCCTAGAGACAGCATGAAAAAGCAACAATTCTCCTACACTCTCGAGGATCTGGCTCAGCGGCTGGGTGCTCGACTCGTTGGCGACCCGAACGTTCGGGTCTCTGGTCTGTCGACGCTGGTGGACGCGGCGCCAGGCGATATCGCCTTCCTCGCCAATCGCGCCTACCTCAAGTATCTCGCGGACTCTCAGGCCACGGCGGTGCTGCTGCACGAGAGTCATCTCGACGAGTGCAAGAGCCATGCGCTGGTGCTGGACAATCCTTACCTGGCCTATGCCGAGCTGTCACGGTTGTTCGATCCCATGGCACAGGCACCGCAGGCCAGCGTGCATCCCAGTGCGGTCGTCGATGAGACGGCCACGCTGGGCGCGAATGTCGAGATCGGCCCGCAGGTGGTGGTCGGCCCCGGTGTCAGTATCGGGGATGGCTCCCGTCTCCAGGCCGGGTGCGTCATTGGCGCTGACAGCGTGCTGGGCGAAGGGTGTCTGCTGCATCCCAATGTCACGCTCTATCACGGGGTGGTCATCGGGGCGCGGGCAGTCCTGCACAGTGGCTGCGTGATCGGTGCCGACGGCTTCGGTTTCGCCCACGACGGCAAGGGCTGGCACAAGATCGCCCAGCTGGGTGGCGTGATGATCGGTGATGATGTCGAGGTCGGCAGCTGCACCAGCATTGACCGAGGAGCACTCGGCGACACCATCATCGGCAATGACGTCAAGATCGACTCCCAGGTCCAGATCGCGCACAACGTGCAGATCGGAGATCACTCGGCGCTGGCCGGCTGTGTCGGTATCGCCGGTTCCACCAAGGTGGGTCGCTACTGTCTGATGGGCGGTGGCGTGGGGCTTGCCGGGCATCTGGAAATCTGTGATGGCGTGCAGGTCACCGGCATGAGTCTGGTGACCAATTCCATCACCAAGCCGGGCGTGTACTCGTCGGGTACCGGGGCGATGGACAATGGCCTGTGGCGCCGCAATGCCGTGCGTTTCAAGCAGCTGGATCAGCTCGCACGACGTCTGAACCAGGTCGAGAAGGACTTGAAGGACAGGTAGCGCTGCTCTGGCACCGCGGCAGGTGCCAGCAGGCGTTGTCCATGAGGCAGTGGTCGCTGGTTTTGTGCCTTGTGCCGAGCGCCTGTCCAGGCAGGTCATCTCGTCAGCCCGGCGACTCTGGGCAATGAGCGGCTGCCAGTCGCGCGCAAGGACGCTATAATGCGCGCCATTGCCAGAACGGCGGTCCGGACCGTCATTACATGCCTGCCCGAGTGCGGCAGGCATTTCGTTATTTCAGAGGTTGCAAGCCAATGGTTATGGACGTCAACGAGATCCGTGAGTATCTCCCGCACCGCTATCCTTTCCTGCTGATCGATCGGGTCATGGAACTGTCCCTTGGCGAGTTCATCGTCGCGCGCAAGAATGTGAGCATCAATGAGCCGTTCTTCAATGGCCACTTCCCGGGACACCCGATCATGCCGGGTGTGCTGATCGTTGAGGCCATGGCTCAGGCGGCAGGTATTCTGGGTTTCAAGACGGTCGACAAGCGTCCTGCCGATGGTTACATCTATTACCTCGTGGGCAGTGACAACGTGCGCTTCAAGCGTCCGGTCATGCCGGGCGACCAGCTCGAGATCAGCGCCCGCGTGCTGCGCGAGAAGCGTGGTATCTGGAAGTTCGCCTGTCAGGCCAAGGTCGACGGTGACGTGGTCTGTGAAGCCGAAATCATCTGTGCCGAGAGGAAGGTCGCTTGATACATCCTACTGCCATTGTCGATCCCGGCGCCCGCCTGGCCGACGATGTCGAGGTCGGTCCGTTTTGCGTGATCGGTGCCGACGTCGAGATCGGCGCTGGCACGGTGGTGGGGCCGCACGTCGTCATCAAGGGTACGACGGTCATCGGTGAGCGTAACCGCATCTTCCAGTTCGCCTCGGTCGGTGAGGATTGCCAGGACAAGAAGTACGCCGGTGAGCCGACACGCCTGGAGATCGGGGATGACAACGTCATTCGCGAGGGTGTGACCCTGCACCGGGGTACCGTCCAGGATGCCAGCCTGACACGCATCGGCAGTCGCAACCTGTTCATGGCCTACTCGCACGTGGGCCATGATTGCATCATCGGGGATGACTGCATCATGGCCAATCAGGCGACGCTGGGGGGGCATGTCCATCTGGGCAATCACGTCATTCTTGGCGGACTGTCGGCGGTGCACCAGTTCTGTCATGTCGGCGAGCACGCCATGGCGGGCGGTGGCTCCATCATCACCAAGGACATCGCGGCCTTCGTGATGGTCAATGGGCACCCTGCCGAGGCGCATGGCCTCAACAGCGTCGGCCTCAAGCGCCGTGGTTTCAGTCGCGAGACCATCTCCGCCCTGAACGCGGCCTACAAGACGGTCTTCCGTCAGGGGCTGACACTGGCGCAGGCACTCGAGAAGCTGGAAGGTGAGCCGCCTCTCGCCGAGCGCGATGTCTTCATCGCCTCGCTCAAGGCGTCCACTCGTGGCCTGACACGCTGAGCATGCGCATCTACCTGGTAGCCGGAGAGCTCTCCGGTGACATCCTCGGTGCCAGCTTGATGCGCGCGCTCAAGGCGCGTCATCCCGATGTCGAGTTTCGTGGCATCGGGGGGCCGCGCATGCAGGCCGAAGGCTTCGACAGCCTCTATCCGCTGGAAACTCTCTCCATCATGGGGCTGGTCGAGGTGCTCAAGCATCTGCCGGAGTTGATCAAGGTGCGTCGCCATCTGTTGCGCGACGCGCTTGAGTGGCAGCCTGACGTGATGATCGGTATCGATGCTCCCGACTTCAATCTGGGGCTCGAGCTGCGCCTGCGCAAGCGGGGCATCACCACGGCGCACTATGTCAGTCCCTCCGTCTGGGCCTGGCGTCAGGGCAGGGTGAAGACCATCCGCCGTGCCGTCGATCGCATGCTGACCTTCCTGCCCTTCGAGGCGGCCTTCTATCGCGAACATCAGGTGCCGGTGACCTTCGTCGGCCATCCGCTGGCGGATGAGTTGCCGCTCGAGGATGATCGCGCTGCTGCCCGCCTGCAGCTGGGGATTGCCCCCGACGTGCAGTTGCTGGCGGTGTTGCCGGGATCCCGTGGCAACGAGATCCGTTTCCTCGGCGAGACCTTCCTGGCCTCCATTGAGCGCCTTTGCCAGCGTTACCCTGCGCTTGAAGTGGTGATTCCGGCCGCCACGCCGCTGCGGCGTAGCGAGCTTGAGTCACTGATGCAGGGGCGCGAGGCGCTGGATCGCAGTCGCATTCACCTCATCGATGGCCAGTCGCGTGAAGCGATGACTGCCGCCGATGCCGTGCTGCTGGCCTCCGGTACGGCAGCGCTCGAATGTCTGCTGTGTCATCGTCCGATGGTGGTGGCCTATCGCATGGCGCCGATGACCCACCGCATCGCACGGCACATGGTCAAGACCGATTGGATTTCGCTTCCCAACCTGATTGCCCGCGAGACATTGGTGCCGGAGCTGATCCAGGACGCAGCCACGCCGGAGTCCATCGAGGAAAGCCTCGCTCCCTTGCTGTCGCGTGCCGCCGGCGATGTCTGTCGCCAGCGTGAGCTGCGTGAGCGCTTCGTCGCCATGCATCGTGAGTTGACCTGTGATGCCAGCGCCGCGGCCGCCATTGCCATCGGTGAGCTGGCGGGGCGCTGATCACGGCCGCCCGTGATGCCTTTACTGACTGATACCCCCTGATCGGCAGGCCGCAACAGTGGTCTGTCGGTTGTCTGACGCCCCGAGATACCATGACCGACTCTGCCGATCGACCCGCCACTCTGCCCGCCAGCCGCAAGCGCAAACCCGCCGATGATTTCCCGGCGCTGGTGATCCCCTATCACGGGGAGCTGCTGGCAGGTATCGATGAGGTCGGGCGTGGACCGCTGGTCGGGCCCGTAGTGGCGGCAGCGGTGATTCTTGACCCGAATGACCCTATCGAGGGCATCACCGACTCCAAGAAACTCAGCGAGAAGAAGCGCCTGGCACTGTACGAGCAGATTCGTGCGCGTGCCTGGGCCTGGGCGATCGCCGAGGCTACCAGTGAAGAGATCGATGAGCTGAACATCTATCAGGCCACGCACCTGGCGATGCGGCGTGCTGTCGATGCCCTGGGCGTACGCCCGGAATATCTGCTGGTGGATGGCAACCGCTTGCCGGGGCACGAGATTCCCGGCATGGCAGTGGTGAAGGGCGACCTGCGCCACGCCGCCATCGGCGCGGCTTCCATACTGGCCAAGGTATACCGCGATGCCCAGATGGCAGCGCTGGATGCCTGCTTCCCCGCCTACGGTTTCGCGCGTCACAAGGGCTACCCGACCCGCGAGCATCAGGCTGCCATCGAGACGCATGGCATCCTTACCCTGCATCGCAAAAGCTTCGGGCCGGTCAAGCGGCTTTACATGGCCGGGCATGTGCCGCAGGCCGTGCCGGAAGATGCATTGATCGCGCTGCCAGCACCGGTTGAGCCAACCGCTGAGCCGGACAAGGCTGTCGAGTCATCAGGGCAATCGTCGGGGCCGTCAGAGCAATCGTCGGGGCCGTCAGAGCAGGAAGCGGCCCTGGCGACGAGTGAGCCGAGCCAGTCTCCCGCTGCAAAAAAGCCGCCAGCCGTGGTCTGACTGATGCCAGTGAGACCACGGCATCCCCGTCAGTCGAGGTCGTCCTGACAGGCGAGGCGCCTTCAGACGCTGCCCCCGACGCGCTATCCTTGGCAGCGGAGTCCCCGCCTTCAGCGTCCGAGGCGCCGGCAGCGTCAGCGCGGCCATCGTCACCCGCCGCGACTGAATCCTTTACCGTCACGCAGACTTCACGAGCCGATTCCATGACCACGCCCTTTGTTCACCTGCGCGTTCACACCGAGTTCTCTCTCGTCGATGGTCTGCCCGGCGTCAAGCCGCTGATCAAGGCGACCGCCACGGCAGGCCAGCCGGCTGTCGCGGTCACCGACGAGGCCAACCTGTTCGGGCTGGTCAAGTTCTACTCCAATGCCCGAGGTGCCGGGATCAAGCCGATCATCGGTTCCGATCTGTGGATGACCAATCCGCAGGACGTCACACGTCCCTACCGCATCACGCTGCTGGCGATGAATGACATCGGCTATCGCCATCTGACCGAGCTGATCTCGCGTGGTTGGACCGACGGCCAGAAGCAGGGGCGTGCCTATCTCGAGAAGCAGTGGATCTTCGAGCAGGCCGAGGGGCTGATCGTGCTGTCCGGGGGGCGCGAGGGCGAGATCGGGCGTCATTTGCTCTCGGATCACGAAGACACCGCACGGACCCTGCTGAGCGAATGGAAGGCGGTCTTCGGGGATCGCTTCTATCTGGAGCTGACCCGTACCCAGCGCCAGTACGAGGAAGAGTGCCTGCACCTGTCGGTGGCGTTGGCGGAGGCGACCGATACCCCGGTGGTCGCCACCAATGACGTGCGCTTCCTCAAGCGTGAGGACTACTGGGCCCACGAGACACGCGTGGCCATCGGGGAAGGCAAGGCGCTGGATGACCCGCGCCGCGAGACCCGCTACAGCGATGAGCAGTACCTGAAGACCGCCGAGGAAATGCACGAGCTGTTCGCCGACATTCCCGAAGCGCTCGAGAACAGCGTGCTGATCGCGGCGCGCTGTTCCGTGACGGTTCAGTTGGGGACCTACTTCCTGCCCGAGTTCCCGGTGCCGGAAGGCATGACGATGGATGAGTTCTTCCGCAAGGTTTCCCATGATGGCCTGACGGAACGCCTCGAGAAGCTCTATCCGCGCGACAGGCATCCCCGCGACAGCGAAGCCTGGGCTGACACCGAACAGCGCTATCGTTCCCGCCTGGACTTCGAGCTCGACATCATCCTGCAGATGGGCTTCCCCGGGTACTTCCTGATCGTCATGGACTTCATCCAGTGGGGCAAGGACAACGGCGTGCCGGTCGGCCCGGGGCGTGGTTCCGGTGCCGGCTCACTGGTGGCCTATGCCCAGAAGATCACCGATCTGGATCCGCTGGAATACGACCTGCTGTTCGAGCGCTTCCTGAACCCGGAACGTGTCTCCATGCCCGACTTCGACGTCGACTTCTGCATGGAGAAGCGCGATCGCGTCATCGATTACGTGGCCGAGCGCTACGGGCGCAATGCGGTCTCGCAGATCGTCACCTTCGGCACCATGGCCGCCAAGGCGGTGGTGCGTGACGTGGCGCGTGCCCAGGGGCGTCCCTACTCGCTGGGCGACAAGCTCTCCAAGCTGATTCCCTTTGAAGTCGGCATGACGCTGGAGAAGGCCATCGAGCAGGAGCCTCAGCTCAAGGAATTCATCGAGAACGATGAAGAGGCCCAGGAAATCTGGGAGATGGCGCTCAAGCTCGAGGGCACCACCCGCGGTACCGGCAAGCACGCCGGGGGCGTGGTGATCGCTCCCACCAAGCTGACCGATTTCTCGCCGCTGCTGTGTGAAGAGGATGGCAGCGGTCTGGTGGTGCAGTTCGACAAGAACGATGTCGAGGAAGCCGGGCTGGTCAAGTTCGACTTCCTGGGGCTGCGTACCCTGACCATCATCGACTGGGCGACCGAGATGGTCGACAAGGTCCGTGAGCGTGAAGGGCTGCCGCCGCTGGAGATCGATGACATTCCGCTGGACGACGCCAAGACCTTCGACATGCTGCAGAAGGCGGAGACGACGGCGGTCTTCCAGCTGGAATCCCGCGGCATGAAGGAGCTGATCAAGAAGCTCAAGCCTGACTGCCTGGAAGACATGATCGCCCTGGTGGCCCTGTTCCGTCCGGGCCCGCTGCAGTCCGGCATGGTGGATGACTTCATCAACCGCAAGCACGGTCGCTCAGAAGTGTCTTATCCACACCCGGATTATCAGCACGAGCTGCTCAAGCCGGTACTGGAGCCGACCTACGGCATCATCCTGTACCAGGAGCAGGTCATGCAGATCGCGCAGGTGCTGGCCGGCTACACGCTGGGCCAGGCCGACATGCTGCGCCGCGCGATGGGCAAGAAGAAGCCGGAAGAGATGGCCAAGCAGCGTGCCGGCTTCATGGAAGGGTGTGCCGAGAAGGGCATCGACAAGGACCTGGCGGGCAACATCTTCGACCTGGTGGAAAAGTTCGCCGGTTACGGCTTCAACAAGTCCCACTCGGCGGCCTATGGCCTCGTCTCCTACCAGACGGGCTGGCTGAAGGCGCACTATCCGGGACCGTTCATGGCCGCGGTGATCTCGACCGAGATGCAGACCATCGAGAAGGTGGTACCGCTGATCGAGGAATGCCGCCATATCGGCCTGACGGTCACGCCACCGGACGTCAACATCGGTGGCTACAAGTTCACCGTCGACCTCGAAGGGCGCGTCGTCTACGGGCTGGGCGCGATCCGTGGCGTGGGCGAGGGCCCGATCGAGGCGATCGTCAGCGCACGTGCCGAGGGTGGGCCGTTCAGCGACATCTTCGACTTCTGCAAGCGCATCGATGCCAAGAAGATCAACAAGCGCACCCTGGAGGCGTTGATCCGCTCCGGGGCGCTGGACAACATCGGCCCGTCCCGTGCGGTGCTGATGCTGGCGGTGGAGGATGCGCTCAAGGCCGCCTCCCAGAATCATGCCAACAACGATGTCGGCATCACCGACATGTTCGGCGATGCCTTCAGCGAGCCGGAAACGGATGTCTACGCCGGCTATCGCAAGGCGCGTGAGTGGACCGACAAGGAGCGCCTCACCGGCGAGAAGGACACCCTGGGGCTCTATCTGACCGGCCATCCCATCGATGAATACGAAGGTGAGCTCAAGCGCTTCATCAATGCGCGCATCAGCGACCTGAAGCCGTCGCGGGAGCCGCAGCGCATCGCCGGGCTGGTGATCGCCATGCGCACCATGAAGTCCAAGCGTGGCGATACCATGGCCTTCGTGACCCTGGATGATCGCACCGGACGCATCGAGGCCTCGATGTTCGGCGAACTCTACGACCAGGTACGCAACAAGCTGGTACCTGACAGCGTGGTGATCGTCGAGGGGGAGGTCAGTCAGGATGATTATTCCGGCGGCCTGCGCCTGCGTGGCAAGGATGTCACGCCGATCATCGATGCGCGGGCGCGCTTCGGTGAGGCCGTCGAGATGAGCATCGCCGCCGAGGATATCGGCGGACGCTTCACCCAGCAGCTATCCACGCTGTTGACGCCGCACCTGGCCAGCGAAGGCCTGCCGATGCGGCTACGCTATCGCAATGCCGCCGCGGAGGCCTGGCTGGAGCTTGGTGAGCAATGGCGCGTCGCCCCCAGCGATGAACTGCTGATCCAGCTGGGTGAGGTGGAAGGCCAGCGCGGCGTGCGACTCAAGTACCGTGAGTGATTGTTGATCAAGGGGAAGGGACGCCATCCCTTCCCCTTGATGATGCAAGTGAAACGAGGTGGTGAAGGGCGTGGGGGAGAGGCAATCCCTCGCCGAACGGGCGGGCAAGGTTTGCACCTGTCGAACAGGGTGCGATAATGCCCCCCTATCTTTTCCGTACCCAATTCCATGCCGACTGTGACCGCCGTGAGCCACAGATCGCCTGAGCGCTTGCTCAGGGGGAGTGACCCGGCCGACTCGCTTTCCTGGCTGCCCGAGACGACGAACGAAACGCCTTATGAATCCCAATTATCTGGACTTTGAACAGCCGATCGCCGAGCTGCAGGCCAAGATCGAGGAACTCCGTCTGGTCGGTAACGACTCCCAGGTCAACCTGTCTGACGAGATCGCTCGTCTGCAGGACAAGAGCACCAAGCTCACCGAGTCCATCTTCAAGGACCTCGGTGCCTGGCAGGTATCTCAGCTGGCGCGTCATCCGCAGCGTCCGTATACCCTCGACTACCTCGAGAACCTGTTCACGGATTTCGATGAGCTGCACGGTGACCGTCACTACGCGGACGATGAAGCCCTGGTCGGTGGCATCGCGCGTCTCGACGACAAGCCGGTGATGGTGATCGGTCACCAGAAAGGCCGTGACGTGAAGGAAAAGGTGCGTCGCAACTTCGGCATGCCGCGTCCGGAAGGCTACCGCAAGGCCTGCCGTCTGATGGAGATGGCCGAGCGCTTCAAGATGCCGATCCTGACCTTCATCGACACCCCGGGTGCCTATCCGGGCATCGGTGCCGAGGAGCGCGGTCAGTCCGAGGCCATCGCCTACAATCTGGCAGTGATGTCGCGTCTCAAGACCCCGATCATCTCCACCGTCATCGGTGAGGGCGGTTCCGGTGGTGCACTGGCCATCGGCGTGTGTGACGAGCTCAACATGCTGCAGTACTCCACCTACTCGGTGATCTCGCCGGAAGGTTGTGCCTCCATCCTGTGGAAGAGCGCAGAGCGTGCCGCCGATGCCGCTGATGCCATGGGCATCACGGCCTCGCGCCTCAAGGAGCTGGGCTTCGTCGACAACCTGATCAAGGAGCCGCTGGGTGGCGCGCACCGCAACCCGCAAGCTGCTGCCGACAGCATCAAGGCCGCGCTGGGTGAAGGCCTGGAGCGTCTTGGCGCGCTGGATACCGACGCCCTGCTGGAGCGTCGTTACCAGCGCCTGATGAGCTACGGCGCACCGGCATGATCTCTGCACATCACGCTTGATGCGCATGCAGTTCACGCCTGAGTGACCAGGACGCCTCCGGAATCTTCCGGGGGCGTCCTTGCGTTCAGGGCCGCTTTTTCTCCGCTCACTCCATCCATCTACTTTCGCGACGGGAGCCCGGCATGTCTCTGTCTTCCTCACTGGACTCGATGTCCTCGTCTCCGCAGTCTCTTGGCGAGATGGCGGAATCGCGCGCACTCGTTGCCGTCCGTGCGGCGTTGGCAGCAACGGATTCAAGGCACACGGTATGGATCGCACTCTCGGGCGGACTGGATTCGGTGATGCTGGCGAGGCTGGTGGCGCGAGCGGCGCAGGAGTGCCCGCGACGGCTGCGCTTGGTGCATGTGCACCATGGCCTGCAGGCGGCCAATGATGATTTCGAGCGTCTGGCGCGCAGGCTGGCCTCGCGGTTGGGGCTGCCGTTGAGTGTGCGCCATCTGGCGCTGGATGAGGCCGCATTCAAGTCGCGAGGCGTGGAGGCTGCCGCACGTGAGGCGCGGCTGGCGGCACTGACGGCCTGTCTGGCGGCGGGCGATAGCCTGTGGCTGGCGCAGCATCAGGATGATCAGGCCGAGACACTATTGCTCAACGCGCTGCGCGGCAGTGGCGGGCGCGGGCTGGCGGCCATGCCGCCTGAGCGGGCGCTGACCGTGGGCAACTTGTCCACTGGGCGAGATCTGCCCCCCCATGCGCGTGCACGACTGGTACGCCCGCTGCTGGATGTCTCTCGACGTGATCTCGAGACTCTGGCGAGTCAGCAAGGGCTATGTGTCTCACGAGACTGGTGCGAGGACCCCAGCAATCTCAGTCAGCGTTTCGATCGCAATTATCTGCGTCACACGGTGCTGCCGGCACTCGAAGGGCGTTGGCCACAGGCTGCGGGCAGCCTTGCGCGCTCAGCGCAGCAGCTCCAGGAAGAGCAGTCATTGCTGGATGAGCTGGCGGCCGAGCTGCTGGCGAAGGTACGGCTGTCAGGCGCGGAGCGCGTCACGCCGGGGCAGGAGCTGGAGCAAGGGCAGGAGCAAGAGCAAGAGGTGCAGCTGTCGCTGGCACGTCTGGGCGAGTTGAGTGAGCCACGTCAGCGTCTGGTCCTGCGCCACCTGTGCCAATCACGCGGCTGGCCGGTGCCGCCGCGCGGGCGCCTGGCCAGTCTGCAGCAGTGGATCGTCACGCCGCCGGACTCGGTGGCGGAGGTGCGCTGGCACAGTCCGGTCTCAAGTCTGGTGGTGCGCCTCTGGCGCGGTCAGCTGTGGTGGCAGGTGAGTGATACCGTTACAAGGCATGGTCTTGGTGATGGGGTCAGTGACTGCCAACGGCGTGAACTGGATGATCGGGCGAGACAGAGCTGGCAGGCATTGGCCGCGCAGGAGGACGAAGTCGTGATCGGTCAGCGTCAGCCGGGTGATGTCATGCGTCTGGCTGACAGGGGCCGGCGGGACCTCAAGCGCCTGCTGCAGGAAGCCGACATCCCACCCTGGCAGCGCCACCAGCTGCGGGTAGCGCGACGTGTCCGCGATCAAGCCATCGTGGCGCTATGGCATCCCGCGTGCGGGTGGTGGTTGCGAGCAAAGCCGAGTGGCTGACTGTGGGCCTCAGAAGTCGGCCCCGGGAGTCAGTCTCGACAGAGAGTCTCACGGGGCCCTGGGCGTAGTGGCGGGACAGCACGAGGCCAGGGCGGCGTCCGTTCTCAGTCGACGTCTTCGAGGGTGAGCGTCATGTCGGCGGCCTTCTGCAGACTGCTTTCCTGGGTCAGGTCATCACAGATCAGACTGTGATCCCGATATTCTTCTGCCAGGCTCAGTCGCAATTCGTCGCCCTTGGCGCTCAATTGCGTGCCGAGGACAGGCTGTTCAGGGCGTGAATGATTGAGCATCACGGCGATGCGCAGCAGGCGCGCCAGGCGGGCGAGGCGTGGCTGGAGCGTCAGCGGCAGATTGGCAAGCTCCCGGCTGGCGAACTTGCGACGATGGGCGCGTACCAGGAAGGCGAGCGCCTTCTGCTCCGGTCGCGAGAACCCCTGCAGGTCGGAATGCTCGATCAGGTAGGCGCCATGACGATGGAACTGGCTATGCGAGATGGCCAGCCCGACTTCATGCAGTTCGGCCCCCCAGGCCAGCATCTGACGGGAGGTTGCCCCCAGTGACCACGCATCCGCGACCTGGTCGAACAGCGCCAGCGCGGTATCGCGCACGTTGGCCGCATGGCGGGTGTCGATACCATAGCGACGACGCAGCAGATCGATGGCCGCGATGCGCGAGTCTTCCGCCGTATTGCGACCGATCAGATCAAACAGCACGCCTTCGCGCAACGCGCCATCGGAGTAGCGGATCTGCTCGAGTTCCAGGGCTTCGAAGATACCGCACAGGATCGCGACCCCGGCCGGGAAGACGCTGGCGCGGTCACTTTTCAGGCCTGGCAGGCTGACCTTGTCGAGACGCTTGAATCCCAAGAGAGCGGTGCGCAGCCGATGGAGTCCCTCGCGAGTCACCAGGCCGTGTGCTGCCCAGCCATGGGCTTCCATCACGCTGGCGGCTGCCTTGATGGTGCCGGAGGAGCCGACGGGGTCGTCCCAGCCCAGCTCGCGATAGCTGCGCTGTATGCTGGCCAGCTCCGAGCGAGCGGCCAGTTCGGCACGGCGCATGCGTTTCTCGCTGATCTCGCCGTCAGAGAAGAATGTCTTGGTATAGGCCACGCAGCCCATGTGCAGACTTTCCAGCAACAGCGGCTCGAACTGTTCACCGATGATGAATTCCGTCGAGCCGCCGCCGATGTCGATGATCAGGCGCTTGCCATGCACATCGGCCAGGGCATGGGCGGCCCCCAGATAGATCAGGCGCGCTTCTTCACGGCCGGCGATGATCTCGATGGGATGCCCCAGCAATTCCTCGGCGCGATCGATCAATGTCTGGCTGTTGTGCGCGGCACGCAGCGCGTTGGTGCCGACGATGCGCAGATGCTCCGCCTCGATGCCATCCAGGAAGGGCGCGAACTGTGCAAGGCAGTTGAGCGCACGCTCCATGGCATCTTCACTGAGCATGCCGTCTTCATCCAGGCCAGCTGCCAGCTGGATCTTCTCGCCCTGCTTGGCCACGACCTGCAATTGTCCGGCCTGATGATTGGCCAGCAGCAGATGGAAACTGTTGGAGCCGAGATCGATGGCGGCCAGCTTCAACAGTGGTGCATCGTCACTGGTGTCCGTGGCAGCGGGGGGGCTGTCAGGTAGAGAGGAGGCTGAATCACTCAAATGCATGGTCCTTGTGGCAGGTCCTGCTGGCAGGCCTTGCGCGAACGGGCGCTGCTACATGCGCTGTCCTCGAGGGCAGGGCGCCATGTGCCAAGCCGTCCACGCTGCGGAGTATCACGGTAAAGAATGCAATGTCAGTCTGGATCAAGGTTGCGGCGACTTGTGTGAGGTGTCAAACCTCATGGCATGTCGTCGGCAGGATCGGTCGAGAGTGGGGCATGTCAGAGACAGGGCGTGGTAGTCTACTGGTGCGACATGACAGTCGTGCGAAGCGCCAGAGAGCGATGCCTCTCGTGCAAGGCGCTCGCGTGACACCGCTCGTCCCGGGGCTTGCCGTCATCGTCGTCACGCTGAAGCATCATCATTTACCTGCAGGAAGATCAGCAAGGCCGATGTGGCCTGGGAGATAACGTCGCGATGAGCGAACGTGTGGCACCGATTTCAGAAAGAGACTTTGAATCCGTGGTGTTGGAGAGCGAGCAGCCGGTACTGGTGGATTTCTGGGCCTCCTGGTGTGGGCCGTGCAAGACGGTGGCCCCGACACTCGAGTCGCTGGCGGAGGAATATGAAGGGCGGTTGAAGATCGTCAAGGTCGATGTCGATGAGGCCCCTGAACTGGCGTCCCGTTTCGGCGTTCGTGGCGTGCCGACCCTGATGCTGTTCCTGTCCGGAAATGTCGAGGCCAGCAAGGTCGGGGCGATGCCTCGTGCGCAATTGGCCGCCTTCCTGGATGCCAACCTGTGATGGGGGATGACGCCGTCAGTTGAGCGGCGGCCCCGTCCCCCGGGCTGCGCTGGCATGGCCTCTGAGCACGGGACTTGCGTTCGAGGTGAAGCTTGACTACCATCGAGGCGTTCGCCTGATTACACGCTCTCTGATTGCGTCATGTCGACCGTCCCACGGTCCCCCAGTTGTCAGCCAGCCCTCTGGTAATTCTGTCCTTCTATTCACAGGTCAGCCACCAGGCGATTCATACCGCTAGATTCCATATCGAGAAGACTTTTACGTCAGGAAGCACGACGCCCCATGTCCTTGCGGACGGGCTGCAGTCGCTCGACACTCCGTTGCCGAATCCGTTGTACGGCCGTGGTGAGTGATCTTTCCTGAACCTTTGGCACCTGTATTCTTTCCACTCAGGCGCTTGCCCCCGGGAATGCTGTCGAGATCAGCCTGCACTCACACAGTACAGTGTCAGTCTCTGCCTCCTGCTCGTCTTCTCGATTCCCTTCTTATCTTCAGCCCTGCTGACACGAGCTACGTTCAAACAAGCCGATGAATCTTACCCAACTCAAGCAAAATACCGTCCCGGAACTGCTGGAACTCGCCCAGACCATGGGGATCGACAACCTGGCACGTTCGCGCAAGCAGGACATCATCTTCGCCATCCTCAAGAAGCACGCGAAAAGCGGCGAGGATATCTATGGTGATGGTGTGCTGGAAATCCTGCAGGACGGCTTCGGCTTCCTGCGCAGTGCGGATTCTTCCTACCTTGCTGGCCCCGACGACATCTACGTTTCCCCGTCCCAGATTCGCCGCTTCAATCTGCGCAAGGGCGATACCATTTCCGGCAAGATTCGTCCGCCGAAGGAAGGGGAACGTTACTTCGCGCTGCTCAAGGTCAATCAGATCAACTTTGACCGTCCCGAGAACGCCAAGCACAAGATCCTGTTCGAGAACCTGACGCCGCTGTTCCCGCAATCGCGTCTGCTGATGGAAATCGGCAACGGTTCCACCGAGGACATCACCTCGCGCATCCTGGATCTCACGGCCCCGATCGGCAAGGGACAGCGTGGTCTGATCGTGTCACCGCCCAAGGCGGGCAAGACGATGATGCTGCAGAACATCGCCGCCTCCATCACTCGCAACAACCCCGAGTGTCACCTCATCGTGCTGCTGATCGATGAGCGTCCTGAGGAAGTCACCGAAATGTCGCGCACCGTGCGCGGCGAAGTCGTGGCCTCCACCTTCGATGAGCCGCCGGCCCGTCACGTCCAGGTCGCCGAGATGGTGATCGAGAAGGCCAAGCGTCTGGTCGAGCACAAGAAGGATGTCGTCATCCTGCTCGATTCCATCACGCGTCTGGCACGTGCCTACAACACCGTGGTGCCGTCCTCCGGCAAGGTGTTGACCGGTGGTGTCGATGCGCATGCCCTCGAGAAGCCGAAGCGCTTCTTCGGTGCCGCGCGCAACATCGAGGAAGGCGGCAGTCTGACCATCCTCGCCACGGCACTGGTCGACACCGGTTCCAAGATGGACGAAGTCATCTTCGAGGAGTTCAAGGGCACCGGTAACATGGAAGCGCACCTCGACCGCAAGCTGGCCGAGCGTCGTGTCTTCCCGGCACTCAACATCCGTCGTTCCGGTACGCGTCGTGAAGACCTGATCGCGTCTGAAGATGAAATGCAGCGCATGTGGATCCTGCGCAAGCTGCTCAATCCGATGGAAGACGTGGCCGCGACCGAATTCCTGATCGACCGCCTGAAAGATACCAAGACCAACCTCGAGTTCTTCGAGGCCATGAAGCGCCGCTGAGCCGATGTCCTGAGTTGACGAGGCAATGCCATGGATTCCCCACGTGATTCCGTTCAATGACGGAATCACGTGGGGAATCCGCACTTCCCGAGACGCCCATCTCCTGATCAGGAGATGGGCGTCTTGCGTTGTCGGCCTGCCGACTATCGGCTGGCAATGGTATGCTCGGAACCTGATCAAGCCGACCGGAAACTCCCATGCAGTATCGAGACTTGCGCGATTTCATCGCGGCGCTGGAAGAGAAGGGCGAACTCAAGCGCATTCGTGCCGAGGTGGACCCTTACCTGGAGATGACCGAGATCTGCGATCGCACCCTGAAGGCGGGTGGTCCGGCGTTGCTGTTCGAGAACGTCAAGGGCCACAGCATGCCGGTGCTGGGCAATCTGTTCGGCACACCGCGTCGTGTGGCGCTGGGCATGGGGCAGGAATCGGTCGAGGCACTGCGCGAAGTCGGCGAGCTGCTCGCCTTCCTCAAGGAGCCGGAGCCGCCCAGAGGCTTCCGTGATGCCTGGGACAAGCTGCCGATCTTCAAGCAGGTGATGAGCATGGGCCCCAAGCGGGTCAAGCGTGCGCCCTGTCAGGAGGTCGTACTGGAGGGGGATGATGTCGATCTCGACATGATTCCGATTCAGCACTGCTGGCCCGGAGATGCCGCGCCGCTGGTGACCTGGCCGCTGGTGATTACCCGCGGGCCGCACAAGGAGCGTCAGAACCTCGGCATCTACCGTCAGCAGAAGCTTGGCAGGAATCGGCTGATCATGCGCTGGCTGGCGCACCGTGGCGGGGCTCTGGATTTCCGTGAGTGGCAGAAGGCCCATCCGGGTGAGCCCTTCCCGGTCGCCGTGGCGCTGGGGGCTGACCCGGCGACGATTCTGGGCGCTGTCACTCCGGTGCCGGATACGCTGTCCGAGTACGCCTTCGCGGGGCTGCTGCGCGGCTCGCGCACCGAGCTGGTCAAATGTGGCCTGTCGGAGCTCGAGGTGCCGGCCAGCGCCGAGATCATCCTCGAGGGCTATCTGTATCCGGATGACATGGCACCGGAAGGCCCCTACGGCGATCACACCGGCTATTACAACGAGGTCGAGAGCTTCCCCGTCTTCACCATCGAGCGCATCACCCATCGTCGCGATCCGATCTATCACTCGACCTATACCGGGCGTCCACCGGATGAGCCGGCGATTCTCGGTCTGGCCCTCAATGAGGTCTTCGTGCCGATTCTGCGCAAGCAGTTCCCGGAGATCGTCGACTTCTATCTGCCGCCGGAGGGATGCTCCTACCGCATGGCGGTGGTGACGATGAAGAAGCAGTACCCCGGCCACGCCAAGCGCGTGATGATGGGAGTCTGGAGCTTCCTGCGCCAGTTCATGTATACCAAGTTCGTGATCGTGCTGGATGATGATGTCGATGCCCGCAAGTGGGAAGATGTCATCTGGGCCATCACCACGCGGATGGACCCGAGCCGTGATACCGTTCTGGTCGACAATACGCCGATCGACTATCTCGATTTCGCCTCGCCAACGGCGGGGCTCGGCTCCAAGATGGGCATGGATGCCACCAACAAGTGGCCCGGCGAGACCGACCGCGAATGGGGCGAGCCCATCGTGATGAGCGACGAGATCGTCTCGCGGGTCGATGAGCGCTGGGACAGTCTGGGCATTCTGGATTGAGTCTCACCTGACCATCACCACTCATGCATTTACCCTGCCTCGGCGCCAGGCGTCGCGGCAGGCTTCAGACAACAAGAGGATACGATGACGGCGCGGACCCTGACCTGTCATGTCGAGAGTGTGGAAGACCTGACCCCGGACGTGTTTCGTGTGCGCTTTGCCGCACGTCCCGAGGCCCTGGCGCATGCGCCGGGCCAGTATCTCGAGATGAAGCTCGACGACACCACCTGGGTACCGTTCTCCATCGCCAACGCTGCCAAGGGAGATGGCGTGCTTGAGCTGCATATCCAGCACTGGCCGGAGCGCAGCAACTCGGCGCGTCTGCGCAGCCTGCTGGTCGCGGCCAATCAGCTGGAGTTGCGCCTGCCGAATGGCGAATGCGTGCTCGATCTCGACGACCCCAGTCCCATCGTGCTGATCTGTGCCGGTACCGGATTCTCGCAGATGCATGCCATGTTGCAGGCAGCGTTTGCACACGGCCTCAATCAGCCCATCGAACTGTGGTGGGCCGCGCGTGAGCGTCGGGATCTGTATCTGGAAAGCGCCGCGCTCCACTGGGCCGCCAGTCAGCCCAATTTCCGCTACGTGCCGGTACTGGAAGAAGCGCCTGAGGCGGGTGATGCCCACCATCAGGCACTGGAAGCGGCTGGGGTCGAGGCAAGCTTCAATGGCCATATCGGACGTATCGATGATGCGCTGCGAGCGCATGCGGAGAGCATGGCAGGCAAGCGCGTCTATCTGTCGGGCTCGCCCGGCATGGTCTATGCCTGTGTCGATGCGCTGACGCCGTTGGGGGTCGAGGCCAGCGCGCTGAGCTCCGATGTCTTCAGTTATGCACCACGCGAGCCGCTGCTGGATCCGGCGCTGGTATCCGGCTGAAGCTGCCTGACGTTGCCTGAAGGAGTCGAGTGAATGAGTCAGTCCCCCATCCTGATCACCGGTGGCGCCCAGCGACTGGGGCGCTACTGCGCCGAACGTCTGGTGGATGATGGCCATCCCGTCATCATCAGCTACCGACGTGAGCGCGAAGAGCTCGATGCCCTGCGGGCGTTGGGTATCCGCACCGTCCAGGCGGATTTCTCCAGTGAGGCGGGCATCCAGGCCTTCATCGCGACGATTCGTGAGATGACGCCGACGTTGAGGGCCATCGTGCACAATGCCAGCGACTGGGCGGCGGATGGTGGGGCGGAGGAGCGCGGCGAGATGTTCGAGCATCTGTTTCGCGTCCACATGCAGGCGCCGTATCTGATCAATCTGGCGCTGCGTGATCTGCTGGAGGCAGGTATCGAGACTCAGGCCGACATCGTTCACATGAGTGATTTCGTGGTCCAGAAAGGCTCGCGCAAGCATGCGGCCTACGCGGCCAGCAAGGCGGGGCTCGAGAATCTGACGCTGTCATTCGCGGCGCTGTTCGCCCCTCGCATCCAGGTCAACACCATCGCGCCGGCGCTGATCATGCTGCGCCCGGACGACGATGATGACTACGCCGAGCGAGCGCGGGCCAAGTCTGCGATGCAGAGTGTGCCGGGCCCAGGGGTGATCTGGCAGGCGCTGCGTTATCTGCTGGACAGTCCCTATGTCACGGGCACGACACTGCCGGTGGATGGCGGACGTCATCTCACGTGACGGGTGTTTCCTGCCGGTGTCCGGGGAGCCTCCAGGGGTCGAGACCCGGCAGAGCAGCATGAAAAAAGCCCCCGCTGAGAAGCGGGGGCTTTTTCGTTGATGCGACGTCGTGTGGTGACGCAGCGTTTGCCGTCAGTGCTTGCAGGCAGTGCCTACAGAATGTGGCGGCCTTCGACGGCGGTGAACTGGCCTTTCTTGAGCGTTGGGCCCATGTTCTGACCGGAGGGAGCACCGCCCGGATTTTCCAGCGTGATCACCAGGTCGCTGTCGGGGAAGGCGGCCAGATATTCCTTCGGCACTTCCACCTTCATGGTGCCGGAGTGCGGCAGGATGCCCAGTGACATCGGCTCCTTGCCATCCTTGGCCATCAGCCACAGCTCGCAGACCTTGCCGGGGGCCGGGGCGTTGGGGCTGACGGCCTGGACCATCATCTCACCCGAGTGGGAGGCATTGACGATCCAGCCGGGGCTGCTGTCAGGGTTGCTGACCACGAACACGTAGTCGCTCTCCATGCTCTCGTTCTGACCCAGACTGAAGGTCAGGCTGACGGCGAGTGCGAGGCTGAACGCCGTGGCCGTCATGCCTTGCCACAGGCCCAGGCGACGCCACCACGGCTGCCGGGCGGTGCCCGTCGCCTCGGCGATGCCTTGCCAGACATCGGCGGGCGGCGCGACAGGGGGCAGCTGTTCATTGAACACGTTCAGGTGTTCGCGCCAGCGCTCCACATCGCGCTGCAGATCGTGACTCACGGAGAGCAGCGACTCGAAAGCGGCGCGCTCACTGCGTGTCAGGGTTCCGAGCGCGTACTCGCCCGCTGCGGTTTCGCGCAGTTCGGGATCGCTCAGATCAAATGACTCATGCATGTCTTTAACCTCTCGAGTCCACGTCGGACCCAGCTCTTGACAGTGCCCAAGGGCTGGTCCAGTTGGTTGGCCAGATCCTGGTGGGTGAGGCCTTCGAAGTAGGCCAGTTCCAGGGCGCGGCGTTGATCGTCATTCAGCTCGGCCAGACACTGGTGGAGTTCACCACTGTGCTGGGCCAGGTCGACATCTGCCTCGATATCACTTCGACCGGGCATGGCAGCGATCAATTCGTCGCTGTCGTGCTCGCTGGGTCGCTGTCGACGTATCCAGTCGATGGCGATGTTGCGGGTCATGGTGCCGAGCCAGGTCATCGGGCGGGCGCGGCCGGCGTCATACTGGCCGGCGGCGGCCCATACCCGGATGTAGACCTGCTGAAGACAATCCTGCGCGGATGCCTCATGCCTCAAGATACGCAGCAACTGAGCGTATAGATGCGCACTGGTTGCGCGATAAAGTCGATCCAGTGCCTTGGCATCCTGCCGGGCACATCCCGACAGATACTCTATCAGTGCTTCATTTCGGGAATCCTGCATGCATGCATTCCAAGCTGTGGGCGCGGTGTCAGGCACCGCTGGACGAATGCGCGTTGCCGATCATGTCGTTCGACAACCAAAGGTTATACTGATGCCACTCCGGGCTGATAGTCCTTCTTTATACGTGCAGGCAACGGTTTGTTGCCCGATCACGCTTGCGTGCGACGTTTCGTAGTGCAAGGATAGAGTCATCGACGCTTCATCGTCATCACTGGACACCGGCCCGACCCATGAATCAATCCTCAAGCTCCCGCCTTCGCACTGCCGCTGCCTGCCCTTCGGGTCAGCTGGCGTCGGCTGCGTGTGCGGCTGGCTATTGGTATTGGTTTACACAGGGGCGCGCCTGAGGTTACGGCGTGCCTGTCTCGTACGGGCTGCCACCACCTTGAAGAACCCCCGGTCGCAGCCACGACCGGGGGTTCTTGCGTTTGGGCCCGGCAATCTCTCATGACGAGAGAGGCGTGCCACCCTAACGTGCCAACGATGATTGCAGCATGAATGACTGGAGGAATGACCATGCGTACCACGATCCCGACTACCCGCTTCTCTTTCGCTTCCGCTCGGGTCGTGCATGGTTATTGGCGCTGGCGATTTAGCGGCGTCCTGCCTCTTTCCGCTGTCACCGCGGGGCAGGGCGAGCAACATCGGGGTGACGATTCGCGAAGTCCCTGTCTGTCAGAGTGAATATTGCGTGATGAAGCCGAAGCTTCGTCACAGGAGAGAAGACCATGAACGCCAGCCTTGAACGCGTGTTGACGAATGACCCGCACACAGCCGATACCACTGTCGACACCATGACCGCCGAGACTACCCCCGTGACCCGCTTCGATGCCGCCCAGACACCGACCACTCCCGGACGCATCAGTCGTGAAGCCCTGCCCAGCGCCAGCGAATTGCGCGCGCAGCTGCCGGTGGATGCTGACCTGGCCGGCCAGATTCGCCAGCACCGCGCTGAGATCAACGCGATTCTTGCCGGGGAGGATGATCGTCTGCTGGTGGTGGTCGGCCCGTGTTCCATCCATGATCTCAAGGCCGCGCGTGAATACGCCCAGCGCCTTGCGGTGATCGAACCGCAGGTCAGTGATCGCCTCAAGCTGGTGATGCGTGTCTATGTCGAGAAGCCGCGCACGACGGTGGGCTGGAAGGGGCTGGCCTATGATCCGCATCTGGATGGCAGTGATGACATGGCCAGCGGCCTGCGTCAGGCGCGCGAGCTGATGCGCGAGATCAACCAGCTGGGCCTGCCGGTCGCGACCGAGCTGCTGCAGCCGCTGACCGCCGCCTACCTGGAAGACCTGCTCGGCTGGGCGGCCATCGGGGCACGCACCACCGAGTCACAGATCCACCGCGAGATGGCCTCCGGCCTTGGCTGCGCCGTAGGCTTCAAGAATGGAACCGATGGTGGGGTCGAGGTCGCCGTGCAGGCGATCGGTGCGGCAGCTCACGGGCATCGTCACTTCGGCATGGATGACAGCGGGCGCCCGGCGCTGATCGAGACCGCGGGCAATCCCCACACCCATGTGGTGCTGCGGGGCGGCCATGGTCAGCCCAACTACGATGCAGACTCGGTGGCCGCCTGCCGGCGAGAGCTGGAAGGGGCCGGTCTGACACCGCGACTGATGGTCGACTGCAGTCATGCCAACTCGCGCAAGGACCACCGTCGTCAGAGCGAAGTGATGCTGGATGTGCTCTCCCAGCGTCTGGCCGGTGATGACGCCTTGATCGGCGTGATGCTGGAAAGCCATCTCAACGAGGGCAAGCAGGCATTGCCGGCAGCGGACAAGCTCTCGCAGCTGCGCCATGGCGTTTCCGTGACCGATGCCTGTCTCGGGTGGGAGACGACGGAGCATCTGCTGAGTCTGGCGGCAGAGCGTCTGCGAGACGCCTGACCCAGACACCACCCTGCTGGTGAAGCCCTCTTTCCTCACGGCTGACGGAGCAGGTCTCGCGCTTGTGAATTCCCCGCGCCCGATGGTCATGCGACCGTCGGGCGCTGTCGTTTGCATGAGGCGTATCGTTCGCGTCATACGACTGTCATTTGGTTCGCGTATCACTCTTGTTGCCCTTGGCGGCCCCACAGGGGCCAGGCCTGAAAAGAACAACCCGCAACCTGACTACGGGGAAGCAGCATGAGCAAGGAAATTGAAGATCATCGCCTACTGAATGCCAGTCACAACGAGACATTCTCTTCCATCATCGACAAGCACCTTTCCCGTCGTCGCGTGTTGCAGGGTGGTCTGGGTATGGCGGCTGCCAGCATGCTGGGCGGCTTCGGGCTGGCGGGCCTGAGCGGTGCGGCCAATGCCGACAGCGGCAAGACCACAGGGACTCCGGCGAAGACACCGCTGGCGCTGGCCTTCGAGTCCATCAAGGGCTCTCGCACGGATGCCTTCGTGGTACCTGCAGGGTATACCGCCCATGTCCTGGCACCGTGGGGCACTCCGCTCAACGACAAGGCACCGCAGTGGAGTGAATCGCTGGCGATGACGTCGGAGGCCCAGCTCAACAGCATCGGCATGCATCACGACGGCATGCACAACTTCGCGCTGAGCGAAGACACCGCCTCCAGCAATTTCCTGCTGGTGATGAACAATGAGTACATCGATCAGGATGCCCTGTGGGCGCCCAAGGGCGGCGCGACCAATGCGGAGTCCGGCAAGCGCCCGGCCGATGAAGTGCGTACCGAGATCAATGCCCACGGCGTGACCGTCGTCGAAGTCAAGAAGGATGCCGGCGGCAAGTGGGATGTGGTGATCAACTCCGGCTACAACCGTCGCTATACCAGCGCCAGCGAGATGGTGTTGAGTGGCCCGGTGGCAGGCAGTGATTACGTCAAGACTGCCTTCTCTCCGGATGGCACGCGCACGCGTGGTACCAACAACAACTGCGCCAACGGCTATACCCCCTGGGGCACCTACCTGACCTGTGAGGAGAACTGGCCGGGGTACTTCGTCAAGCGCAGTGATCGTCAGAGCGATGATGATCGCATCGGCATCGAGACCGAGCGTGGCCGCTACGGCTGGGAAACCGCCGCGGGAGATGCCAGCGAAGTCGATGGCGAATTCGCGCGCTTCGACAATACGCCGACGGCGGACAGTGCCGACAAGGATTATCGCAATGAGCCGCGTACCTTCGGCTACATCGTCGAGATCGACCCCTACACCGGTGAGAAGGCCGTCAAGCGCACCGCGCTGGGACGTTTCCGCCATGAAGGTTGCTGGCCGGGCAAGCTGGTCGAAGGCGAGCCGGTGGTGTTCTATTCAGGCCATGACTCGCGCAACGAATACATCTACAAGTTCGTCTCCGATGCCAGATGGGAGGCCGCCGATGCGCATGTGCCGGGAGCCGACAAGAATCGCCTGGCGATCGGTGACAAGTATCTGGACAAGGGCACGTTGTATGTTGCCCAGTTCTCCGCCGACGGCACTGGCAAGTGGCTGAAGCTGACGCCGGACGCCGTGACCAAGGATGGCCGGACGCTTGCCGCTGCACTGGGCCTGGCGGCCGATGATCTGGCCGGTGTCATCATCCATACCGCGGACGCGGCGGATCTGATGGGCGCCACGCCGATGGACCGCCCGGAGTGGGGTGCCGTCGACCCGGCTTCCGGTGAGGTCTACATGACACTGACCAACAACTCCAAGCGCACCAAAGAGGGTACGGCGGCGGCCTTCACCAATGACGGCAAGGCCATCGAGGAGCTGGGAGTCGGTTACAAGACGGCGCCGACCAATGCCGCCAACCCGCGCGGTGACAACGAGGCAGGACAGATCATCCGCTGGCGCGAGGCGGGAGATCACACCGCCTTCGATTGGGAGATCTTCGTGTTCGGCGCGGCGGCCAGTGATGCCGACAACCTGTCCGGCCTGACCGAGATGAATGAATTCGCCAGTCCGGATGGCCTCTACTTCGACGAACGTGAGGACGAGCAGGGTATCCTGTGGATCCAGACGGACAACGGCTATGCCGGTGTGGCGGACGTCACCAATGACCAGCTACTGGCCGTCGTGCCGGCCGCGCTTCAGCAGGCCGAAGGGGATGCTGCCGTGATCGGTGCCGATAACCAGGCACAGCTCAAGCGCTTCGCGGTTGGCCCGAACGGCTGTGAAGTGACCGGCATCTTCGCGACACCTGACAGGACGGCGTTGTTCGTCAATATCCAGCATCCCGGCAACTGGCCGCAGAGTGTGGATGCGACTGCCGAAACTGACGGCAGTGTGCGCCCGCGCGCCGCGACCGTCGTCATCCAGCGTGAAGATGGTGGTCAGATCGGTGTCTGATCCGTTGAGCGCTTGATCCGATCGTCAGCTGCCAGGCCCCCGCATCCAGGATGCGGGGGCCTTTTCATGGTCTGGTGGGGGCAGGCGTCATGGGCGGGTGATGTCGGCAATCAGGCGAAGGCAGAAGGGGGAGCGCAGAAGGAAAGAGTGGGGCAGAAGGATCGGGACAGGAGGACTGGGACAAGGCTTGTCTGCTCAACGCAGACGGCCCCCACGCAAGCGTGAGGGCCGAGAGTCAGGTGAATGGACTGCGCCGGATGAGGCGGGCCCGAGCGGGGCGCGATCAGGCCTTGGCGGCGTAGGCGAACAGCAGGGTTTCCTGCACGCTGATCGGCTCTGCATCGCCGGCATCCAGCTGGGTGTAGTGACCATCGCTTTCCAGGCGCCAGCTCTGGCAGTTGTCAACCAGATAGGTGTCCAGGTCCTTGCGGATGCGCTGTGCCAGCTTCTTGTCGAGCAACGGGAAGCAGGTCTCGACGCGATGGAACATATTGCGCTCCATGAAGTCCGCGCTGGAACACCAGGTCTCCGGCTGGCCGGCATTGTGGAAGTGGAAGGTGCGAGTATGTTCCAGGAAGCGACCGATCACCGAGCGGACGCGGATATTGTCGGAGATGCCCGGAACGCCCGGACGCAGACAGCAGACCCCGCGGATGATCAGATCGCACTGCACGCCCGCGCGTGAGGCGCGATACAGCGCGCGGATCAGCTTGGGTTCGGTCAGTGAGTTGCACTTGATGATGATGTGGGCGCGCTTGCCCTTCTCGGCGTTGCGCGCTTCCCGGTCGATCATCTCCACCAGTCGCTCATGCAGTGTGAAGGGGGCATGCAGCAACTTCTCGATATTGCGTTGCTTGCCCATGCCAGTCAGCTGCTGGAAGACCTTGTGCACGTCCTCGCACAAGGTCTCGTTGGACGTCAGCAGGCTGTAATCGGTGTACAGGCGCGCCGTCTTGGCGTGGTAGTTGCCGGTGCCGAGGTGCGCATAGTGGCGCAGCTCGCCATTTTCTCGCCGCACGATGTGCAGCATCTTGGCATGGGTCTTGTAGGCCATCACCCCGTAGATGACGATGGCGCCTGCCTCCTGAAGGCGGGAGGCCAGCTGCAGGTTGTCGGCTTCATCGAAGCGGGCACGCAGCTCGATCACCACGGTGATCTCCTTGCCCTGGCGTGCAGCTTCCACCAGCGAGGAGACGATGTTGGAATCGGCTCCGGTGCGATAGAGCGTCTGCTTGATGGCCAGCACGTTCGGGTCGCGCGCTGCCTCGGCCAGCAGACTCTCGACCGGCGAGAACGACTGGAAGGGGTGATGCAGCAGGATGTCCTCGCGGCGAATGGCATCGAACAGGCTGTTGTCACTCTTGAGTGCCTTGGGCGTGCCGGGAGTGAACGGTGCGTAGAGCAGGTCCTCGCGGCCCACGTCGCCGATGACTTCCATCAGGCGATTGAGATTGACCGGTCCCTTCACCTGATACAGGTCTCGCTTCTCCAGCTCGAACTGCTTGAGCAGGAAGGTGTAGAGCGCCTCCGGACAGTTGTCCGCCACTTCCAGGCGCACGCCATCGCCGTAACGCCGCGCCAGCAGCTCGCCGCGCAGCGCCGAGGCCAGATCCGAGACATCCTCGGCATCCACCGAGAGGTCGGCGTTGCGCGTCAGCCGGAACTGGTAGCAGCCCTTGATCTTCATCCCCGGGAACAGCTCCTGGGCATGGGCATGAATCATCGAGGACAGGAAGACGTACTCGGTATAGCCGCTCTCTGCGAGCGCTTCCGGCACGCGAATCAAGCGCGGCAGCGAGCGCGGAGCCGGAAGAATGGCCAGGCCGCCCTCGCGCCCGAAGGCGTCCTTGCCTTCCAGCTCGACGATGAAGTTGAGGCTCTTGTTGACCAGGCGCGGGAAGGGATGTGATGGATCAAGCCCGATCGGGCTGATGACCGGCTGAATCTCTTCCTCGAAGTATTCGCGAACCCAGGCTTTCTGGGCGTCGTTCCACTGATTGCGGCGACGGAAGCGGATGTGTTGCTCTTCAAGCGCCGGAATCAGTTCTTCGTTGAGGATGCGGTACTGGCGCTCCACCTGCTCGTGGGTGATGCGCGAGATCTCGTCGAGCACCTTGCCGGGCAGCATGCCATCCGGGCCGGGCTCGGTGCGGTCGAAGGCGATCTGATGCTTGAGACCCGCCACGCGGATCTCGAAGAACTCGTCCATGTTGGACGTGAAGATCAGCAGGAACATCAGCCGGTTGAGCAGCGGATGCGAAGTGTCCTGCGCCTGCTCCAGTACCCGGATGTTGAACTGCAGATTCGACAGCTCACGGTTGAAATACAGGGCGGGGTCGGCCAGGTCGGCTTCGGGGGAGGGCGTGACCTTGGCGTGAATGCCCTTGCGCGTACGATTGACGCGCAGGGGCGGAGGTTCAAGGGCTGGCGGCTCGTCGGTGACCAGCTCCATGTCGCCCTCTTTCACCCGGGACGCCGCCGGGGCGGCAGCGTCCTGATGCGGTTGGGGAGCGGTGTCCAGCGAGGTGTCTGACGCGTCATCTATGGCGTTCTTGTGGGTCTGTTCCATCATCAACTCCATGACCCCGGTCAGACACGGTCGCCGGGGTAGTCAAAGGCGATTCTTCTCCGCCAGCAGTTCCGCGGCCCGGCGGGCAAAATAGGTGAGAATGCCGTCGGCACCCGCACGCTTGAAGCACATCAATGATTCGAGAATGACCTTGTCGGCATCCAGCCAGCCGTTCTGGAAGGCGGCCATGTGCATGGCGTACTCGCCGCTGACCTGGTAGGCGAAGGTCGGCACTTCCAGTTCACGCTTCACGCGGGACACCACATCCAGGTAGGGCATGCCCGGCTTGACCATCACCATGTCGGCGCCCTCGGCGAGATCCATGGCCACTTCATGCAGCGCTTCGTCGCTGTTGGCCGGATCCATCTGGTAGGTCTGCTTGTCGGCCTTGCCCAGATTGCCGCTCGAGCCCACCGCATCACGGAACGGGCCGTAGTAGTTGGAGGCGTACTTGGCCGAATAGGCCATGATGCGGGTATTAATCAGGCCTTCCTGTTCCAGCATGGCACGGATGGAGCCGATGCGGCCGTCCATCATGTCAGAAGGGGCCACGACATCGGCGCCCGCTTCCGCGTGTGACAGTGCCTGCTTGATCAGGGTGTCCACGGTGCGGTCGTTGAGCACGTAGCCGTCATCATCGAGGATGCCGTCCTGGCCATGCACGGTGTAGGGATCCAGCGCCACATCGGTGATCACGCCCAGCGTCGGGATGGCTTCCTTGAGGGCACGCACCGCGCGCTGCACCAGGCCATTGGCGTTGTAGGACTCCTCGGCCAGCAGGCTCTTGGCCTCGGCATCGATCACCGGGAACAGCGCGATGGCCGGCACGCCCAGCGCATGGACCTCACGGCATTCCTCGACCAGCAGGTCGATGGACAGGCGCTCGACCCCGGGCATGCTGGTCACGGCTTCACGACGCTGCGAACCTTCCAGCACGAAGACCGGCAGGATCAGATCATCGGCCGTCAGCTGGTTCTCGCGCATCAGGCGGCGAGAGAAATCATCCTTGCGCATGCGGCGCATGCGAATCGCAGGAAACTGGCGTGGGGTACGTTGACTCAAGAGAGGCTCTCCGGATCTAAGGCTCCGGTTCCGTGAGGGACGCTGGAAGTCTAGGTCTATAATATTTCAATGATATTACAGGTCAGACGGCGCCCATACGACCGAAGGAGATGGGATTGGCCGAGCAAGCTGTCGGCACGATGCTTTCGAGTATATCAGTGCATGCAGGTCGGAACAGGGGCGCGGCATGGGGCAGGGTGTCGCGTCGTGTGCACTGTCATCCTGCCCGCCGAACCGCGAGGGGCGCCCTTGAGATGTGGTCATGCCGCCCATAGTCTTGGGGCATCGGAGTGACGAATACCCAGGTGCTGCAGGCCGCCGGCATCATCTGTCCTTTCCAGCCGGTACCTCTTCACATGGTGCTTGCCTGTAGCGGATTCCTGTACGAATCTGTCACTTCTGACCTGTCGGCAGCCGCCGAGCAGTTCACCGTCAATGGAGTAACACATGACCAAGCAGGTAGCCCTGATCCTATCCGGTTGCGGTGTCTATGATGGCTCCGAGATCTACGAAACGACCCTGACCATGCTTCGGCTTGATCAGCTGGGCATCCGCTACGAGTGCTTCGCTCCGGACATCGATCAGCATCATGTGCTCAACCACGCCACCGGCGAGGAAATGGACGAGACACGCAATGTGCTGACCGAGTCGGCTCGCCTGGCGCGTGGCAAGGTGCGTCCGTTGCCGGAGCTGTCCGCCGAGGACTTCGACGCGCTGATTCTGCCCGGTGGCTTCGGTGCCGCCAAGAATCTCAGCAACTTTGCCGTCAAGGGCGCGGATCTGACGCTGGTGGATGGTCTGCGCGAGGTGGTGCAGCCCTTCCATGCGGTCGGCAAGCCGATCGGCGTGATGTGCATCGCGCCGGTGATGGTGCCGAAGCTGCTGGGCGGGGGGATCTCGGTCACCATCGGCACGGACCCTGAAGTCTCCGGCGCCATCAGTGCCCAGGGCGGTCTGCACAAGAGTTGTGAGGTGACGGATATCGTGATTGATGCCGCCAATCGCGTGATCACGACGCCAGCCTACATGCAGGCAGAGCGCATCTCCGAGGCTGCCGAAGGCATCTTCAAGCTGGTGGAGCGTCTGAACGGCTGGATCGAGGAAGACCAGGCCAAGGCCAGTCAACAGGATTGACACGGTCGCACGGCACCCAGCAGGAAACGACGAAGCCCCCGCCATTGGCGGGGGCTTCGTCGTTTCCTGCGTCATGATTCTTGCGCGTCATCGTTCAGGCGCTGTCTGCTCGAGTCTTCGCGTCAGGGGGCCTGCTGCGAGGCCTCATCATCGCTCGCCGGACGGCGGCGCTTGAAGGCGCGTGCGGCGAGAATCCCGACCTCGAACAGCAGCCACATCGGAATCGCCAGCAATGACTGCGAGATGACGTCAGGCGGTGTCAGCAGCATGCCGACCACGAAGCAGGCGATCACGATGTAGGGGCGTTTCTTGCTCAGCACCTCCACGGACGTGGCCCCCGTCCAGATCAGCAGGAAGGTGGCGATGGGAATCTCGAAGGCCACACCGAAGGCGAAGAACAGCTTGAGGACAAAATTCAGGTACTGATTGATGTCCGTCATGATCGCCACGTTCTCGGGGCCCGTGGTGGTGAAGAACTGGAACAGCAGCGGGAAGACGACATAGTAGGCAAACGCCGCGCCCGCATAGAACAGCAGGATGCTGGAGGCCAGCAGCGGCAACGCCAACGCCTTCTCGTTCTCGTAGAGTCCCGGCGCGATGAAGGCCCAAGCCTGATAGAGCACCGCCGGAATCGCCAGGAACAGCGCCACCACCAGTGTCAGCTTGAAGGGGGCCAGGAAGGGCGAGGCCACCTCGGTGGCGATCATCTGAGAGCCGGGAGGCAGCAGGGCCATCAGCGGCTCGGCCACATACAGATAGATCTGATTGGAGAAGCCATACAGCGCCGCGAATACCACGAGGACCACGACAGTCGCACGCAGCAGGCGGGAGCGCAGTTCGATCAGATGCTCGATGAGCGGGGCGTGGGCAGCCTCGCCGGAGGCGGAGGGCTGCGGGTCATGCGGATCACTCATCAGGAACGCGGCTCCCGTGACTCACTGGTGGGGGTGGCGGAGGTCTCTTGCTCGCCTGAGGTCGTCTCCGTGGTCGAGCGAGCACTGTCGGCGGCAGGCGAGGCGTTGGCATCCTCCTGTGACGCGGGCGAGGAACGCGTGATGGTGGTTTCCACCTCACGCGCCTCATTGCGGGCATGTGCCAGGGTCTCGTCGAGCTGCTTCTTCTGCTCATTGAGCGTCTGACGCAGTTCTTCGGCTTCCAGCTGGGCGCTGATTTCCTGCTGGATCCCCGAGACGCTGCGCTTGATGCGCCCCAGCCACAATCCCGCCGTACGCGCCGCCCGGGGCAGACGCTCCGGGCCGAGCACGATCAATGCCAGCAGCGAGATCAGTGCCAGTTCAAAAAAGCCGATGTCGAACATGCGGCTTACGAGCGCTTGTCAGCGGTATCGCGGCGCTCGGCCTCGACATCGATGGTATCGCCGCGGGATTCACCGTGGGAGACCTTCTGCTGAGGAGCCGTGTCTTCGGGGGCCTTTTCCTCTTCCTTCATGGCGCCCTTGAAGCCTTTGACCGCGCCACCGAGGTCTGATCCGACGTTGCGGAGCTTCTTGGTGCCGAAGATCAGGATGATGATGCCGAGCACGATGAGGAGCTGCCAGATACTGATGCCACCTAACATGGGAAGTTCTCCATTTTGGCCGATGGGACTAGGTCACGAGGCCTTGAGTCTTGCAGGGTGAGAGCACCACTGCCAGGGAAATCGGCTTGCGCTGCAAGTCGTCTGCTTGATCATCACTGACCGCGAGCGGCCTTTTCATCATGGCCGGAGACGCCGAAGCGTCGCGCCAGCTCATCCAGCACGTCCTGATGGTCCAGCCCGAGGTGAGAAAGCATCACCAGCGAGTGGAACCACAGGTCGGCGGTCTCACCGATCACTGCACGGTGGGAGTCCACGTCGTCCTGAGTGAAATCCTTGGCGGCCAGTACCGTTTCCGTGGCCTCTTCGCCAATCTTCTCCAATACCTTGTTGAGGCCCTTGTGATGCAGGCTCGCGACATAGGAGGACGTCGGATCAGCGTCGCGCCGCTCTGCCAGTACGTCTGACAGGCGGTTGAGAATATCACTCATGAATCATCATTCCTGAAAGCATGGGGTCTGGCATGAAAACATTATCTGCATGAGAACCGTTGCATGAGAACCGTTGCATGAGAGCCGTTGCAGGAGCGTCGCGGCCAGCCGGACAACCGGGCCCGAGCGAAGGCAGCGAGTCCAGCCCGAGGCTCCTGCCTCATCGAGCACTGCCGCGAGGCAAGGCCCGGCGACTCAGGATGCAAGGGTTACATGACAATCATATTGCACTGCGCCCCGAGGGGCGGCAAGTTTCGGTCAGCGCCGCGAGCGAAGCAGGGGCGCGGCTAGCGCCACAGCAACAGCACGATGCCCAGCCCCGCGCCGACCAGCACCATCATCGGTTGCGTCTCGGCCCAGGCGATCAGCGGTTGCCAGCCGAAGGCCACGGCGATCAGCAGTCCACCTGCGCGCAAGCGCCAGCCGGTGCTGGACGCATGATTGACACGATCGCGCAGCGTGGCGAGTGCCTCGGTCTGACGCTGTCGAGCGCGGTGTTCATCATCGATGCGCTGCATGGCCTGGAAGGCCATCACCGGCAGCTGCGGCAGCTGATGTGACAGCTCCGGAGCCTGCTTGACCATCTCGGCCCAGAACGCCTTGGGGCCGGCGCGCTCCTTCATCCAGCGCTCCAGATAGGGGCGGGCGGTGGCCCACAGGTCGAGATCCGGATACAGCTGACGGCCGAGCCCCTCGATGTTGAGCAGCGTCTTCTGCAGCAGGACCAGCTGCGGCTGGACTTCCATGTTGAAGCGGCGCGCGGTCTGGAACAGGCCCAGCAGCACCTGGCCGAAGCTGATGTCCTTGAGCGGCTTCTCGAGAATCGGCTCGCAGACGGCTCGGATGGCCGCGGCGAACTCGTTGGCGCGCGTGCCCTCCCCGACCCAGCCGGACTCGATGTGCAGCGCCGCGACCTCGTAGTAATCCTGACGGAAGAAGGCCAGCAGATTGCGCGCCAGATAGTCCTGGTCCTCGCGGGTCAGGCTGCCGACGATACCGCAGTCGATGGCGATGAACTGCGGGTCATGGGCGTTCTCTCGCGAGACGAAGATGTTGCCGGGGTGCATGTCGGCGTGGAAGAAGTTGTCGCGGAACACCTGGGTGAAGAAGATCTCCACGCCGCGCTCGGCCAGCTTCTTCAAGTCGGTGCCCTGGGCTTCCAGCTCGTCGATGTCGGCGACCGGGATGCCGCGGATGCGCTCCTGCACCATTACCCGGCGCCGCGTCAGCGGCCAGTGGATGGTCGGCACGTAGAGCAGGGGCGAATCGAGGAAGTTGCGCTTGAGCTGGGAGGTGTTGGCGGCCTCCTTGTGCATGTCCAGCTCGTCGAACAGCGTGGCCTCGTAATCGGAGACCACTTCCACGGGGCGCAGACGCCGTGCTTCCGGCGAGAGCTTCATCAGCAGACGCGCGAGCAGATACAGCAGGCCGATATCCTTGCGCATCACCTCTTCGATGCGCGGGCGGATCACCTTGACCACCACGTCGGAACCATCGTGCAGGCGTGCCGCATGGACCTGGGCGATGGAGGCCGAGGCCAGCGGTTGCGCCTCGAATTCGGCGAAGGCTTCCTCGACCGGCATGCCCAGCTCCTGCTCGACCAGTTCGCGCGCCACCTCGTTCTCGAAGGGCGGCACCTGGTCCTGCAGGCGCTTGAGCTCATCGGCGACGTCCGGTGGCAGCAGGTCACGACGAGTCGAGAGCATCTGGCCGAACTTGATGAAGATCGGGCCCAGCGCTTCGAGTGCCAGCCGCAGGCGCTCACCACGCGAGCGCTTGCCGACAGGCAGCAGGCGCAGCGGTGAGAGCTTGACCAGCGGCCGCAGCAGCGCAGGTACGCGAGACAGCGGGATCAGATCATCCAGTCGATAGCGGGCGATGACCCACAGGATGCTCAGCAGGCGATAGAGTCTCACGACGGCTGGCACTCCCGATCAGCGGACCGTGGCGTGGTGACGGCCTCCAGATGGCGTCGCAGGCGCGCCAGGCGTGCCTCGGTGCGATCCAGGCACTGGGTCAGCTCGGTCAGCTCGTCCCGCGCGACCTGCAGCTGGGCATGGCCGGGCAGCCAGCGTGCTTCCTCGGTCAGATACTCGCGCAGATCCAGCTCCAGCTCACGACGGCTGGTCAGCCCGAAGCGACCGAGGCTGCGCAGGCCGGTGGCCAGACTATGACCGGGGGTCTCGCCGAACCATTCGCTCAAGGCCCCTTCCCAGTCGAGATCGAGATCCATCACCAGGTCCCGTGCGCTTTCCAGCAGGTGCAGACGGCCACGCACGGCCAGGCGGCCCTCGAACATCAAGCGCTCGATGGGCTCACCGGACAGCAGTGCCGCGGCAGTTTCCATGTCCAGCTCCACCACCACGTCGCCGTCGCTCTCGTTGGCCTCGGGCAGGCGCAGCAGATGCAGCCCCTGCAGGTCGAAGTGCACCAGCAGGTCGAAGGCGGGGCGCTCCAGGCGCAGCAGCAGGCGTCTGCCGGCAAGCGCATTCAGGCGCATGGCGGAGGCGGGGTCACGGGCGAGCAGGCGGTTGAGCGTGCGTTCCGCCGTCGCCACCAGCAGGGGGGTCAGCAATGCCATGACAGCCTCAAAGCTTGATACCACGGTGCAGCGCGACGATGCCACCGGTGAGATTGGTGAACTCGACACGCTCGAGACCTGCCTCTTCCATCATGCCGGCCAGGGTCTTCTGGTCGGGGTGCATGCGAATGGATTCGGCCAGATAGCGGTAGGAATCGGCGTCGCCGGCGACCATCTCGCCCATCTTCGGCAGCAGGCGGAAGCTGTACTGATCGTAGGCGGTGGAGAGCAGCGGATTGACCGGCTTGGAGAACTCCAGCACCAGCAGACGGCCTCCGGGCTTGAGGATGCGCTGCATGGAGCGCAGGGCCTTGGCCTGGTCGGTGACGTTGCGCAGCCCGAAGGCGATGGTGATGATGTCGAAGGTGTTGTCAGGGAAGGGCAGCGCCTCGGCATTGGCCTGCACATACTCGACATTGCCACCCACGCCGCGGTCGAGCAGCTTGTCACGCCCGACGTTGAGCATCGAGGCGTTGATGTCGGCGAGCACCACGCGACCCTTCGGGCCGACCAGACGCGAGAACTTCAGCGTCAGATCCCCGGTGCCACCGGCAATGTCCAGCACCGTCTGGCCCGGACGGGCACCGGCACGCTCCAGGGTAATGCGCTTCCACAGACGGTGGATGCCGAAGGACATCAGGTCATTCATCACGTCGTACTTGGCGGCGACACTGTGGAAGACATCCGCGACGCGGCCTGCCTTCTCGTCCACGGCAACTTCCTGATAACCGAAGTGAGTCGTACGCTTGTCCATGACTTCCCCTGTTGTGACGCCACCCATGGGGGACGTCAGCGCAATATGGTGAGCTTTCGCAGTGGCTCGATTGTAACCGCTGGCCAGCGGGCTGTCTTTTGACAAGACGTCGAGTCGGACATCTTGCCGCGCCCCATTGGCATCAGTGGCTTACAGCTGATTGAGCGGAATGCCCAGCGGCTCACGCGAGGCACCGGCCTCTTCCAGCTGGCGCAGGTAGTAGGCCCACATGGCATCGCGGCGGTTGGCCAGTTCCCACAGGTATTCCCAGGTGTAGAGGCCGCTGTCGTGGCCATCATCGAAATGCAGCTTCAGCGCGTAGCGACCGCTCTGGGTGATGTTGGCCAGACCGACATGGCGCATGCCGACCTGCAGCGTTTCCTGGCCGACACCGTGACCGCGCACTTCCGCGGAGGGGGACATCACGCGCAGGAATTCGGTGCTGAGGCGGAAGGTCTGGCCATCCGCATAGCCCAGTTCCAGTTCACGCTCCGACTTGTGGTAGTGCACGCGCGTCGGTACCGGGGCCTCGTCGGCGTCACGGGCGTGGCGCTCATTGAGGCGGTAGTCGCGCTGCTGGCTGCGGGGTTCGTCCTGCTCGGCAGCGTGGTCTTCAGGAGTGTCGTGGCTCATCAGGGCATCCTCGTGTCAGCCCGCCGTCCAGCATGACACCACGCTGTAAGGCGACCGAAGGAACAGGGGCGTCGAGCGACATCTCGGGCGCGTCGACGTATCTATGTCGCATGATGCACTGACGCCCGAACCGGGCCAAGCCGGATCGGGCGTCAGTAGCATCTCTCAGGGTGGCGATTGCCGCCATGAGGGCTTCTCGCGGGTCAGGCGCTGACGCCAGACGTCAGAGAATGTAGCGCGACAGGTCTTCGTCACACGCCAGGTCGCCCAGGCGAGCATCGACATAGGCGGCATCGACCTTGAGCTCACCCGCCTGATCGGCACCTTCGTAGGAAATCTCTTCCAGCAGGCGTTCCATCACGGTATGCAGACGACGCGCGCCGATGTTCTCGGTGCCTTCGTTGACCTGATAGGCGATCTGGGCGATACGCTCGATGGCGTCATCCGCGAAGCTCAGCTCGACGCCTTCGGTGGCCAGCAGCGCCTTGTACTGACGGATCAACGCCGCGGACGGCTCGGTCAGGATGCGCTTGAAGTCGTCCGGGGTCAGGGCATTGAGCTCGACGCGGATCGGCAGACGGCCCTGCAGCTCCGGAATCATGTCCGAAGGCTTGGACAGGTGGAAGGCGCCGGAAGCGATGAACAGGATGTGGTCCGTCTTGACCATGCCGTGCTTGGTGGACACGGTGGAGCCCTCGATCAGCGGCAGCAGATCGCGCTGCACGCCTTCACGGGACACGTCGCCACCACTGCCGGACTCGCCACGCTTGGCGACCTTGTCGATCTCGTCGAGGAAGACGATACCGTTCTGTTCGACGGCCTCGATGGCACGGCTCTTGAGGTCTTCATCGCTGACCATTCTGGCCGCTTCTTCCTCGTGAACCAGCTTGAGGGCTTCCTTGACGCTGATGCGACGGCTTTCCTTCTGCTGCTTGCCCATGCTGGAGAACATGGACTGCAGCTGACTGGTCATCTCTTCCATCCCCGGCGGGGTGGCGAAATCCAGGCTCTGGCTGGCCGGGCTCAGCTCGATGTCGATTTCCTTGTCATCCAGCTGACCTTCGCGCAGCTTCTTGCGGAACATCTGACGCGTGCTGCTGTTGTTGGCCGCCGCATCATATTCCTCGCCACGGGCGCGCGGCAGCAGCGCATCGAGGATGCGATCCTCGGCGGCATCCTCGGCCTTGTCGCGCACTTCCTTCATGGCCTCTTCACGCACCAGCTTCATGGCGACCTCGACCAGGTCACGGATGATCGATTCCACGTCACGTCCGACGTAGCCGACCTCGGTGAACTTGGTCGCCTCGATCTTCAGGAAGGGCGCGCCGGCCAGCTTGGCCAGACGACGGGCGATCTCGGTCTTGCCGACACCGGTCGGGCCGATCATCAGGATGTTCTTCGGGGTGACTTCCGGGCGCAGATCATCGTTGAGCTGCATGCGACGCCAGCGATTGCGCATGGCCACGGCCACGGCACGCTTGGCTTCCGGCTGACCGACGATGTGCTGATCGAGGGCGTTGACGATTTCCTTCGGGGTCATCTGGGACATCTCAGGACAGCTCCTCGATGATGGCATTGTGGTTGGTGAAGACGCAGATGTCGGCCGCGATGGAGATGGACTTCTCGGTGATCTCGCGGGCGGACAGCTCGGTGTTCTCGATCAGGGCGCGGGCGGCAGCTTCGGCGAAGTTGCCGCCGGAGCCGATGGCCAGCACGCCGTGTTCGGGCTCGACCACGTCACCGTTGCCGGTGATGATCAGCGAGGCATGCTTGTCGGCCACCACCAGCATGGCTTCCAGCTTGCGCAGGGCGCGGTCGGAGCGCCACTCCTTGGCCAGTTCCACGGCGGATTTCACCAGCTGGCCCTGATACTTCTCGAGCTGCGCTTCGAAGCGTTCGAACAGGGTGAAGGCATCGGCGGTACCGCCAGCGAAGCCGGCCAGCACCTGATTGCGATACAGGCGACGCACCTTGGCGGCGTTGCCTTTCATGACAGTGTTGCCAAGGGATACCTGGCCGTCACCAGCCAGGGCGACCTGGCCGTTGCGACGCACGGAGACGATCGTGGTCATGGATAACTCCTGAGAGAGCATGCCGGCGATTGGAATAAGGTGAACGGGGCCGGGCATGGCATTTCGGGGCAGACGAGGCCAGGGCCTCGTCGCGTAAAACGGGTGGTGGTCGTCAGTCTGGCAATTGCCACTGCTTGCCGCGACGTGTCACTGCCACCGTGGCGGATCGCGGTCTGATATCTCACCGGAATGCTGTAAATGGGGGCGCTGATGCGGGTTTCAAGTCATCGGCGACTCAGCGTTGACGCCCGTTGTGCAGAGGGCTGGCGCCCTTTACGCAACGGGCCCGCTCAACATGTGAGCGGGCCCGTTGGCCTGTGGCGTCATGCCGAGGTCATTGCAGCTTGATCAGCAGAGGCTCGATGCCCTGGGTGTTCATCAGATCCTGTGCGCGGTTGAGCTCGCGGGTGTCCTTGTACGGGCCGACCTGCACCCGGTGCCAGACGGTACCGCCAGAAGCATTGACGTCACTGACCTTGGCCAGCAGGCCGAGATCCTTGAGCTTGCCGGCCAGTTTCCTGGCATCGGACATCTCGCGGAAGGAGGCCGCCTGCAGCATGTAGTTGGTCAGCGAAGCCTCGGACTTCTTGGTGCTCTCGGCGCTGCCCGGACGCGGAGTGGACTTGTACTCATCCACCTTGGGGGCGATCACCTCGGTTTCCGGCAACAGGGTGTAGAACTCGAAGGTCGGCATGCTGCCGCCGCTCTCTTCGGGAGTGTCCTTCTGCGATGCCTTGTCCTGCTGGCTACCCTGTTGTGCGGCCTGCTGACCATTCTGCTGAGTGTTGGCCTTGGGCACGATGGCAGCCACCGGCAGACGCGGCGCCTGTTGCTGGAAATACTGAGCCAGCACGAAGCCGGCGACCAGACCGACGATCCCCCACAGCCACCCCGGGAAGCCGCGGCTCTGACTGGCGGCGGGCTGCCGGCGGGGGCTGGCTCCCTGACGGGAAGCGGGCTTCTTGCTGGCGGGGCGGCGAGCAGCCATGGCTTACATCTCCTCGGGAGCGCTGACACCCAGCAGGGCCAGGCCGTTGCGGATGACCTGAGCGGTCGCCAGACCCAGCGCCAGGCGCGCGTTGCGGGTCGCGTCGTCCTCGACCATCACCTTCACCGCGTTGTAGCAGGTGTGGAAGTCAGAGGAGAGGTCCTGCAGATACTGAGCGACCTGCTGCGGTTCCCGCACCTTGGCGGCGTGGGTGACGACGTCCGGGAACTGGGCCATGCGATTCATCACGGCCTTTTCCTGATCGCTGGTCAGCAAGGACAGTTGCGCCATGGCCAGAGATTCATCGAAGGCCTTGTCTTCACGGCTGGCCTTGCGCAGCACGCTGTGCACGCGGGCGTGGGCATACTGGATGTAGTAGACCGGGTTGTCGTTGGACTGGGAGCGGGCCAGGTCGATGTCGAAGGTCAGCTGGGAGTCGGCACGTCGCGCCGCCAGGAAGTAGCGGGTCGCGTCGCGGCCGACTTCCTCGATCAGGTCACGCAGGGTCACGTAGCTGCCGGCACGCTTGGAGAGCTTCACTTCCTCACCGGAGCGCATCACGGTGACCATCTGGTGCAGCACGTAGTCCGGCCAGCCTTCCGGGATGCCGGCCTTGAGGGCCTGCAGGCCCGCACGCACGCGAGTCACGGTGGAGTGGTGGTCGGCACCCTGTTCATTGATGACCTGGGTGAAACCACGCTGCCATTTGTCCAGGTGGTAGGCGACGTCCGGCAGGAAGTAGGTGTAACCGCCGTCACGCTTGCGCATCACGCGGTCCTTGTCATCCCCGAAGTCGGTGGTGCGCAGCCACATGGCGCCATCGTCTTCGTAGGTATAGCCGTTGTCGACCAGGCGCTTGACGGTGTCTTCGACCTTGCCGTCACGGTAGAGCGAGGATTCGAGGAAGTAGACATCGAATTCGACGCCGAAGGCCTTGAGGTCCAGATCCTGTTCATGGCGCAGGTAGGCGACGGCGAAGACGCGGATGGCGTCGAGATCGTCAGGTTCCGCGGCGCCCGTGACCTGCTTGCCATCGGCTTCGACGGTATCGCCGGCCATGTAGGAGGCGGCCAGTTCGCGGATGTAGTCACCGCGATAGCCATCAGCCGGCCAGCTGGCGTCATCCGGGCCCAGGCCCTTGGCGCGTGCCTGAACGGAGAGCGCCAGATTGTTGATCTGGGCGCCGGCGTCGTTGTAGTAGAACTCGCGCGTGACGTCGTGGCCGGTGGCGGCCAGCAGGCGGCACAGCACGTCGCCGACCGCAGCGCCACGCCCGTGACCGACATGCAGCGGCCCGGTCGGATTGGCGGAGACGAACTCGACCTGGACCTTCTCACCGGCGCCCACGTCGCTGTGCCCGAAGCGGTCGCCTTCGCTGAAGACGCGGCGCACGATGTCGGCCACCGCCCCGGTCTCGGCGAAGAAGTTCAGGAAGCCGGGGCCGGCGATCTCGACCTTGGAGACCGCGTCGGAGGCCGGCAGGGCGGCGACCAGCTTCTCGGCCAGCTCACGCGGCTTCATGCCGGCAGCCTTGGACGTCATCATCGCCAGGTTGCTGGCGTAGTCGCCGTGGGTCTTGTCCTTGGTCGGGTCGACCTTGATCTGCGGGCTGGCGTCGGCGGGCAGGGTGCCGTCGGCCTTGAGGGAATCCAGGGCCTGGCCCAGCAGTTCGATGATCGTCTCTTTCATGGAATATCGGTCTCTTCACGGCTCAGGTCGCACCGCGTGCTCTGGAGCAGGCGGTTGCAGGCATCAGGCCTGCGGGCAATGGGGGAGTGCGGATGTCGCTGCACGATGGCGGGCATTATCACCGATCCTGCGGCTTGCATAAACCATCGTGATCAATCACGGCGCAATCCGTGTCCTGGCGGGATAGTGGTCAGTTCAGTATCGGGGCTGGCGACACCTGCCTGAGTCCCCCTGCCAGACTCAGGCCATGCCGATGGGATCGACATCCAGTGACCAGCGCAGGCGGCGCGCGTCACGATCCTGCTCGCAGAGCGTCACCAGCCAGGCGGCGGCTTCATGCAGCGGGCCGCGTTTCGCCGCGCGCAACAGCAATTGGGCGTGATAGCGATTCTGGCGGCGCTCCATCGGCGCCGGTACCGGGCCGAGGCAGTCCACCTTGAGGTCGGCGCTGTCGATGTGCTGACGCAGGGCGCTTCCTACCTTCAACAGCCACTGCTCGACCTGCTGCTGATCGGTGGCTTCGGCGCGCAGCAAGGCCAGATGACTGAACGGCGGCAACTGCGCGATGCGGCGCTCCTCCAACAGCTCGCCGGCCAGCTGTGGGTAGCCGGCCTGGATCAGTGTCAGCAGGTTGGGGTCTTCCGGATGGCGGGTCTGGATCAGCACCTCACCGGGGCGTTCGGCGCGTCCGGCACGCCCCGCGACCTGCACCAGCAGCTGGGCGGATTGCTCCAGCGCACGGAAGTCGGCGGCGTAGAGTCCGCTGTCGGCATTGACCACCACCACCAGCGTGACGTGGGGGAAGTGGTGGCCCTTGGCCAGCATCTGGGTGCCGACCAGCAGGCAGGGTTCGCCACGGCGGATCACTGCCAGCGCTTCACTCATGGCGTCCTTGCGCTGGGTGCTGTCGCGGTCGATGCGCAGCACCGGCACGTCTGGGAATTTCTCGCCGAGCAGCTCTTCGGTGCGCTCGGTGCCCGCGCCTTGCGGACGAACATCGCCGCTGCCGCAGGCCGGGCAGGCATCCGGCAGCGGGCGGGTGCGTTCGCAGTGATGGCAGGTCAGCTGCGGGGGATGGCGATGCAGGGTCATGCGTGCGTCGCAGTTGTCACATTCGGCGATCCAGCCGCAGGCATGGCAGGTCAGCGTCGGGGCGAAGCCGCGCCGATTGATGAATACCAGCACCTGATCGCCCTGGGCGAGGCGCTTCTCGATGGCGTCCAGACTCTGGGTGGAGAGTCCGCCCAGCGTCATGCGGCCGCGCAGGTCGATCGGGTGCAGGCGTGCCGGTTGGCTGCGCCCGGCACGCTGATGCAGATGCAGGTGAGTGAAGCGCCCTTCGCGGGCATGGCGCAGGCTTTCCAGAGACGGCGTGGCGCTGCCGAGCACTACCGGGATGCCTTCCTGCTTGCCACGTACCAGCGCCAGATCCCGGGCGTGATAGCGCAGGCCATCCTGTTGCTTGAAGGAGCCGTCGTGCTCCTCGTCGACGATGATCACCCCGAGCTTTGCCATCGGCGTGAAGATGGCGGAGCGCGTGCCGATCACGATGCGCGCGCGGCCGCTGCGTGCCGCCTCGAAGCCATCGAGGCGCTCGCCATCGCTGACGCCGGAATGCAGCATCACCTGGGGGACGCGGAAACGTCTGCGGAAGCGCTCCAGCGTCTGGGGCGTCAGGCCGATCTCGGGCACCAGCACCAGAGCCTGGCCGCCGCGATCCAGCACCGCCTCGATCAGTTGCAGGTAGACCTCGGTCTTGCCGGAGCCGGTCACGCCCTCCAGCAGCGTGGGGGAGAAGCGACTCAGGCCTTCATGCAGGCGCGAGAGCGCGCGGCCCTGCTCGTCATTGAGTGCCAGGCTGGGCTCGGCCAGCACGCCCTTGCTGGCCTGCTCCGGGGTGGCGCCGGTGACAGGCTCTTCACGTGATTCGATGAAGCCACGACCGCGCAGGGTTTCCAGCTGCTGGCGGGTGAAGCCCTGGGCGGTGATCGCGCTGTGTACCAGGCCATGACGGTGCTGAGCGAGCAGCTCGAGCAGTGCGATCTGGCGGGTCGCGCGGCCGAGGCTGGCCGGCACCGTGATACGCCCCTTGTCGGTGAGTGACCAGCGCTCACGGGTGCGTGCCTCGAGGGCACGTCCCTGGCGCAGCAGCGATGGCATCGCCTGCGCGAAGGTGTCGCCGAGTGAGTGCTGGTAATAGCGTGCGGTGAACTGACATATCCACAGCCAGTCGGCCGGCAATGGCGCTTCGTCGATCACCTCGCTGACGGGCTTGAGCTTCTCGATGGGAAAGGCTGAGTCGCTGCGCAGCTCCGCGATCACCCCGACCAGCTGGCGACGGCCGAACTCGACGCGCACGCGCAGACCGACCTGCCAGCCATGGCGAGGTGGCTGGCGTGCTGGCAGATAGTCAAACAGGTCGCGCAGGGGGCCGGGAATCGCGATGCCCAGTACACGTCCGGGCAGGTGAGTCGCAGTCTTGTCGCTGGTGTCAGGCACGCAAGGCATCCGAGGAAGAGAGAATGAGAAGACGAGAGGAAAACGCCACGCAGTCTACAGAGTGTTGCCGGCAATAAACGTCACAAAGTTTGGTCTTGTCGCAGATGGCTGGTAAAATGCGTCGCCTTCCGTCGGAGTCGGCGGAATGACCGGTTACATCCAAAACCCGTGTACGGTGCCTGGCAATCGATCAGGTGGCGGTGCACAGCGACCTGAGGTTACACACCATGAAACAGGGTATCCATCCGGACTACCAGCGCCAGACCGCAACCTGCTCCTGCGGCGCGCAGCACGAAATCGGTTCCACTTCCAAGCAGACCTTCGCGCTGGACGTGTGCTCCGAGTGCCACCCGTTCTACACCGGCAAGCAGAAGCAGGCTACCACCGGTGGCCGCGTCGAGCGCTTCAACAAGCGTTTCGGTGCTGCCATCAAGCGCTGATACCTTCAGCTGCTTGTCGCTTGCATGGCGCTGTGCATCGCGCAGCGCCATCAACGAAAAAACCCGCTTGCGAGCGGGTTTTTTTGTGTCTGTCATTCGATGCAGGTGAGGGGATTGGTGCCGAGCTGGCACTATTCCAGCGCCACCAACGCATCACCCCTCTACGCAGGAGGCATTTCCATTTCCGGCGCCGGATGCGCGCAGTCATTGCGCGGATTTTCATGAGATACGCGGGGCGAAACGCCACGCCGACCCGTCAGTGATAAGGAAAGGTTTATGACTGAGTGGGGCATCCATAACGTTAGACGAATGGCTAAAACAGTTTTTAAACATCCGTATTAATTCCTTTCATAACAACAAGTTGCGTTGGTTGTTCGCGAGGGGGTTTTTCTATATTCTGGTCACAGCCAACCCCCGCTAAAATACCGGATGACACGCATGTCTGATGCCATGAAGAAAGCAGCACTGCAATATCACGCCGAACCGATTCCCGGAAAGCTGTCCATCGAGCTGACCAAGCCGACAGAAACTGCCAAGGACCTCGCGCTGGCCTACAGCCCGGGTGTAGCCGAGCCGTGCCGCGAGATTGCTGCCGATCCGGAAAATGCCTACCTGTATACCGGCAAGGGCAACCTGGTCGCCGTCATCTCCGATGGCACCGCCATCCTGGGGCTGGGCAATCTCGGGCCGCTGGCTTCCAAGCCGGTCATGGAAGGCAAGGGCGTGCTGTTCAAGCGCTTCGCTGGCATCAACTCCGTCGACGTCGAGATCGATGCGGAAAGCCCGCAGGCCTTCATCGATACCGTGCGTCGCATCCACACCACCTACGGTGGCATCAACCTGGAAGACATCAAGGCACCGGAGTGCTTCGAAGTCGAGCAGGCGTTGATCGAACAGTGCAACATCCCGGTCTTCCATGATGACCAGCACGGCACGGCCATCGTCACCGCTGCCGGCATGCTCAACGCACTCGATATCGCCGGCAAGTCCCTGGAAGACGCGCGTATCGTCTGCCTGGGCGCCGGTGCTGCCGCGATTGCCTGCATGAAGCTGCTGGTCTCCAGTGGTGCCAAGGTCGAGAACATCTTCATGCTCGATCGCAAGGGCGTGATCCACAGCGGCCGTGATGACCTGAATCAGTACAAGGCGATGTTCGCCACCGAGACCGAGCTGCGTACGCTGGATGATGTCATCGAAGGTGCGGATGTCTTCGTCGGCCTGTCCGGCCCCAATCTCTTGAAGGCCGAGCAGCTCAAGAAGATGGCTGACACGCCGATCGTGTTCGCGTGCTCCAACCCGGATCCGGAAATCCATCCGGATACCGCTCGCGAAGCGCGTCCGGACGTCATCATGGCGACGGGGCGCTCCGATTACCCGAACCAGGTCAACAACGTGCTGGGCTTCCCGTTCATCTTCCGCGGTGCGCTGGACGTGCGAGCCACACGCATCAATGAAGAGATGAAGCTGGCGGCCGTTCACGCGCTGAAGGACCTTGCTCGCGAGCCGGTCAGCCAGGACGTGCTGGATGCCTACGAGATCGACAGCCTCGAATTCGGTCCGGGGTACATCATCCCGACGCCGATGGATGCGCGTCTGCTCGAGCGTCTGCCGGCTGCCGTGGCGCAAGCCGCTATCGATTCCGGTGTCGCGCGCAAGCCCTATCCGGCGCATTACCCGCTGACCAATGCGGATCAGGTCTACGGCTAAGCGTCATCGGGCCCCGCTTGCGGGGTGCTGAAGAAAAAGCCCTCGTCGGAGATGTCCGGCGAGGGCTTTTTGCTGTCTGTCCAACAACTTTCAGTGGCGCACTAGAAGCTGTAGAGAATCGAGGCGGCGGTGGTGGTGTCGGTCTTGGCGTCCGTGTCATCCGGCGGGCTGGTGTTGTTCTTGATCTCGTGGGAGAGCTTCAAGGCCAGGCTGGAGTTGATGGAGACGGTCAGTGCGGTATAGCTGCGGCTGATGATGTTGTCCCGGGTACCTTCCACCGAGAACTGCTGCTCGAAATTCGAGGTATCAGACAGCTGCCAACGATAATCCATGGCCGTGTAACCGAGGAGATAGTTCTCGTGATCCCCCTCGGTGATATTGTCGTAGCGATAGCCCGGACCCGCCTCGACAGAGAGATTGTGCTCAGGGCCTGACAGCAGGCGAATCCCGTACCCCCCGATGGAGGTGACTTGATCGTCATAGCCGGAGAAGCGCTCCTTCTCCCAGCGCAGCAGCCCGAAGGCATAGCGATCACGCCCCAGGTCATAGCGCTCACGCTGACCGATCAGGTACTGCTCGGTGGTGGTCTCGCCGCTGCTGGACACATGCTTGGCTTCCATGCGGAAGGTGTGGGTCCAGGGCTTGAGGTGCCAGGACAGGCGGGCCTTGCCCAGCAAGGTTTCGCTGTTCGAGTTGCCGGAGAGCTTGGTAAAGCCCAGCTCGGCCTGACCGCTGAATGGCTCGGAATCCTCGCTGGCGGCGGGGGGAGCGTAGAAGAGGTCATCATCGGCACTGGCCTCGCGAAGCGGGCTCAGGGCCAGACACAGCAGCAGGGTCATGCGCAGTGTGGGCAATGGGTGAAGCATGCAGACTCCGGGCATGGTGAAAGGGGGCATTGAAGGACAGCGAGGCCAGATGGATGAAAGAAGAGCGACCATGGGTCGCTCTTCTTTCACCTCACTGCGCGCGGTGTGGACGGGCGCAGGTGACCTGCTTCAGATCAGAAGATGGCCTCGAAAGTTCCGGTGCCTTCTGAGCCGCTCTGTTGCTCCAGCTCCTTGCGGATGGTGCGTTCCTTGTAGGGCGGCAGATTGTCCTTGCGGAACAGCTCGCTGACGCCGCCGGATTGACCACTGTGCAGGCGCTTGCCGGACTCCGGGTCGATGGTCGCGCTCACGATGTCATCGGGGCGCTCCATCCTGGCGGATGGCATGCCCTTGAGGGCGCCACGCATGTAGTCGACCCAGATGGGCAGCGCGGCCTGGGCACCGTACTCGGCGAGGGTGTCATTGGAGTCCTTGCCGACCCAGACGGTCGCGACCAGCTTGCTGTTGAAGCCGGAGAACCAGGCATCACGCTGGTCATTGGTGGTCCCTGTCTTGCCGGCCAGGTCATCGCGACCAAGCGTCAGGGCCCCACGGCCGGTGCCGCGCTTGATGACGTCTTCCATCATGTCACGGATCAGGTACATGGATTCCGGCGAGGCGATGCGCTCGGCCAGCGGATACTGACGGCCATCACGATTGACGGTCACCATGCCCGGCGTGCAGTTGGCGCAGGCGACGGCCGGATGAGCTTCGTAGTCGGTCTCGTCGTCACCGCGCGTGACGGTGTCGATGTACCAGGGTTCGACACGGAAGCCGCCGTTCGAGAGTACGGCGTAGGCACGGGCCATTTCCAGCGGTGTCAGTGAGGCGCTGCCCAGTGCCAGTGACAGACCGTTGGGCAGCTCTTCGCGCTTGAAGCCCACCTTGACGAGGAAGTCGAGCGTCTTCTCGAGACCGACGGTCTGCAGCAGTCGCACGGACACCAGGTTCAGGGAGCGATAGAGACCAACGCGGATCCGGGTCGGGCCAGTGAACTTGCCGCCGGCGTTCTCCGGGCGCCATACCTTGTTGCCATCCTGCATGACCACCGGAGCATTGTTGATGATGGTCGCCGGTGACATGCCGCCCTGCTCGAGCCCCGAGAGGTAGATGAACGGCTTGAAGATGGAGCCGGCCTGACGACGTGCCTGAATCGCTCGATTGAACTTGCTGGCGGAATAGCTGAAGCCGCCCTGGAGTGCGAGGATGGCGCCACTTTCCGGGTCCAGTGAAACGATGGCCGACTGGGCATCCGGCAGCTGACCCAGGCGATAGCCATCATCTTCCTTGATGACGCGTACCAGATCGCCGACCTGGGCGATCTCGGCGGCAGAGCCGGGTACACCACCGCGCCAGCGGGAGCTCTTGTACTCGCGAGCCCATTTCAGGCCGTCCCAGCCAATCGTGGCCAGGCTGGCGTCTGCCAGCAGGACCTTCATCTGCTTGCCATCATTTTCCACCACGATGGCGGCTTCGAGCGGGCCATAGTCCGGCGTGCGATCCAGCACTTTCAGCCAGTTGGAGACATCGCGGTCGATGCCCTCGATGCGCTTCTCGCTCTTCTGGGCGGCCTGTCTGGCCGTTTCCAGCACTTCGGGAGAGCGAGAGATCTCTTCTTCGAGGCCGGCCTGATCGGTCTGGTCCTGAGCTTCCGCCAGTGACGCCGCGATACCGGATTCCTCCACGCCACGCCAGCCATGGCGGGTGTCATAGTCGATCAGGCCCTTGATCAAGGCATCGCGAGCCTGCGGCTGCAGCTTGCTGTCCAGCGTCGTGGTGATACGCACATTGTCGGTATATGCCTTGTCACCGAAACGATCGACCGCGAAGCTTCTGGCCATCTCTGCGACGTAGGGCGCCTCGACTTCCGGGCGCGTGTAATGGCGTGCCGCGGTGATCGGTGCCTTGACGGCCTCGTCATAGGCCTGAGGCTCGATATAGCCCAGTTCCTTCATGCGCAGCAGGATCCAGTTGCGACGGATCAGGGCGCGCTGAGGGTTGGTGAGCGGGTTGAAGCTGGAGGGGGCCTTGGGCAGGCCTGCCAGCATGGCCTGCTCGGCCAGGGTCAGTTCATCGAGAGACTTGTCATAGTAGGTGCGTGCCGCAGCCGCGATCCCGTAGGCGCGATGGCCCAGGAAGATCTTGTTGACGTAGAGCTCGAGGATCTCCTGCTTGGAGAGGATCTGCTCCATCTGCAGTGACAGCAGGATTTCGCGAATCTTGCGCGTGAACGTCTGATCCAGCGTCAGCAGGTAGTTGCGCGCGACCTGCATGGTGATGGTGCTGCCGCCCGATTGGATGCTGCCGCTGGAAGCCAGCTGGACGGCGGCACGCGCGAGGCCCTTGGGGTCGATGCCCGGGTGCGAGAAGAAATTGCTGTCCTCGGCCGCGAGCAGGGCGTCCACAAACGTCTCGGGGATCTCGTCGAAGGTGACCGGGATGCGGCGCTGGTCACCGTATTCGCCGATCAGCTTGCCGTCACGGGTGTAGATGCGCAGCGGCGTCTGCAGCTTGGTATCCTGCAATTGGTGAACATCGGGCAGGCCAGGTGCGAAATACAGGGAGGCGCCGACGATGGCCAGCAATCCCGCAGCACACAGTGACAGCAGCAGCCAGAACACTGGCGAAAATAGTCGTCTCAATAGCTTCATGGGCAAGACAGGGTCCGTGGGTAATGAAAGGCGGGTGGCTGCGGGGGATTGGCAATTCCATTGCTGGGGCATTATAAGTAGCGGGTCCAGATGCGGCCAGCGTTGAACCCTGTCTTGCGCGTCTGTTGTGTTATTCTGCGAAACATAATGTAACCTCTCAGCAGAAGAGGGTGCCGCGGCGGTGCCGCACGGGAAGCGGCGGCCCGCCAGTCAGACGGGGTCGTCATCAGAGCAGGGGAATGCCAATTGCTGGGACTCAAATCCGCCGGCAAGGGACTGATTGGCGTCGATATCACATCGGCGACCGTCAAGCTCCTGGAGCTGTCCAGACACGGAAATCGATACCAGATCGATAGCTACGCGGTGCGCCCCTTGAAGGAAGGCGCAGTCGTCGAGCGGCGCATCCGCGACATGGATGAAGTCGTGCTGGCGATCAAGCGCGCGGTCGAGCAGGCCCAGCCGCGCTCGCGACGAGCCGTCGTGGCGGTGCCGGCCAGTGCCGCCATCACCAAGACATTGAGTTTTCCGACCAATCTGGCCGATGACGAGATCGAGCAGCGCATCGCGCTCGAATCCGAGAAGCATTTTCCCTTCCCGCTCAATGATGTGGCGTTCGACTTCCAGCATCTGGGGGTCAATGCCCGCAATCCTGATCAGCAGGATCTGCTGCTGGTGGCCTGTCGCAGCCTGGATGTCGATCAGCTCACCTCCGCGCTCGAGCAGGCCGGCCTTGAGCCGTCAGCGGTCGATGTCGAGACCTTTTCGCTGGAGCGTGCCTTCGGTGAATTGCGCCATCAGCTCCCCCCTACCTACGACAATGAAGAGTGCGTCGCGGTCGTCGATATCGGTGCCACCATGACGGCTTTTCATGTCATCCAGAATGGTCGCATCGTCTACAGCCGGGATGCCGTGTTCGGGGGGCGTCAGCTGACCGACGAGATCATGAACCGTTTCGATCTTTCCAATGACGAAGCGGGTCTGGCCAAGAAGCGCGGTGGTCTGCCGGATACCTATGACAGTGAAGTGCTGGATCCGTTCCGTGACACGCTCGTGCAGCAGATCGCGCGCTCCCTGCAGCTCTATTACACCGCCGGCAAGCGTCGTGAGGTCCAGCGCATTCTGCTGGGAGGAGGGACCGCCGCCATTCCCGGATTACGTGAGTCGCTGGCAGGGCACACCGGACTGGAAGTGATCATGGCCAATCCCTTCACGCACATGAGCGTCAACCCTCGAGTCGACATCCAGGCGCTGGCCGGTGATGCCCCTGCGATGTTGACGGCCTGCGGGCTTGCGATGAGGAAGCGCTCATGACCATCGAGATCAATCTGCTGTCGTGGCGTGAGGAGCGTCGCGAGAAGCGCAGCAAGCGCTTCTTCGGCATTCTGGCGCTGGCCGCCGTGGTGGGGGTGGGAGCCGGGTTTGGCATGAGCGAGTATTACCAGAGCCAGCTCGAGGCGCAGAAGCAGCGGCATGCCTTCATCGAGAAGGAAATGGCGCGACTGAATCGCGATATCAAGGAAGTCGAGGATATCGAGAGTCGGCGTGACCAGATGCTGGCGCAGATCGAGCTGATTCGCAGTCTGCAGTTCTCGCGCCCGGAAACGGTACGTGTCTTCAATCAGCTCGTTGCGACGCTGGTCGAGGGTGCCTGGTACCAGAGCATCAGTCGCAGCGGACGTCAGATCAAGGCCAACGGCATCGCGGAGAATACGCGTCAGGTGTCCGGTCTGATGCGCACGCTTGCGGCATCGGATGTCTTCGGTACGCCGACACTGTCCGACGTACAGAGCAGCGACGATGATCGTCGCAGCTTCAATATCATGATTCCCGAGACACCGACGGCTGTCGCTACCAGTGCTGCCGATACGAAGGCCGCCAGGCAGGGAGGTCGGAAATGAGTTTCCTCAATGCCGAAGTGCGTCGTCTCAAGTCGACGGACTTCCAGGATCTCGACCTCAAGGAGGCGGGTATCTGGCCCGTCACCTTGCAGGTGGTATTGGTGCTGATCGTCTTTGGTGCCCTGTTCTGGGCGTCCCACTGGTTCCTTGCGGCGCCCAAGGCCGAGGATCTTGAGCGCCTGCAGGCCAAGGAGCGTCAGCTGCTGAGCCAGTTCGAGACCAAGGCCTTCAAGGCGGCCAATCTGCCCGTGATGCGTGAGCAGATGGCCGAGCTGGAGACGCGCATGGAACAGCTGCTCGAGATGCTCCCGACCGATGCCGAAGTGCCGGCTCTGCTCGATGACATCAGCGAGACGGCCATCAACAACCAGCTGGAGGTGGAATACATTCGCCTCAAGCCGGCCCAGAATCGCGATTTCTACGTCGAACAGCCCTTCGATATCAAGGTGCGCGGCGATTACCACCGCATTGCCGCCTTCGTGTCAGGGGTCGCCGGGCTTTCGCGTATCGTGACGTTGCATGACTTCGTGCTGACACCGGTCTCGCAGGGCGAAGACCTGGAATTGTCGCTGCTGGCCAAGACTTACAACTACCGCCAAGGCGCACCGTTGCCATCGGGAGGTAAATGATGAGTCTGACGACACGTCGCAAGCATGTCGTGCTGGGTGGTGCGGTGTTGCTGACACTGCTGGCCGGTTGTGGTGACCCGCAGCTGCCTGCGCTGGAGAGCGAGCTCGAGTCGCTCAGAGGGCGGCCGACGGGGCAGGTCAAGGACCTGCCGCCTCAGCCCGAGTATCATCCCGTGACGTACGACATGGCAGATGCTCGCAGTCCTTTCCAGTCGCGACTGCCGGAGCCGGAGGAGGAGCTCGCCATGGTGGATAATGGCGTGCGGCCGGATCTGGATCGCCCCCGCGAGCCTCTTGAGGCCTGGCCGATGGAGCAGCTCAGCATGGTGGGGACCCTGGATGTGGACGGAAGTCGCTCGGCGTTGATCTTGACGCCGGAGCAGGAGGTGCAGCGTGTGAGTGTTGGCGGACACATGGGGAGCAATTTCGGCCGCATCATTCGCATCGGTGATACTCAGCTGGACCTGGTGGAAATCGTGCCCAACGGTCAGGGCGGTTGGATCGAACGAACCCGCGCCATGGCATTGACTCAACCGGCAGATGCCAGCGGTTAGCGCGTGCTGGCGGCGCTGTCTGCAGAATCGTCACGGAAGATGAGCGGTCGATGACCGACACCATAATGCTTCGACAAGAATAAGGCGCGATCAGCTTCAATGGCTGGGCGGAGCCGCAGCGAGACAGGGGACAAGGGAACATGACGCGATTGCAACGAATGAGTCTGCTGGGGTTGGCGGCTTTCGGCAGCCTGATGGCGAGTGTGGCGCAGGCGGCCTCCACGCTGCAGGATCTGGAATTCACTTCGCTGGGTGGCGATCGGATGGAGCTCAAGCTCGATTTCGCCGGCGGGGTGCCTGAGGTCAAGGGATACCGGATCGAGACACCGCCGCGTATCACCATCGATCTCATGGATACCAGCAGTCAGCTGGACAAGCGCCGCTTCGAGCTCGGCCTCAATGGGGTCGAGGAGCTGGTGGCGCTGGAGGCCGGCTCGCGTACGCGCCTGGTCATGAAGCTCAGCCAGACCCGTCCCTATGTGACGCGTACCGAAGGCAATAGCCTCTATGTCATCGTCGGTGAGCAGGGCGGTCCGGTGGCCGCCGCCGCATCAGGCCAGTCCGCGCAGCCGCAGCAGCAGGGTGGCGGACTGGAAGTCGCGGCGGAGCCTTCCGTCAGTGGTATCGATTTCCGTCGGGGCAGTGAGGGGGAAGGGCGTGTCGTGGTCAACTTCAATCGCGCCAATGTCGAGTCTCGTGTGACCGAGCGTGGCCGCAAGATCTATATCGATCTCAAGGGTGTCGCCCTGCCGCCAGAGCTGAATCAGGTGCTGGATGTCGGTGATTTCGCGACTCCGGTCTCGAGGATCGACCCGCAGCGTACTCGTGATGGTGTGCGCCTGGTGGTGGATGCCAATGGCTACTACACCCAGTTGGCCACCCAGGCCGGCAACGAGCTGGTGCTTGAGGTCAAGCCGCTGACACGGGAAGAGCAGGCGGAGCGGATCAAGGACAAGTTCCCGTACACCGGCAAGAAGATCTCGCTGAACTTCCAGAATATCGAAGTGCGCTCGGTGCTGCAGATCATCGCGGACTTCACTGGGCTCAATCTGGTGGCCAGTGACAACGTCACCGGCAACGTGACCCTGAACCTCAAGGAAGTGCCCTGGGATCAGGCGCTGGACCTGGTGCTCAAGTCGAATGGCCTGGCCAGTCGCCGCATGGGCAACGTGCTGATGGTCGCGCCGGCGGAAGAGCTGGCGGCACTTGAGCGCAAGGAGCTGGAAGCCAATCAGCAGGTCAAGGAGCTGGCGCCCCTGACGACGGAGTACATTCAGGTGCGTTATGCCAAGGCGGCGGACCTGGCGGCATTGCTGCGCGGTGAAGGCGGTATCGGCCTGCTCTCCGAGCGCGGTCGTGTCATGGTGGATGAGCGTACCAACACCATGTTGATCCAGGACACGCGCGACACCCTGGAGTCCATTCGCGGTACCCTCGAGTATCTCGACATTCCGGTGCGTCAGGTCCAGATCGAGGCGCGCATCGTGATCGCGCGCAGCAGCGTGTCGAGTGAAATCGGTGTCAACTGGGGGCTTTCCAACAGCAGCAACGGCAAGTTCGGCCTGGAAGGTGCGTCGACCGGCACGACCAGTGACGGTGGCCTGAGCGTCAATCTGGGTGACGACAGTGATCCGGGCAGCACCTTCAGCTTCGGTTACCTGTCCGGCGACATCCTGCTGGATCTGGAGCTTTCGGCGCTGGAAAGCGAAGGCAAGAGCCAGACCATCTCCCAGCCCAAGATCATCACCGCCAACCAGAAGAAGGCCGTCATCAAGCAGGGTCAGGAAATCCCTTACGAGGAGGCGACCTCCAGCGGCGCGACCAACATCGAGTTCAAGGAGGCGGTGCTGGCGCTGGAGGTCACGCCGCAGATCACGCCGGACAACCGCATCATCATGGATCTGTTGATCAACAATGACGACGTGTCCGATGACAGCTTCAATGGCGAGCCGGCCATCGATACCAATGAAATCGAGACTCAGGTGCTGGTCAATGATGGCGAGACGGTGGTGCTGGGCGGTATTCTGACCTCTGAACAGATACGCAGCGTCTTCAAGACACCTTTCCTGGGGGATCTGCCGGTGATCGGGAATCTCTTCCGCTATACCGAAGAGTCCAACGAGAAGGTAGAATTGCTGGTATTCATTACCCCGAAGATCATCGAGGACGGCCTGGCGGTGCGCTGATGCATGTGATTCCCAACGTATTCCTTGTCGGCCCCATGGGGGCCGGCAAGAGCACTATCGGCCGCCTGCTGGCGGCCGACTTGCATCGTGAATTTTGCGATAGCGACCACGTGATCGAAGATCGCTGCGGTGCCAGCATCCCCTGGATCTTCGATGTCGAGGGCGAGGCAGGCTTTCGCGGGCGCGAGCAGGCCGTGATTGACGAGCTGACCTCGCTGTCCGATGTCGTGATGGCCACCGGTGGTGGTGCCATCATGGCCGAGGCCAACCGGCGCGTGCTGCGAGAGCGCGGCACGGTGGTCTATCTCTATGCTCCGGTCGAGCAGCAGCTCAAGCGTGCCGGACGTGACCGCAATCGTCCTCTGCTCCAGCAGGATGACCCGGGGAGGGTGCTCAAGCGTCTCTTCGAGCTGCGAGACCCTCTTTATCGCGACACCGCGGATATCATCGTGCGTACCGATCGACGCAGCCCGCGTGCGGTCACCAACGAGATCCGGCGCCGGCTCAAGGCATTGTCAGACCCGCTCCACGTGCATGGCTAGACTCCCCTGGGGAGTCTGGCTCTCGCTTACATTCAGGCGCCGTCATTCGTTTCGCCGCAAGGAGAATCATCATGTCCCTGGCTCCCGCTCATCGTCTCGATGTCGCACTTGGCGAGCGTAGTTACCCCATTCACATCGGCCCGGGCCTGACGGCGCGAGGAGACCTCATTCGTGAGCATCTCGCCGGTCGTCAGGTGATGATCGTCACCAACACCGTGGTGGCGCCACTGTATCTGGAGGCGCTCAAGGCATCACTTGGCGATGGTCTGGATATTCGAGAGGTGATTCTCGAGGATGGCGAACAGACCAAGCACATGGCCAGTATCGGTCTGATCTGGGATGCCCTGCTCGAGGCCGGCTTCAATCGTCGTTGCACCTTGATCGCCCTCGGTGGGGGAGTCATCGGCGACATGACCGGTTTTGCCGCCGCCTGTTATCAGCGGGGGGCGGCCTTCATCCAGGTGCCGACCACGCTGCTGTCGCAGGTGGATTCCTCGGTGGGTGGCAAGACCGGCGTCAATCATCCGCGCGGCAAGAACATGCTGGGTGCCTTCTGGCAGCCGAGACTGGTGTTGATCGATACCTCAAGCCTCAGGACATTGCCGCAGCGTGAGCTGTCGGCGGGCATGGCCGAGGTCATCAAGTATGGCCTGCTGTGGGATGAAAGCTTCCTGAGCTGGCTGGAAGACAACATGCAGGCCTTGATGGCGCTGGATGAAACCTTGCTCGGAGAGGCCATCCGCCGCAGTTGTGCGATCAAGGCGGATGTCGTGGCGCAGGACGAGACCGAGCAGGGCGTGCGCGCACTGCTCAACCTCGGCCACACCTTCGGGCATGCCATCGAGACGGACCAGGGCTATGGCGTCTGGCTGCACGGTGAAGCCGTCGGCACCGGCATGCTGATGGCCGCTGAACTTTCGGCGCGCATGGGGTGGCTGTCGAGTGCCGATGTTGAGCGTATCGCCAAGGTGATCGGCAAGGCCGGTCTGCCGCTGCAAGCGCCGGAGGACATGGGGGTCGAGGACTTCCTGCGTCACATGCAGCTGGACAAGAAGAATGTCGATGGCCGTCTGCGTCTGATCCTGCTCGAGCGTATCGGGCGTGCGGTGATTACCGAAGAGGCGCCTGCCGGCCTGCTGGCGGACATGCTGGAGCACTGGTCGCGCAGCAGCCACTGATCCCTCGACCAGCCGTTGGCTGGTGCACGGAATCTGCTGCAGAAGAAAAGCCGTCACCTCAGGGTGGCGGCTTTTCTTTTTGTCGAGCGTCAGTGGGCACTTCAGGTGGACGTGCCCAGGGCGCATGTCCGATGTACGGGTCGGCTGTGCCGGTGAGTGTGCAGGACAAGTGCATTAGCGGGGCGTGATTCCTGAATTGGTATGCCGTATGCGTAATCGGTATGGGGAGAATTGAATAAAAACGCTGTTTTTTATTCATCCAAGACTAAAGTTGCAAGGCGAAACCCGCGAGGCATGTCTACCCGCTAAGCGCTTGAGCCTACAGGGTTTTTTGGAATGAGGTGTCTCTAACCTTCGGTTTTGTCAGGTTTTTTTGCCCGATGGGCGACCTGTGGAGAATTGCGCGGTGGGGAAGCGCGGGGATATGCTCGAGGGAAATCTGGCGTCGTGTTGCGACACTGATGGCGCCACTATCGGCAGGCATAAAAATAAAGATAACCGATAACTATAACCTCGAAAATGCTTGTTGAAAAGCATCTGGACACATGATTTCTCCGTGAGGCACGCCCATGAATAAAGGTCTCCACCAACCGGGAGAGTTCCGCGACAACTGCGGCTTCGGCTTGATCGCCCATATGGAAGGGCAGGCAAGCCATGAGCTGCTGCAGACTGCCATTGAATCCCTGACGTGCATGACTCACCGCGGTGGTATCGCTGCCGACGGCAAGACCGGTGATGGCTGCGGCTTGCTGCTCAAGATGCCGGATGGCTTCATGCGCCAGATCGCCCGAGAGACGCTCGGGCTCGAGCTGGGCGAGCGCTATGCCGTCGGTACGCTCTTCCTGCCGAATGATGACGCGCGTGAACAGGCCGCGCGTGATGCTTTCGAGTCCGCTCTGACGGCACGCAACCTCGAGGTGCTCGGCTGGCGTGACATGCCGGTGGATGACAGCGTGTGCGGCCCGATGGCCCGCGACTGCCTGCCGCGCATTCGTCAGGTCTTCGTTGCAGCTTCCAGTGAACGTACCGATATCGCCTTCAATGTCGACCTGTTCATGGCGCGCAGATACGCCGAGCAGGCGCTGAAGGGCGAAGAGGACTTCTACGTCTGCTCGCTGTCCGGCAAGGTCATCTCCTTCAAGGGTCTGGTGATGCCGGAAGACCTTCCGCGCTTCTACAAGGACCTGGGCGACCCGCGCCTCGAGACCGCGATCTGTGTCTTCCACCAGCGCTTCTCGACCAACACCGCGCCGCGCTGGCCGCTGGCCCAGCCGTTCCGCTTCCTCGCCCACAACGGCGAGATCAACACCATCGAGGCCAACCGTGGCTGGGCAAACGCGCGCAAGGAGAACTTCGTCTCCGAGCAGCTGCCCGAGATCGCCGAGCTGGACGAGATCGTCAACACGGTCGGCTCCGATTCCTCCAGCATGGACAACATGCTGGAAGTGCTGCTGACCGGTGGCATGGATATCTATCGCGCCATCCGCATGATGGTGCCGCCGGCCTGGCAGAACGTCGAGCAGATGGATTCCGACCTGCGGGCCTTCTACGAATACAATTCCATGCACATGGAAGCCTGGGATGGTCCGGCGGGCATCGTGCTCACCGACGGTCGCCACGCCGTGTGCATGCTGGACCGCAACGGTCTGCGTCCGGCGCGTTGGGTCATCACCCGCAATGGCTTCATCACGCTGGCCTCCGAGATCGGTACCTACGATTACAAGCCGGAAGATGTCGTCGCCAAGGGGCGTGTCGGGCCGGGGCAGGTGCTGGGTGTCGATACCGAGACCGGTGAAGTGCTGCACACCGATCAGGTCAGCGAGCGCCTCAAGGGGGCCCATCCCTACAAGCGCTGGTTGCGTGAAAATGCCAATTACCTCGAGTCCGCGCTGACCGAGCTGGCGCGTTTCCAGCCGATGGAAGCGGACACGCTGGACGTCTATCAGAAGATGTTCCAGGTCAGCTTTGAAGAGCGTGATCAGCTGCTGCGCCCGCTGGCCGAGAGCGGTCAGGAGGCGGTCGGTTCCATGGGGGATGACACCCCGATGGCCGTGCTGTCGCGCCAGAACCGCGTACTGACCGACTACTTCCGTCAGAAGTTCGCCCAGGTCACCAATCCGCCGATCGATCCGCTGCGCGAAGCGATCGTGATGTCGCTGGAGACCTGCTGTGGCGCCGAACTCAACATCTTCGACGCGACGCCGGAACACGCGCATCGTCTGATCCTGACCACGCCGGTGCTGTCACCGCGCAAGTTCAATGCGCTGGTCAATCATGAGGACCCGGCGTTCACCTCCCAGACGCTCAAGCTGCACTATGACCCGAGTCAGGACTCTCTGAAGCAGGCGCTTCAGGGCATCTGTCAGCAGGCCGAGGAAGCGGCGCGCAATGGCAAGGTGATCCTGGTGCTCAGCGACTGCGGGCTCGCCAAGGGACAATTGCCGATTCACGCGGCGCTGGCGACCGGTGCCATTCACCATCACCTCGGAGCACTGGCACTGCGTCCGCGCGTCAATCTGGTCATCGAGACCGGCTATGCGCGTGATGCACACCAGATGGCAGTGCTGTTCGGGGTGGGCGCCACGGCGGTCTACCCCTACCTTGCCTATCAGGTGATGGCCGACATGCATCGCACCGGCGAGCTGTCCGGCAACCCGGCCGATGCTCGCGAGAACTATCGCAAGGGCATGCAGAAGGGCCTCTACAAGATCCTGTCCAAGATGGGCATCTCGCACATCGGCTCCTACCGTGGTTCGCAGCTGTTCGAGGCCGTAGGGCTCAACAGTGAAGTCATGGACATGTGCTTCACCGGCATGGCCTCGCGCATCGAAGGCGCCGGCTTCGCCGAACTGCAGTTCCAGCAGGAGCTGCTGGCGCGTGAAGCCTGGCTGCCGCGCAAGCGCATCAAGCAGGGCGGTCTGGTCAAGTATGTGCACGGTGGTGAGTACCACGCCTACAACCCTGACGTGGTGATGAAGCTGCAGCAGGCCGTGCAGCAGGGGGACTACGGCAAGTGGAAGGAATTCGCGCGCCTGGTCAACGAGCGCCCGGTCGCGACCATTCGCGATCTGTTGAGCCTCAAGCCCGTGGCCGAGCCGCTGCCGCTTGAGGAAGTCGAGTCCGTCGAATCACTGCTGCCGCGCTTCGACAGCGCCGGCATGTCTCTCGGCGCGCTGTCTCCCGAGGCACATGAGGCGCTGGCGCAGGCCATGAACGAGGCCGGCGGGCGCTCCAACTCCGGTGAGGGCGGTGAAGACCCGGCACGCTACGGCACCGTGCGCTCCTCCAAGATCAAGCAGATCGCGTCCGGGCGTTTCGGTGTCACGCCGGCGTACCTGGTCAATGCCGAGGTACTGCAGATCAAGGTCGCACAGGGCGCCAAGCCCGGTGAGGGCGGTCAGCTGCCGGGCGGCAAGGTCAACGACCTGATCGCACGTCTGCGCTACGCCGTGCCGGGGGTGACACTGATCTCGCCGCCGCCGCACCATGACATCTATTCCATCGAGGATCTGGCACAGCTGATCTTTGACCTGAAACAGGTCAATCCGTCAGCGCAGGTCTCGGTCAAGCTGGTCTCCGAGCCCGGTATCGGCACCATCGCCACCGGTGTCGCCAAGGCCTATGCCGACCTGATCACCGTCTCCGGCTACGACGGTGGCACCGCGGCCAGCCCGATTACCTCGATCAAGCATGCCGGTTCCCCGTGGGAGCTGGGGCTGCCCGAGGTGCACCAGGCGCTGCGCATCAATCAGTTGCGTCACAAGATTCGTCTGCAGACGGATGGCGGTCTCAAGACCGGTCTGGATGTGGTCAAGGCGGCGATTCTGGGGGCCGAGAGCTTCGGCTTCGGGACGGCACCGATGGTGGCGCTGGGCTGCAAGTACCTGCGTATCTGTCACCTGAACAACTGTGCCACCGGTGTCGCGACCCAGCACCAGGCGCTGCGTGATGAGCATTTCCGCGGCACCGTCGAGATGGTCAAGCACTACTTCCGCTTCATCGCTGAAGAGGTGCGCGAGCTGATGGCGCTGCTGGGCGTGCGCCAGATCACCGACCTGATCGGTCGTACCGATCTGCTCGAAGTGCTGGAAGGCGAGACCAACGCGCAGCGTCGTCTCGACCTCACGCCGTTGCTGGGCAATGACTTCGTGCCCGAGGACGCGCCGCAGTTCTGCCAGGTCAGCCGCAACGAGCCGCATGACCCCGGCGCCAAGAACCTCGAGATGCTGGCGGCGATGGAGTCGGCGATCGACAGCCGCAGCGGTGGCGAGTTCAGCTTCCATGTCACCAACTGCGATCGCTCCATCGGGGCGCGTGTCTCCGGTGAGATCGCCAAGCGGTATGGCGAGGCAGGACTGGCGGGCTCGCCGCTCAAGGTCAGCCTGACCGGCGTGGCAGGGCAGAGCTTCGGGGTCTGGAATGCGCATGGCCTCGAGATGCATCTGGAAGGCGATGCCAACGATTACGTCGGCAAGGGCATGAATGGCGGCAAGCTGACCATCGTGCCGCCGCGCGGCTCGCGCTTCGAGAGCCACAAGACGGCCATCATCGGCAACACCTGCCTGTATGGGGCGACCGGCGGCAAGTTGTACGCCGCGGGAACTGCCGGCGAGCGCTTCGCGGTGCGCAACTCCGGTGCGCATGCCGTCATCGAAGGGGCGGGCGATCACTGCTGTGAGTACATGACCGGCGGGCTGGTCTGCGTGCTGGGCGAAACCGGCGTCAACTTCGGTGCAGGCATGACCGGCGGCTTCGCCTATGTACTGGACGAGAGTCGAGACTTCGTCGACAAGTACAACCACGAGCTGGTGGAAATCCACCGTATCAATACCGAAGCCATGGAGGCCTATCGTCGCCATCTGCGCGAAGTGATCGAGGAATACGTGGCCGAGACCGGCTCCGAGCGCGGTCGCAACATCCTGCGTGATTTCCCTGACTTCGTGCGTCACTTCTGGTTGGTCAAGCCCAAGGCGGCAAGCCTGGGGGGATTGCTCGATCAGTCCCGGCGTCAGCCGGAGTGACCGCATCCCTCACCCTGGCAAGCCCCGGGTGAGGGCCCGCACCGCGACGGTGCCCGGATTTTGAGAGAGGATTCATCATGGCCAATCAGCTCGCCAACGACTTCCAGTTCATCGATGTGGGTCGTCAGGACCCGCAGAAGAAAGATGCTCGCGTGCGTGCCCGCGAGTTCAACGAGATATATGCCGAGTTCAAGCCGGTGGAAGCGGCCAGTCAGGCGCATCGCTGCCTGGGTTGCGGCAACCCTTACTGTGAGTGGAAGTGTCCGGTACACAACTACATCCCCAACTGGCTGAAGCTGGTCTCCGAGGGCAACATCCTCGAGGCTGCGGAGCTTTCGCACCAGACCAACTCGCTGCCCGAAGTCTGTGGGCGCGTCTGCCCGCAGGATCGTCTCTGTGAAGGCGACTGCACCCTGAATGATGGCTTCGGTGCCGTCACCATCGGTTCTGTCGAGAAGTACATCACCGACACCGCCTTCGCGATGGGTTGGCGCCCTGACATGTCCAAGGTCAGCTGGACGGACAAGCGCGTCGCCATCATCGGTGCCGGCCCGGCGGGTCTGGGGGCAGCCGATATCCTGGTGCGCAACGGTGTGCGTCCGGTGATCTATGATCGTCACCCGGAGATCGGTGGGTTGCTGACCTTCGGTATCCCGGAGTTCAAGCTCGAGAAGGGCGTGATGACGCGCCGCCGCGAGATCTTCGAAGAGATGGGCATGGAGTTCCGTCTCAATGTCGAGGTCGGTCGTGACATCGGCTTCGATGCGCTGCTTGAGGAATACGATGCCGTCTTCCTGGGGATGGGCACCTACAACGCCATGAGCGGCGGTTTCCCGGGCGAGGATCTTCCGGGAGTTCACAAGGCGCTCGACTTCCTGATTGCCAACGTCAATCACTGCCTGGGCTTCGAGAAGGACCCGGCCGATTACGTCTCGATGGAAGGCAAGAAGGTCGTGGTGCTCGGCGGTGGTGATACCGCGATGGACTGCAACCGCACCTCCATCCGTCAGGGCGCCGATACCGTGACCTGTGCCTACCGTCGCGACGAGGCCAACATGCCGGGCTCGCGTCGTGAGGTGACCAATGCTCGTGAGGAAGGCGTCGACTTCCTGTTCAATCGCCAGCCGGTGGCGGTGGTCGGTGAGGGCAAGGTCGAGGGCGTCAAGGTCGTGCGTACCCGCATGGGTGAACCGGACGCCAACGGGCGCCAGCGCCCGGAAGTGGTGCCGGGTTCCGAAGAGATCCTGCCGGCGGATGCCGTCATCGTCGCCTTCGGCTTCCAGGCCAGTCCTGCCCCGTGGTTCACCGATTTTGATATCGGGGTCGATGAGCGTGGGCGCATCGCGACCAGTGCCGAGCGACTCGCCTTCCAGACCACCAATCCCAAGGTGTTCGCCGGTGGTGACATGGTGCGCGGTTCCGATCTGGTGGTGACCGCCATTGATGAAGGTCGCCGGGCCGCAGAAGGGATTCTCGATTTCCTGGAAGTGTAAGGAGATCGCAGTATCACGTATCAGGCCCGCCACGGCGGGCCTGATACGTTGGGCGGGTGCCCGTGGCGGCGTCACCAAGGATGGATGGAGTGGCAATCAAATTGAGCCGGAGCAGCCTTTCCGCTAGACTGGCGACCCATCCTGATCCGTTCCCCCGGATCTCTCCTACAGCTCACGTTTTCGGCAGGTTTCCATGACACGATTTATCTTCGTGACGGGCGGCGTTGTGTCCTCGCTTGGCAAGGGCATCGCATCCGCTTCGCTGGCGGCTATTCTCGAGGCCCGTGGCCTCAAGGTCACCATTCTCAAGCTGGATCCGTACATCAACGTCGATCCGGGCACCATGAGCCCGTTCCAGCACGGCGAAGTCTTTGTCACTGAAGATGGCGCGGAAACCGATCTGGACCTCGGTCACTACGAGCGTTTCATCCGCTCGCGCATGACCCAGGGCAACAACTTCACCACCGGCCGTGTCTACGAGCACGTGCTGCGCAAGGAGCGCCGCGGCGACTACCTGGGTGGAACGGTTCAGGTCATCCCGCACATCACCGACGAGATCAAGCGTCGCGTGATCGCTGGCGGTGAAGGCTATGACGTCGCGCTGGTCGAGATCGGTGGCACCGTCGGTGACATCGAGTCCCTGCCATTCCTGGAGTCGATCCGTCAGTTGCGCGCCCAGCTGGGTAGCGAGCGTGCCATCTTCATGCACCTCACGCTGGTGCCGTACATCAAGACGGCTGGTGAGACCAAGACCAAGCCGACCCAGCACAGCGTCAAGGAGCTGCGCTCCATCGGTATCCAGCCGGATATCCTGATCTGCCGCAGCGAAGTCGAGATCGAAGAAAGCGAGCGTCGCAAGATCTCGCTGTTTACCAATGTCGAGGAACGTGCTGTCGTGTCGCTGCAGGATGCCGACACCATCTATCGTATTCCGCTGATGTTGCATGAAGCCGGTCTCGATGAGATTGTCTGCGACAAGCTGCGCCTGGAGGCCAAAGAGGCCGACATGTCCGAGTGGGTGTCGGTACTGGATGCCAAGCTCAACCCGCTCAAGACCATCAACATCGCGATGGTCGGCAAGTACATGGAGCTGCTGGACGCCTACAAGTCCCTGAACGAGGCACTGATTCATGCCGGTATCCAGGGACGTGTGAAGGTCAACGTCGACTTCATAGATTCCGAAGAGATCGAGCGCAACGGTACCGATCGTCTAATCGGCAAGGACGCGGTGCTGGTGCCGGGCGGTTTCGGCGAGCGTGGTGTGGAAGGCAAGATCGCCACCGCACGCTTCGCACGTGAGAACAAGGTGCCGTATCTGGGTATCTGTCTGGGCATGCAGGTCGCGGTCATCGAGTTTGCCCGCAACGTGGCCGGCTGGACTGATGCGAACTCCACCGAGTTCACTCACGACACCCAGCACCCGGTGGTCGGTCTGATCACTGAATGGCTGACGCCGGAAGGCAAGATCGAGACCCGTGACGCGGCATCCGACCTGGGCGGCACCATGCGTCTGGGCGGCCAGGCCTGTCGTCTGCTCAACGGCTCCAAGGCGCATCAGGCCTATGGCAGCGATGAGATCGTCGAGCGTCACCGCCACCGCTATGAGGTCAACGACCAGTTCGTGCCGGCGCTGGAAGAGGCCGGTCTGATCTTCTCGGGCCGCAGCGTCGACAACTCGCTGGTCGAGATGGTCGAGCTGCCGGACCACCCGTGGTTCGTGGCGTGTCAGTTCCACCCGGAGTTCACTTCCACCCCGCGTGATGGTCACCCGCTGTTCTCCGGCTTCGTGAATGCGGCGCTCAATCACAAGGCGGCGCGGACTCGCGGCGAGTGATAGGGTGATCGCCGGGCGTCACGCCAGAGTGGCGCCCGGAGGTCTTTTCCGCGGCGGCTCATCAAGAATGTCCGGCAGGCAAGGGCATCACGGCTGAGCCGCCGGTGGGCAACGTTTTTGATGGGCGGTGCAGTGATGAGCAACGAACAACGCGTGATCGAATTTGCAGGCCTGCAAGTCGCCAATGATCGGCCGATGACGCTTTTCGGTGGCATGAACGTGCTGGAATCGCATGAGCTGGCACTGGAAGTCGCCGAGCAATACGTCGAGGTGACATCGCGCCTCGGCATGCCGTACGTCTTCAAGGCCAGCTTCGACAAGGCCAATCGCAGCTCCATGCACTCCTATCGCGGGCCGGGGATGGAGAAGGGTCTCGAGATCCTCGCCGAGATCAAGTCGCGCTTTGGCGTGCCGATCATCACTGACGTCCACGAGCCTCATCAGGCAGCTGCCGTGGCCGAAGTGGCCGATGTCATCCAATTGCCCGCCTTCCTGGCGCGCCAGACGGATCTGGTCGTGGCCATGGCGCGCACCGGTGCCGTCATCAACGTCAAGAAGCCGCAGTTCCTGGCCCCGCACGAAATGCGCCATATCGTCGCCAAGTGCGGTGAAGCGGGCAATGACCGGATTCTGCTGTGCGAGCGCGGCTCCAGCTTCGGCTACAACAATCTGGTGGTCGACATGCTCGGCATGGCCGAGATGAAGGATACGGGGCTGCCGGTGCTGTTCGATGTCACCCACTCGCTGCAACGCCCGGGTGGGCGGGCCGATTCTGCCGGTGGTCGTCGTGAGCAGGTCTTCGATCTGGCCCGTTCCGGCGTGGCGCTGGGGCTGGCAGGCCTGTTCCTCGAGGCACATCCGGACCCGGACAATGCCAAGTGTGACGGCCCCTGCGCATTGCCGCTGGATCAGCTCGAACCCTTCCTGCGCCAGCTGCAATCGCTGGATTCGCTGGTGAAGGGCTTTGCGCCGCTGGATATTCGCTGAACATGACTACTGGCCGTTCACTACCCTGTGAGCGGCCTTTTTGCGCTATGGGCAAGATGCCCGTCGTGGTGTTTCAATCCCCCGTGTAGAGGACGACACAAGATGGCCAATATCGTCGAAATCCGCGCCCTTGAGGTGCTCGATTCCCGTGGTAACCCGACCGTACAGGCCGAGGTCGTGCTGGAAGGTGGACAACGTGCCAGCGCCTGCGCGCCTTCCGGTGCCTCCACCGGTTCGCGCGAAGCGCTGGAATTGCGTGATGGCGACAAGAGTCGTTATCTGGGCAAGGGTGTGCTGAAGGCAGTCGAAGCCGTCAATGGCCCGATCCGCGAGCGTCTCGTGGGCATGGATGCACTGGACCAGCGTGCGCTGGATGACGCCATGCTGGCGCTGGATGGCACCGAGAACAAGGAATCGCTGGGTGCCAATGCGATCCTCGCGGTCTCCCTGGCCGCTGCCAAGGCAGCTGCCCAGGCCAAGGGCATCGAGCTCTACGCTCACATCGCCGAGCTCTACGGTCAGCCGGGCAAGTACTCCATGCCGGTGCCGATGATGAACATCATCAATGGCGGCGAGCATGCCGACAACAATGTCGACATCCAGGAGTTCATGGTCCAGCCGGTCGGCGCGCCGACCTTCCGTGAAGCGCTGCGCACCGGCGCCGAGATCTTCCACGCGCTCAAGAAGGTCCTGCAGGGCCGCGATCTGAGCACTTCCGTGGGCGACGAAGGTGGTTTCGCACCGAACCTTGCCTCCAATGCCGAAGCGCTGGCGGTCATCAAGCAGGCGGTCAGCGATGCGGGCTACACGCTGGGCACTGACGTGACCCTGGCGCTGGATTGTGCCTCCTCCGAGTTCTACAAGGATGGCCAGTACAATCTGTCTGGTGAAGGCAAGAGCTTCGATGCACGTGGTTTCGTCGACTACCTGGCCGAGCTGGCGGACGAATACCCCATCGTGTCCATCGAAGACGGCATGGACGAGTCTGACTGGGAAGGCTGGAAACTGCTGACCGACAAGCTCGGCGACAAGGTGCAGCTGGTCGGTGATGACCTGTTCGTCACCAACACGCGCATCCTGAGCCGTGGTATCGATGAAGGCATCGGCAACTCCATCCTGATCAAGTTCAACCAGATCGGTTCACTGTCCGAGACCCTGGATGCGATCAAGATGGCGCAGGCCGCTGGCTTCACTGCGGTCATCTCCCACCGCAGTGGCGAGACCGAAGACACCACCATCGCCGACCTCGCCGTGGGTACCTGTGCCGGGCAGATCAAGACCGGTTCTCTGTGCCGCTCTGACCGTGTCGCCAAGTACAACCGCCTGCTGGTGATCGAGCAGCAGCTGGGCGATGTCGCCTACAATGGCCTGAAAGAGATCAAGGGCCAGTAAGCAGGCGACAGGCTTGTGGATGCCGTCTTGGTCGTCGGCATCCACAACGCTTCCACATGACGGGGTCGTACCTTCGGGTACGGCCCCGTCGTGCGTTACACGTGCTGTCCGCGCAGGTTGCGTCTCAAGTACGTGGACTTTCCCCATCTCTGCAGTCAGTTCATGTAAGCCTTTTCCTACAAGATATGCAGGACATAGAGGATAACTGCTGCACTCCGGATACGTGTTCAATCGTATGTTTTTCTATAGATCACTGTTTTACAACAGTTTTATCTAAAAGCTTCCTTGTTTGTCCCGATTCGTCTGAGCGGTTTGGCTAGTTGCCTGATGACGGCTTGCTGACCAGAATAGCGTCATGGAAGCGGGATGCGGCGGGACACCGCACCCTTGAGCAGGATGCTCTTGATGATCTTCCAGGGAGTATGTCGGGCAGGATGCCCGACTCGTCTGAACAGGATGTTCAGCGAACAGGAACCGTCAAGGATGACGGAAGCAGCAGCACTGCATGGCATCTTGCCCGTGGAGCGGGCAGGAAATGGCCAGGGACCACGGATGAATGGCCAGGTACAGGAAGTATCGGATCAGGAAGATCCAGAGTGACGGTATCGTCATTGGCAGCGGACGCGCAATCACGACAGGGATGGTTGATGGGTCTCGACCCGATATGCAGTCAGGAAGCTCGCCTTCACAGGAGTGACGGATGACGGGACATCATCCGTGTCAGGCAGACGAGGCAATCAGCGGCAGAATCTCGACGGCAGGATGCCGAGGCAAGGATGTCAGATCACGGAACATCATGAGACTGTCAGCTGAGGTAGGTCAGGAGCGGCACGGGCAGGATGCCGGGCAATGCATCTGCGATGCAGTTGCATGAGCAGGACAGCAGGGCAGGCAATAAGCAGAAACGGGCATTGTGGTGGGACAGCTGCGCAAGCAGTGCCACAATGCCCCATGCGTGACGGTGCGCTCTGAATGGCAGGATGCCATGACGGGCAGGGACAGCACCCAGGAACACGATCCAGGACGGATCGACAGGGACACGCTTGGAGCGGGCGACCTTTCGGGGTTGCCCTTTTTTGTGCCTTTTTTTCGGCCCCACCCGCCGGGCTGGCTGACCATGAGCGCTCAAGACGAAGACGGCAGCCACCCCTGAGGGAGTGGCTGCCGTCTTGATGAGAACCTGGTGCTTGCCCGGTCAGGTCGGGCAGAGCATTTACTGCTCCAGGTATTCGAGCTTGCCTTCGACACCATCCCACTTCTCGGCGTCTTCCATGGCGTCCTTCTTCTCGCTGATGTTCGGCCACACTTCGGCCAGATCGGCATTCAGCTCGATGAATTCCTTCTGATTCTCCGGCACTTCGTCCTCGGAGAAGATGGCTTCCGCGGGACACTCCGGCTCGCACAGAGCGCAGTCGATGCACTCGTCCGGGTTGATGACCAGGAAGTTGGGGCCTTCATAGAAGCAATCGACCGGGCAGACCTCCACGCAGTCAGTGTATTTGCAGCGGATGCAGTTCTCGGTGACGATGAATGCCATCTGGGTCTCCTGACGCGGGTCGGCGTCTCTCGTAGGTCGTGGTCCAGCGCCACTCTGTGCCGTCTGAGCGGCATCTTGAGTTTCAGGTTATAAGCGGCGCGAGTGTTATAAGGCGTTATTCTAGTGGCGCTCTGCCGCCCTCGCAATCAGCGTGGGCGGATCGTTTTGGAATGGTGCTATGCCCATCGCGCACTGTCGAGTGTCGGCAGGCGCATGGTGTCATGCGACTTGTCAGTCGACTCACTCCGCCGCTTACTGGATCTTGCGCCATTCATAGATGAGTTCCAGTGCCCGCTTGGGGCTCAGGTCATCCGGGTCCAGCTGGGTCAAGGCTTCGACGATCGGGTGAGGCGGTGCCGCGAAGAGGTCATTCTGCTGCGGCACTGGCTGGCCGAGTGCATCTTCACGGGCAACCTGCGGACGATCGACCTCCTGCTGCTCGAGACTGGTCAATTTCTCACGTGCACGCAGGATGACGTTCTGCGGGACTCCGGCCAGCTGGGCAACCTGCAGGCCATAACTCTGGCTTGCCGGCCCCTCCTCGACACGGTGCATGAAGACGATGCCATCGCCATGCTCTGCGGCGGTCAGGTGAACGTTGGCCACGCCATCGACGTGCTCGGGGAGTGCCGTCATCTCGAAATAATGGGTCGCGAACAGCGTGAAGGCGCGCGTGCGGGCCAGGTGCTCGGCGCTTGCCCAGGCCAATGACAGGCCATCGAAGGTCGAGGTGCCGCGACCGATCTCATCCATCAGCACCAGACTCTCGTCGGTGGCGTTGTGCAGGATGCTGGCAGTCTCGGTCATCTCGACCATGAAGGTCGAGCGGCCACCGGCCAGGTCATCCGAGGAGCCGATACGCGTGAAGATGCGATCCAGCGGGCCGATGCAGGCGCGAGCGGCGGGTACGAAGCTGCCGGTATGCGCGAGCAGTGCGATCAGCGCGGTCTGACGCATGTAGGTGGATTTACCGCCCATGTTGGGGCCGGTGATCACCAGCATGCGGCGCGCATCGTCAAAGCGCACGTCGTTGGGCACGAAGGGGTGGTCGCTGACATGTTCCACCACAGGGTGGCGGCCGCCTTCGATGTCGATTCCCGGCGTGTCGCTGAGCTGCGGGCGGACGAAGTCCAGTGCGGCGGCGCGATCAGCAAAGGCGGTGAGCACATCCAGTGACGCCAGGGCGCGTGCCGTCTGCTGCAGGCCATCCAGTTCGGTATTCAGGTCATCCAGAAGGTGTTCATACAGCAGCTTCTCGCGGGCCAGCGACTTGGACTTGGCCGACAGCGCCTTGTCCTCGAATTCCTTGAGTTCCGGGATGATGAAGCGCTCGGCATTCTTGAGCGTCTGGCGGCGGATGTATTCCGGCGGAGCTTCCGCTGACTGGGAACGCGGCAGCTCGATGAAGTAACCATGCACGCGGTTGTAGCCGACCTTGAGGTTGCTGATGCCGGTGCGCTCACGCTCACGAGTCTCGAGGGCCACCAGATACTGACCGGCGTTCTCGGAGAGGCCGCGATACTCGTCCAGCTCATCGTCGTAGCCATCGGCGATCACCCCGCCATCGCGCAGCACGACCGGCGGATTCTCGATCAGCGCTTCGCTGAGCATGGCCGAGAGGGCGGGGAACAGGCGGATGCCATCGCGCAGGTCATCGATGGCACTGCCTTTCTCGACGCTGGCGAGCACGGCACGCAGCTCTGGCAGTGTATTGAGGCCATCACGCAGGCGCGCCATGTCCCGCGGGCGGGCGCTGCGCAGTGCAACACGCGCCAGGATGCGCTCCACATCGCCGATCCGCTTGAGCAGGCCTTGCAGTTCGAAGGGGTAGTCACCCTCCATCAAGCGCTGCACTGCCGCCTGGCGCTGGCCGATCTGGGTCTGATCGCGCAGCGGGCGGTTGAGCCAGCGCTTGAGCAGGCGTGAGCCCATCGCGGTAGCAGTCACGTCCAATACGCTGGCCAGCGTGTTGTCGCTGCTGCCGCCAAGATTGGTGTCGATCTCGAGGTTGCGACGGCTGGCGGCATCGATCACGACCGAATCGTCGCGACTCTCCACGGCCAGCGCCGTCACGTGGGGCAGACCGGTGCGCTGCGTGTCACGCGCGTAGTCGAGCAGGGCACCAGCAGCGGTGACCGCGCAGGTCAGATGACTGCAACCGAAACCATTGAGGTCCTGGACGCCGAACTGATCGCACAGCAGGCGCAACGCGGTCTCATGGTCGAAATGCCAGTCGCTCTGACGGGTCAGGCCCGGGCGTGAGGCAAGACTGCTTGGCAGTTCACGACTCTCGCCGACCATCAGCTCGGCGGGTGACAGACGCTGGATCTCGGCCAGCAGTTCTTCATCGCCATTGACTTCCAGTACGCTGAAGCGTCCTGAGGAAAGCTCCAGTGCCGCCAGGCCCCAGGTCTCACCGTCTCGATGCAGCGCCACCAGCAGATTGTCACGGCTGGCATCCAGAAGCGCCTCGTCATGCAGGGTGCCCGGTGTGACGATGCGCACCACCTTGCGCTCGACGGGGCCCTTGGTGGTCGCGGGATCGCCGATCTGCTCGCAGATGGCCACGGATTCGCCCATTTTCACCAGGCGTGCCAGGTAACCCTCGGCGCTGTGATAAGGCACCCCTGCCATGGGAATGGGGGAGCCGCCGGAGCTGCCACGTGCCGTCAGGGTGATGTCGAGCAGTTGCGCGGCTCGCTTGGCGTCCTCATGGAACAGCTCATAGAAGTCGCCCATGCGATAGAACAGCAGCACACCGGGGTGCTCGCGTTTGATCTTCATGTACTGCGCCATCATCGGCGTCATCTGGGGCGCGCTGTTCTTGGCCATGGCCATGGACTTCCTTGACTGCACTGCAATGGGAAAAAGACGCACATGCGAGAACACGGCATGCGGGATGCGCGATATTCTACGGACTGGCGCGGCCGGCTCCAATGCCTGTGATGCCTCCTGCTCGCTTCCCTTTTCCTCAGACCACTTCTAGAAAGGAGTTCGTTCATGGCCCGATTGACGGATACGACGTCCGAGGCACCGGATGCGAATGCACTGGCCGAGCAGCTGCAGGCGCTGGCATTGGCGCGCGGAGTCCAGATCACTGCTGCAGAGTCATGCACCGGGGGTGGCGTGAGTGCCGCGATCACGGCGATTTCCGGTAGCTCCGGCTATTTCGAGGCGGGCTATGTGACGTACTCGAATGCGGCCAAGCGGCGTCTGCTCGGCGTCAGCGAAGCATCGCTCGCGGACTTCGGGGCAGTCTCCGAGGCCGTCGTGCGCGAGATGGTCAGGGGGGCGTGTCGTGACAGCGGTGCCGAACTGGGGGTGGCAATCAGTGGGGTGGCGGGTCCGGGAGGCGGCAGTGAAGAAAAGCCCGTGGGGACGGTGTGGCTGGCATGGGGCAGTGAGGCGCGACAGCAGGCGCGGTGTTTCCACTTTCCGGGAGACCGGCAGGCCGTGCGCGACGCCGCCGTGAGGGTGGCATTGCAAGGCTTGATCGAATGCGTGGAAGCCTGGCAGGGCTGAACTGGTGAGGCTCGAGACGCATGCAACCCTCTGCGTTGAGACTACTGCCTGAAAAAGCGCATCACCGGACTGGCAGAACGATGAAACATGCGGCATCATACTGTCCATGTATACAGGGTTTTGCCATGACAGCCCAGCCGCTAGGCTGACAGTCTCTGCATCACCCGAAGCTTGAGAATTTCCTATTTCAGGTGGTTGCCCATGCGGCGCCGCCGTTCGACAGGAGGCCACATGGCACAGGACGACAATCGTACCAAGGCGCTGAACGCGGCGCTGTCCCAGATTGAGCGCCAGTTCGGCAAGGGCGCCGTCATGCGCATGGGCGATGCCCCGCGTGTGGCCATCCCGTCGGTATCCACCGGGTCTCTGGGCCTGGATATCGCGCTCGGCATCGGTGGCCTGCCTTTCGGTCGAGTGGTCGAGATCTACGGTCCGGAATCCTCGGGCAAGACGACACTGACGCTCTCGGTCATCGCCCAGGCCCAGAAGCAGGGCAAGGTGTGTGCCTTCATCGATGCCGAGCACGCGCTGGATCCGTCCTACGCCGAGAAGCTGGGCGTCAATCTGGACGAGATGCTGGTCTCCCAGCCGGATACCGGTGAGCAGGCACTCGAGATCGTCGACATGCTGGTGCGTTCCGGTGGTGTCGACGTCATCATCGTCGATTCCGTGGCAGCCCTGACGCCGCGTGCCGAGATCGAGGGTGAGATGGGTGACTCCCACGTCGGCCTGCAGGCGCGTCTGATGTCCCAGGCGCTGCGCAAGGTGACGGGTCACATCAAGAATGCCAACTGCATGGTAGTGTTCATCAACCAGATCCGCATGAAGATCGGGGTGATGTTCGGTAGCCCGGAAACCACCACCGGTGGTAACGCGCTGAAGTTCTACTCGAGTGTCCGTCTCGACATCCGTCGTACCGGCTCCGTGAAGTCCGGCGATGAAGTCACCGGTAACGAGACTCGCGTCAAGGTCGTGAAGAACAAGGTCGCGCCGCCGTTCCGCCAGGCCGAGTTCCAGATTCTCTACGGCAAGGGCATCTACCACGCCGGTGAGGTCATTGATCTGGGCGTGCAGTGTGGTCTGGTCGGCAAGGCAGGTGCCTGGTACAGCTACCAGGGCAGCAAGATCGGTCAGGGCAAGGCCAACTCCGCCCAGTATCTGGAGGACAACCCCGCGATCATGGAAGAGATCGAGAGCCAGATTCGCGCCCAGCTGCTGGCTTCTCCGGAAACCAAGGAAGAGGCCAAGGAAGAAGTGGTCGCCGAAAATGAAGATGATCTGGATCTCGATTGAGACCTGCTCGAGAACGTGTTCATTGAGCGCTGATTTCAGCGCCTTTCAGTGATCTGCAGCGCCCGCCCCGTTTTCGGTGGCGGGCGCTGTGCGTTTTGCACCGGGGATTTCGCCATCTCGGGTGCCTCTCCAGAAAGGAGCGCCAACATGCACGATGAGGAAAGAGAGACCGCCGGGCCAGACTATCAGCCCCTCGATGTCGGCGCGATGACGCCGCAACGGCGTGCCCGCAATGACGCCATCGCACGTCTGGCACGCCGCGAGCACAGCCGTCGCGAGCTGCACGACTATCTCAAGGAGCGCGACTACCTGCAGACCGTCAGCGATGATGCGCTGGCGGAGCAGTCCGCGAGTGGCGAGGAGGGCGCCGAGACGCGCTTGAGTCGTGATGAGGTCGAGCTGCTGATCGAGGAAGTGCTGGAGCGTCTGGTCGAGGAAGGCCTGCAATCCGATGAGCGCTTCGCCGCCAGCTTCCTGCGGACACGGGTGCTGAGGGGGCAGGGCCCCAGGCGCATCCAGCAGGAGTTGCGCCAGCGTGGCATCGACAACGAGACGTCAGGTGCCGTGATGCGTGCTGCCTGTGATCCGGTGCCTGATGCCTTCGGACATGTTGATGCGGTGGACTTCTTCGAGCTGGCGCGCGAGACGTTGGCAAGGCGCTTTTCCTCAGCGGGCGAGGGTCACAAGGAGCGTGCGCGCCGAGAGCGCTTCCTGCTCCAGCGCGGCTTCGAATACGAGCAGTTGCGCTACGCCATGGAGTCCGCCTGGACGGAAGACGAGGCGTGAGGCCAGCCATTGCCCGGGCAATGGCTCGGAACGCGCAAACCGGTCACTCAAGCCATTTCCCCCCCTTTAGCTTGCGCGAACAGGCGTTATACTAGGTCGTCTTGCGACGGCACGGGGCAGGCGCCTTCTTTCATGCTTTTCATTGCACCTCCATGCATTCCCACATGGATGAACATGCAGAAACCATGCGGAAGTCATGCAGAAGAAGACCCCCGGAGCGTCTTTACGCACATCGCTACGGAACCTCTATGAAAAGCGCAGAAATCAGAAACGCCTTCCTGACCTATTTCGAGAAGCAGGGGCATACCATCGTTCCCACCAGTTCTCTGGTGCCGAACAACGACCCGACCCTGCTGTTCACCAACGCCGGCATGGTGCCCTTCAAGGATGTCTTCCTGGGCCGTGATCCGCGTGGCTACAGCCGTGCCACCTCGGCACAGCGCTGCGTGCGCGCCGGCGGCAAGCACAATGACCTGGACAACGTCGGTTACACCGCACGTCACCACACCTTCTTCGAGATGCTGGGCAACTTCAGCTTCGGTGACTACTTCAAGCGCGAAGCCATCCAGTTCGCCTGGAAGTTCCTGACCGAAGAGCTGGGCCTGCCGAAGGAGAAGCTGTGGGTCACCGTGCACGTCAGCGATGACGAAGCCCGTGACATCTGGTTCAACGAGGTCGGCATCGATCAGAACCGCTTCTCGCGTCTCGACGAGGACAATTTCTGGCAGATGGGCGACACCGGCCCCTGTGGCCCGTCTTCCGAGATCTTCTATGATCACGGTGAAGACGTCGCCGGTGGCCCGCCGGGCAGCCCGGACGAAGATGGCGATCGCTACATCGAGATCTGGAACCTGGTCTTCATGCAGTTCGATCGTGATGCCGAAGGCACGCTGAACCCGCTGCCCAAGCCGTCCATCGATACCGGCATGGGCCTGGAGCGCGTCGCGGCCGTGATGCAGGGCGTGCACTCCAACTACGAGATCGACCTGTTCCAGAATCTGCTGGCGGCGGCGGCCGAGATCATCGGTCATGACAACATCACCACTCCCTCGCTGCGCGTGGTGGCGGATCACATCCGTTCGTGTGCCTTCCTGATCGCCGATGGCGTGCTGCCGTCCAACGAAGGGCGTGGCTACGTGCTGCGTCGCATCATCCGCCGTGCCGTGCGTCACGGTCACAAGCTGGGCGCGCGCGGCAGCTTCTTCTACAAGCTGGTCGCGGCGCTGGATGCTGAGATGGGCGATGCCTATCCGGAACTGCGCTCTGCGCGTGAGCAGATCGAGCGTGTGCTGCTCAAGGAAGAGGAGCAGTTCGCGCGTACGCTGGAGCACGGCATGAAGCTGCTCGAGGAGGCCATCGCCGAGCTGGATGGCAATACCCTCGACGGCGAAACCATCTTCAAGCTCTACGATACCTACGGCTTCCCCTACGACCTGACCGCCGACATCTGCCGCGAGCGCGAACTGATCCTCGATGAGGCCGGTTTCGAGGCCGCGCTGGAAGCTCAGCGTGAACGCGCGCGTGCTGCCAGCAATTTCGGGGGCGACTATTCCGCCAACCTGACGCTGGAAGGCGAGACGCAATTCACCGGCTATGATCACCTCGAGGGTGAGGCGACCGTCACCGCGCTGTTCGACAGCGAAGGCAATACGCTCGAGCGTCTCGAGGCCGATACCAAGGGCATCGTGGTACTCGATACCACGCCGTTCTATGGCGAGTCCGGTGGTCAGGCGGGCGATACCGGTTATCTGCATCTGGAGGGCGGCCGTTTCCAGGTCAGTGATACCCAGAAGCAGGCCGGACATCATCTGCATCACGGTGTGCTGATCGAAGGTTCGCTCGCGGTGGGCGACGCGGTGCGTCCGCAGGTCGATGCAGATCTGCGTGCTGCCTCCGTGCGCAACCACTCCGCCACGCACCTGCTGCATGAAGCGCTGCGCCAGGTGCTGGGTGAGCACGTCCAGCAGAAGGGCTCGCTGGTGACGGCCGAGCGCCTGCGCTTCGACTTCAGTCACTTTGAGGCGATGACCGCAGAACAGCTCTCCGAAGTCGAGCGCATCGTCAATGCGCAGATTCTCGCCAACGCCGAGACCACCATCGAGTTCATGACTCTCGATGAAGCCAAGGCGCGCGGCGCGGCGGCACTCTTCGATGCCAAGTATGGTGAGCAGGTCCGCGTGCTGACCATCGGTCAGGATGCCTTCTCCATCGAGCTGTGTGGCGGGACTCACGTCAAGCGCAGTGGTGATATCGGTCAGATGCACATCATCGCCGAGACTGGCATCGCCTCCGGCGTGCGCCGCATCGAAGCCATCACTGGCCGTGCGGCACGTGATTTCCTGCTGGCGCAGGAAGCGACCCTGACTCGTCTGGGTGAGCGCCTCAAGGCCAAGCCGGAGCAGGTCGAGGAGCGTGTCACCAGTCTGCTTGAGCGCAACCGCGGTCTCGAGAAGGAGCTTGAGCGTCTGAAGGCCAAGCTGGCGTCCGCCTCTGCCAGTGACATGCTGAGCGACATCGCGGATGTCCAGGGGCTCAAGGTGCTGGCCAAGCAGGTCGAAGGCGTCTCCGGCAAGGAGTTGCGTGGCCTGATGGATGACCTGAAATCCAAGCTGGGTTCCGGCATTCTGGTGCTTGGCGTCGCGGATGGTGACAAGGTCAGCCTGATTGCGGGCGTCACCGATGATCTGACCTCGCGCATCAAGGCGGGTGATCTGGTGCGTCACGTGGCTGAGCAGGTCGGTGGCAAGGGCGGTGGTCGTGCTGACATGGCGCAGGCCGGTGGCAGTGATGCCGCATCGCTTCCCGGGGCACTGGCCGGCGTGCCAGCCTGGGTAGACGCCCAGCTGGGGTAAGAAGACAAGATGAAGGCCGGGCTTCTCGTGAGGAGACCCGGCCTCTTTTTGGGCCCGCATGAGTCTCATGTGGGGACAACGCAAACGGACACGGATAACGGAAACGCACATGGCGCTATACGTTCAGAAGTTCGGAGGCACTTCGGTCGGCTCGGTGGAGCGGATCAAGGCCGTCGCCGAGAAGGTCAAGCGATTCCGCGACGAAGGCCATCAGGTTGTCGTGGTCGTCTCAGCCATGAGTGGCGAGACGAACCGACTGATCGGTCTCGCCAGCGAGATCAACGATGACCCGACGCCGCGCGAAATGGACATGCTGGTCTCTACCGGTGAGCAGGTGACCATCTCCCTGCTGGCCATGGCACTGCAGAAGATCGGTGTCGACGCGACCTCCTATACCGGCGCTCAGGTAGGCATTCGTACCGATAGCGCGCACACCAAGGCGCGTATCCAGCGCATCGACACCGATGACCTGCGCGAAGACCTCGATGCTGGCAAGGTCGTGGTAGTCGCTGGCTTCCAGGGGGTCGATGATGAAGGCAATATCACGACACTGGGGCGCGGTGGCTCCGATACCACCGGCGTCGCCCTGGCGGCAGCCCTCAAGGCGGACGAGTGTCAGATCTATACCGATGTCGATGGTGTCTACACCACTGATCCACGTGTGTGCTCCAAGGCACGTCGTCTGGAAACGGTGACCGTCGAGGAAATGCTGGAAATGGCGAGCCTTGGCTCCAAGATCCTGCAGATCCGTTCGGTGGAATTCGCCGGCAAGTACAATGTTCCCCTGCGTGTGCTGTCTTCCTTCGAGGATGGCCCGGGTACCCTGATCGTCGCTGAGGAAGAAGACAACATGGAAGAACCGCTGATCTCCGGCATTGCCTTCAATGTCAACGAAGCCAAACTGACCCTGCTCAACACGCCGGACATTCCGGGTGTCGCCTCCAAGATTCTGGGCCCGATCGCCGATTCCAACATCGAGATCGACATGATCGTCCAGAACGTCTCCCCGGACGGCAATACGACCGACTTCTCCTTCACGGTGGCCAAGAGCGACTTCAAGGCGACCCAACGCATCCTCAACGAGACGGTCATTCCGTCCGTCGGCGGTGGTGAGCTCAGAGGCGATGACAATATCGCCAAGGTCTCGCTGGTCGGTGTCGGCATGCGTTCCCATGCCGGTGTCGCCTCCAAGATGTTCCGCGTGCTGGCGGAAGAGGGCATCAACATCCGCATGGTGTCCACGTCCGAGATCAAGATCTCCGTTCTGATCGACGAGAAGTTCATGGAGCTGGCCGTGCGTGCACTGCACACCGCCTTCGGCCTGGATGCGGAAGCCGTCAGCGACGAGACTGCCTGATTTGCATTGAATGATCAGCACAATGGTGCTCAGATGAAGTGACTTGCCACCCGTGGGTGGCTCGTCCTTCCGCCAGGGACTGCACTGCATGGAAGTGAGGCCCGGCAAGGAGCGCCAGGGGCCCTGCCTCATGCACCCGATACATTGGCGATCGCACCTTCTGGGGGAGAGCCGGTGTGTCGGGTGCTTTCATTCAACGAGTCATTCAGTTGATATGAAGGGGTGGTGTTGGCCGTCGGAGCATGCATGACGCATAATCTCCAAGCCTCATGCACCTCGGTGGCCGGCTCGTCCCTGCCGGTCGCTGACTTCGAATCCTGTTGCCGTCCCGGCTGTATGAATTACTGACAAGGAGATCAGTCATGCTCATCCTGACCCGTAGAGTAGGTGAAACGCTGATGATTGGTGATGACATCACCGTCACCGTGCTCGGTGTGAAGGGAAATCAGGTGCGAATCGGTGTCAACGCACCCAAGGACGTCGCCGTCCATCGTGAAGAGATCTATCAGCGTATCCAGCGCGAGAAGGAAGACAATGGTGATGCCATCGCCTGATGGCATGTCATGCCCACCAGATGGCTCCGGATACTCTCGAGAGCACCACACGAACGCCAACCACGCTGTCCACCTGGTTGGCGTTCGTGTTTCTGGCATATGGTCTGTGCGGTCTGGGCGTTGCCCGGTCCTGGCGGCCTGAGTGACTCGATCCGTTCAGGCTCAGATGCATGCGTCGGAGGCATCAGGCAGAGCTGAATGGGCGGCTGAGCGTCAAGTCAGTGTTCCATAAGGAAAAAATTCACTTTTTTCCTGGAAAGGGGGAGACAGACGACTTCTTCTTGGGTATTATTCCCGCTCCCTCGAACGAGACGCGACGACAGGCTAGCCATCGTCATGTTCTGGTTCATGCGGGGAGATTGCTTGGGGGCGCGCAGCCTCGAGCCTGTCGTCGAGTGGTGATGAGATGTTCAGCATCGAAGCCAAAAAATCGACACAGGGGCTGGACAAAGCCCAATCAAATGAGTAAGATATGCGCCGTACCTGATGAGGAGAGGTGGCCGAGTGGCTGAAGGCGCTCCCCTGCTAAGGGAGTATAGGGTTTATAGCCCTATCGAGGGTTCGAATCCCTCTCTCTCCGCCATTAGGTACAAATGCAGTAAGATGCGCCCTTAGCTCAGCTGGATAGAGTACCTGACTACGAATCAGGCGGTCGGAGGTTCGAATCCTCCAGGGCGCGCCACTGCAATGCAAGACAGTGTTGGAAAGACACAACACTCGCAAGTCAAGTCCTGAAGACATTTGAAATGCTCAGGCCACAGATTTCAAGGTTTATGCGCCCTTAGCTCAGCTGGATAGAGTACCTGACTACGAATCAGGCGGTCGGAGGTTCGAATCCTCCAGGGCGCGCCAATTGAAAAACCCGCTTCACTGAAGCGGGTTTTTCTTCGTCTGAAGAAAAGTCAGGCATCTGCGATCTCAGTCGGCATGGCCTCGATCCTTGCCTTCATGTCATGTCTGACAGTTCCCCGTTTTCCTTGACTGTGATGTCACGCCTTCGGGCGGACGATCGCTAGGGCGCCCTTTTCGCGAGGGGCGCCTTTTTTTGTTTCGGGCGGATCAGGCGAGGGCGGGCAAGTCGGTGGATTCCGGCATGCGGGTCACCGATGTCAACAGACTCGGCGCCAATGCCAGCGAGGTACCTGCAACCAGACCGGTGAAGAATTCGGCGCGCCCCTTGTGGCGCTTGATGGCCTGGAAGCGACGTTCCGCTTCCTCGTTGCCGCTCTGGCGCATCATGTTCATCCACTGCTTGAGCAGCGGCACCATCACCTTGTCAGGCAGATGGGCGCAGCGTTCGGCGTGGGAGAGCAGCACCTGTGCACGCTGCGTCCAGTCCGTCTCGGGCAGCAACTCCCCGGTCATCTGCCAGTGCTTGATGCGCGCCGCGAGGAAGGGGTCGGCCAGGGCGGCACGCCCCAGCATCACATCGCGACAGCCGGACAGTGAGCGAGCCCGCCAGTAGCAGGGCATGTCCCAGATGTCCCCATTGGCAACGACCGGAATGGAGAGCTCGGACGTGATCTTGCCGATCCATTCCCAGTGCGCTGGCGGACGATAGCCTTCCTGTTTGGTGCGCCCATGCACGACCAGCTGCGTGGCGCCCCCGGCCTGGGCTGCCTGAGCGCATGCCAGTGCCAGGCGACGGTCGTTGAAGCCGAGGCGAATCTTGGCCGTGACGGGTACCCCGGTGCCCTTGAGGGCATTGCGCACGCCCTCCACCGCACGAAAGACGCGGTCCGGCGAGCGCAGCAGGGCTGCGCCTCCGTCGTGACGGTTGACGGTCTTGGCCGGGCAGCCGAAGTTGATGTCGACGCTGGGTGCCCCCAGGCGTGCCGCGACGCGAGCGTTGATGCCCAGCGCCTCGGGGTCGGCACCCAACAGCTGCAATGCGACCGGTGTGTCGTGTCGTGTGCGTGCCGTCCGTGTCGGGGAGGCTTCCAGCAGCTCCGGGCAGATACGCTTGAAGACGCGAGGCGGTAGCTTGACATGCGTCACGCGCACGAATTCCGTCACACACCAGTCATAGCCGCCAAGGCCGGTGAGACATTCGCGCGTGATGTCATCAATCACGCCTTCCATCGGCGCGATGCCGATGCGGCCAGCCCGCGCGAGGGCTTGTGGGGTCAACGATGGTGTCATTGCAATTGCCGTGGAATCAGGCACTTTAAAGCGATCAACAAGCACTGAATGCCGCTGCATGGGGTGTCGACAGTGGCCAGCGACGCAACGGCGTGAACGCTTGGACGTGTCGAGCATCATCGAAGGCATGGGCAATCATCGCTCATGCCGCACCCTGATTGGCGCGATGACGAGAATGACTCGAGGACACTGGCATGCAAGAGAATGATCTGCTCGGTGAAGGCTTGAACCTGATGGTGTTCGGGATGGGGTTCGTGTTCGTGTTTCTAAGTCTGCTGGTAGTCGCCATGATGGCGATGGCCAAGCTGGTGGACCGTTTTGCGCCCGCGCCGCTACCGGCTGCACCGCGCACGACGCGCGCGCCTGTCTCGGCGGCACCTGCAGCAGAGGATGACAGCGAACTGACGGCTGTCATGGCGGCGGCGATTCACCGCTTTCGCCAGGATCATCACAAGCACTGAGATGTCGCGGAAGTCGTCGGTGCTGCTGGTACTCTCGGAGCGCCGGAGCGACACCGCAGCGAGAAAGCGGCGATTCTATCATGAGCCGTCCGGTGGGGAGACCACCTCTCGAGTGCAATATTCTGTGTGGCAGGCGCGGTGAAAGGCAAGCCTGCCACCACGGCAGAACCCGATATCCACATTATAAAGAACAAGGGATCACTCATGGACAAGCAACCGCTGGGCATCACGGATGTGGTACTGCGCGACGCGCATCAGTCATTGCTGGCCACGCGCATGCGCCTCGATGACATGCTGCCGATCGCCGCCAAGCTGGACGACATCGGCTTCTGGTCGCTGGAGAGCTGGGGCGGCGCGACCTTCGACGCCTGCATCCGCTACCTGGGCGAAGACCCCTGGGCGCGCATTCGTGCCTTGAAGGAAGCGATGCCCAAGACTCAGCAGCAGATGCTGCTGCGCGCCCAGAACCTGCTCGGCTATCGTCATTACGCCGATGACGTGGTGGATGCCTTCGTCAAGCGTGCCGCGACCAGCGGTGTCGATGTCTTCCGTGTCTTCGACGCGATGAATGACCCGCGCAACCTCGAGCGTCCGCTCAAGGCGGTGCTGGATCAGGGCAAGCATGCCCAGGGCACCATCTCCTACACCGTGAGCCCCGTGCACACGCTGGAGATGTGGGTGGAGCTGGCGCAGAAGATCGAGTCCATGGGGGCCCAGTCGCTGGCGATCAAGGACATGGCTGGCCTGCTGACGCCGTATACCGCCTTCGAGCTGGTCTCGCGCCTCAAGGCGAGCCTGTCGATCCCGATCCACATGCAGTGCCATGCCACCACCGGGCTTTCCACCGCCACGGCTCTCAAGGCCATCGAGGCGGGCATCGACAACGTCGACACCTCCATTTCCTCGATGTCGATGACCTACGGCCACAGCCCGACCGAATCGGTCGTCGCGATGCTGGCAGGCACCGAGCGCGATACCGGACTGGACCTCGAGAAGCTCGAGGATATCGCGGCCTACTTCCGCGAAGTGCGCAAGAAATACGCGGCATTCGAGGGCAGTCTGCGCGGTATCGACTCGCGCATTCTGGTTGCCCAGGTGCCGGGTGGCATGCTCACCAACATGGAAGGCCAGCTCAAGGAGCAGGGCGCCGGTGACAAGCTGGATGACGTGCTCGCCGAGATTCCGCGCGTACGCAAGGACCTGGGCTATATCCCGCTGGTGACCCCGACCTCACAGATCGTCGGCACCCAGTCGGTGATGAACGTGATGATGGGTGAGCGCTACAAGTCGATCTCCAAGGAAGTGCAGGCGTTGCTCAAGGGGGAATATGGCGCGGCGCCGGCACCCTTCGACAGCGAACTTCAGTCCCGCGTGCTGGAAGGCGCCGAGCCGATCACCTGCCGCCCGGCAGACAACCTGACGCCGGAGATGGAGCGTCTGCGTGAGGAGCTCAAGGGCAAGGCCAGGGAGGAAGGTATCGCGCTGGAGAGCGGCGAACGCGAGACCGATGACGTGCTGACCTATGCACTCTTCCCGCAGATCGGCCTCAAGTTCCTGCGCAACCGTGGCAACCCGGATGCCTTCGAGCCCGCCCCGCAGGCTGTCGATGACAAGGCATCCAAGGCCGCCGCAGCGCCGGTCTCTGGTGCTCCGGCCGTCAGTGCTCAAGGCGCGTCGAGCGGCCCGCAGACCTACACCCTGAACGTCAACGGCAAGCAGTATGTCGTCGAGGTTGCCGAAGGCGGAGACATCACCCAGGTGCAGGCCAGCGAGCCTGCGGCATCGGCTCCGGCAGCCGCGGCACCTGCCGCCCAGGCCGCCTCCGGTGAGCCGGTGAATGCGCCGTTGGCGGGCAACATCTTCAAGGTCAATGTCGCCGTCGGTGACAGCGTGGCGGAAGGAGATGTCGTGATCATTCTCGAGGCCATGAAGATGGAGACCGAGATCCGTGCCCACCAGGCCGGTACCGTCTCTGCGGTGAAGGTCAAGGAAGGCGACAGTGTCAGTGTCGGCGACGTTCTGATCACCCTCTGAGCCGGTGTGTCCGGCCCGTCGGCATGTACGACGGGCCGGTCGGTGATGCTCCTCTGCAAGGCGACACGACATGGACAAGATACTCAACCTCTGGCACGGCTCGGGGCTTTACAACATGAGCTTCGGCCAGCTGGCGATGATCGTCATCGGCCTTGGCCTGCTTTATCTGGCGATCCGCAAGAACTTCGAACCCCTGCTGCTGGTACCGATCGGCTTCGGCGGCATTCTGGCCAACATTCCGGAAGCCGGACTGGCGCTGTCTGCTGCCGAGCAGGCGGCGCATCTCGGCAAGCCGGAGCTGCTGGCTTCGATGGCCAATCTGCTCAACGTCAACATCGCCAGCCTGCCGCTGGATGAGGCGCGCCACGCGGTGGAGCAGGCACTGCATGGCGAGATTCCCGCAGTGCTCAAGCAGCAGGCCAGCAACATGGCGCTGGATGGTGGCTTCTCCAACGGCATGCTGTACAGCTTCTACAGCGTGGCGATCGCTTCCGGCATCGCGCCGTTGGTGATCTTCATGGGCGTTGGGGCGATGACGGATTTCGGTCCGTTGCTGGCCAACCCCAAGACCCTGTTCCTCGGGGCGGCGGCGCAGTTCGGCATCTTCGCGACGCTGCTGGGCGCGGTGGCGTTGACCTCGATGGGGCTGATGGACTTCAGCCTGCAGCAATCGGCGGCCATCGGCATCATCGGCGGTGCGGACGGCCCGACCTCCATCTACGTCGCCAGTCTGCTGGCACCGGAGCTGCTGGGGGCGATCGCCGTGGCGTCCTACTCCTACATGGCACTGGTGCCGATGATCCAGCCGCCGATCATGCGCGCGCTGACCACCGCCAAGGAACGCAGCCTGGTGATGACGCAGCTGCGTCCGGTCTCCAAGACCGAGAAGATCCTGTTCCCGCTGGTGCTGTTGATCATGGTGGCGATGCTGCTGCCGGACGCCGCACCGCTGCTGGGCATGTTCTGCTTCGGTAACCTGATGCGCGAGTGCGGTGTGGTGGAGCGTCTGTCGGATACCGCCCAGAACGCGCTGATCAACATCACTACCATCTTCCTGGGACTGTCGGTGGGCTCCAAGCTGCAGGCCGACAAGTTTCTGGCGGTGGAGACGCTGGGCATTCTGGCCCTCGGCGTGGTCGCCTTCGGCATCGGCACGGCCTGCGGTGTCTTGATGGCCAAGCTGATGAACAAGGTCTCGAAGACGCCGATCAATCCGCTGATCGGGTCGGCCGGTGTCTCGGCGGTACCGATGGCGGCACGTGTCTCCAACAAGGTCGGGCTTGAGTACAACCCGCACAACTTCCTGCTGATGCATGCGATGGGGCCGAACGTGGCCGGTGTGATCGGCTCGGCGGTGGCCGCTGGGGTGATGATCAAGTACCTCGGCTGATCCTGTCCGCAGTACTGATACGATAACGCCCGCCATGGCTTCCATGGCGGGCGTTGTCGTCTCTCGGGCCTTCATCAGCGGCGCTTTATCTTGTCTCGGCCGAGGGGCTGGAGGGCGTGGCAGAGACGGTGCGCTGGCCTGGCTGCATGCGGGATGCCGGGTCATGGATGGCTTGCCAGAGGCTCAGCAAGGCAGTGCGATCGACACGCTGACTGGGCAGTCGCTGGCTGTCGTCCAGAGAATGCCATTCACGTGTGCTGGTCTGGCGGGCCAGCGCGAAACGGAAGGGGTGATAGCCGGGCGAGCCCAGGCGGGTGTCGGTCACCGCCAGCAGCGTCTCACCCTCTGATGTCCGCTCGCGGGTTGCCCGCAAGTAGGGCGCGGCGAACCAGCGCAGACGCTGTCCATCCTCAAGCTTCCCGACCTCGGCATCCAGCGCTGGCTGGCGCGGGAAATCCCGTCGCGCCAGTGCCATCAGTTGCTCGTCGGAATCGAAGACGCCGACCATCCACTCGTGATCCGCCAGTGGCGTGACCACGCTGACCCGCCATAGCAGGCTGTTGAAGGGCGTGGGCTGCACCATGCGAGGGGCGTCCGCGAACCCCTGACTGGCCAATACCGGCGCCATGCGATGTTCCACCCAGCTCTTGGCGGCCAGCCCCCAGCCGAGATAGAGGCTCGAGAGCATCAGGCCAGTGGCCAGCAATCGTCCTGCGTGGCCGCGTATGGCGACCCACAGGCCGGTGATCAGCAGCGGCAGGGTGTAGAGCGGGTCGATGATGAAGATGCTGGCCAGGCTCACCGGTCGGCTTGGCCATGGCCACAGCAGCTGGGTGCCATAGGTAGTGAAGGCATCCAGCAGCGGGTGCGTGATCAGGCACAGCAGGCAGTAGGCGATCAGGCGGCCACGCCCCAATGGTGCCAGGCGTGGAAGATGGGCGAGCAACCAGCCGAGCAGAATGCCCAGCAGCCCCAGCACCGGCAGGGAATGGCTGAAGCCGCGATGATGGGTGTAATTGGCGACGGCGTCGCCGTAATCGATCATCACGTCGAGATCGGGCAGGGTGCCGAGTGCCGCTCCACCGAGCAATGCATAACGGATGGCAGCGCCGCGTCTTTCGACGGGCAAGTGTCGGATGGCGGGCGCCATGACGGCACCGCCCACGGCGGCTCCGAGGCAGATCTGGGTAAGGGAGTCCATCGGCGGGCTACCTGCGAGAGGGAAGGGGGAGTGAAGAGGACGAGCTGGTGTCAGGCATCCGCATGGATCGCCTCCAGGGCACCCGGCTCGGCCCAGCGCGGGCCGGCGTCCAGCACGCGAGCCTGTACCGGACAGTCGTCACGATGACAGCCCGGCAGATAGCCGCAGCTCATCAGCAGCTCGTTGACGATCTCGGGACCAGTGAAGCGGAAGGTCTTCTTGAACAGCTTGACCCAGGCGGACAAGGGTTGCGGATGATGGGCATCCAGCCATTGGAGAAAGCTGCCGTGCGAGTCCTTCATCTGCAGTACCACGCCCGCGTTGTGGATCACGGCATTGACCTTGAGGCGGTTGCGGATGATGCCGGCATCGCTCAACAGGCGCGCGCGCTCTTCATCTCCATAGGCGGCGATACGCGCGATATCGTAATTCTCGTAGGCCTCGCGAAAGGCCTCGCGCTTCTTGAGTACCGTCAGCCAGGAGAGGCCGGCCTGGTTGATCTCCAGCACGAAACGCTCGAACAGTACCCGGTCATCGCTGACCGGGAAGCCGTATTCGTGATCATGATAGGGACCATGAATCGGGTGCTGGGGAGCATTCTCGCAATAGGTGCTGGCAGTGACGACGTCGGCCATCAGTCCTCCTGCACCGCGAAGCGGCCACTGCCGAGAAAGACGACGGCCAGTGCGCTGGCGAGGAAGAAGCCTTGCAGTTCCAATGCCCAGCCACCGGACGATGACAGGCTCAGCAGCTGCCCCATGTGAGCCACCGCAATGGCGAACAGCATGTTGGCGACGACGATCAGGCCGGCGATGCGGGCGTGCACGCCGAGGATGAGCATGATGGGCGCAATGATCTCGCCGATGTAGACCCCATAGGCCACCACGCCTGGTATCCCCATCTTCTCCAGCTCGCCGGCGATCCAGCTCAACGTGCCGCCATCACCGAGCAGTTTCGAGAGGCCATGGAACAGCAACAGCAGTCCCAGAGTCAGGCGCAGGATCAACTTGCCGAGGTCATCATTTTCGAGAAATTGCACGTCAGAGCTCCTTGCTCAGCGAGGGTTGCGGGAAATCAGCGAGAGAGGTCAGGCGTTGGGGTCGTCCACCAGCAGGCGCGAGAAGCGCACGATCTCGGCATTGCGATTCGCCCAGCCCAGACGCTCCCAGAAGCGGTGGGCCTCATGATTGTCATGCAGGGTATCCAGGTGCACCTTGTCGATGCCTTCCTGTGCCAGGGCGTCCAGGCAGCGCTCGACCAATGTTCTCGCGATCCCCTGGCCTCGCATGTCCGGGGCCGTCATCACATGTTGCAGGTAGCCGCGCTTGCCATCATGCCCGGACATGGCACATCCCACCAGCCGCACGCCGGAGAAGGCCAAGTGGCTCATGCCGGGGTTGCGGATCAGATAGCGCTCGACGGCGGCATACTCATCCGCCTTGCGGATCACCACCCCCGGGGTGGCCTCCATCATGTGCATGAAGGCCGAGTGGTCGGCGGGTGTCATGGGGCGATAGGTGACGGGTAGCATCGACGAGCCTGTCATGGAAGGTGAGCCGGTGGTCGCTGGGGCTGCCAGCTGGAGAGGATATCAGTCGCGCGGGATATCGAAATGGCCCGGGCGCGCCGCGACACGTGCCAGCCACGCCTGTATGGCAGGATAATCATCCAGCGCGAAACCGCCTTCATCAGCGACATGCGTATAAGCATAAAGGGAAATGTCGGCGATCGTGAACTGATCCCCTACCAGCCAGTCATGTTCGGCGAGATGGTGCTCCATCACCCGCAGGGCACGCTTGCCGCCCTCCTGCTTGGCGGCGTACTCGTCACGGCGTTCCTCGGGCAGGCCGAGGTAGCGATTGATGAAGCGGGCAGTGGCGATGTAGGGCTCATGGCTGTATTGCTCGAAGAACTGCCACTGCAGCACCTTGGCACGCAGGAAGGGGTCACTCGGCAGATAATCGCTGCCATCGGCGAGGTAGTTCAGGATGGCGTTGGACTCTGACAGTGTCTCACCGCGATGCAGCTCCAGCAGCGGGATCTTGCCATTGACGTTGCGGGTCAGGAATTCCGGCGTGCGAGTATCGCCGGCCAGAATGTCGACTTCGATGTAATGGTGATGGCGTTCGAGAAGGTGCAGCAGCAGCTCGACCTTGTAGCAGTTACCGGAGCGGCGATCACCATAGAGCGTCAGCATGGAGGAGCATCCTGTGCAGGCGTGTAAAAAGCGTCCTGACAGTCTAGCGAACATCGCGAGGGAAAACAGTGGTGATGCGAACAGTGTTCGATATCCGTGATGTGCTGCCGTCCCTCGCAGGCCAGCGACGATCAGCCCAGGATGAAGATGACGCAGGAGGCCGTCAGTGCCCCCATCACGCGGTTGAAGATCCTCCAGGCGCGATCGGTATTCAGCAGACGCCCGATGGCGGTGCCGAAGCCTGCCCACAGGGAGATGCAGGGCAGCGCCACCAGTTCCGCGAAGCTCGCCAGCAGGATCGCGTTGAGCCACACCGGCCCGTCTTCCGGGAGAAAGCCCGCCATCAGCGCGATACCCATGACCCAGGCCTTGGGGTTGGCGAACTGGAATAGCGCGGCTGCCAGAAAGCTCATCGGCCGTGCATCCTGTCGGCTCGACAGGTCGGGTGGTGGGGCCATGGCAATCTTCCAGGCCAGATAGAGCAGATAGCCACTCCCCAACACCTTGAGCAGTGTCTGCACGATGGGGTAGCGCTCGAAGACCAGTCCCAGTCCCAGCGCGATGCCGATGAACAGCACCAGGCAGCCGATCATGATGCCGAAGATATGCGGCAGGGTGCGCCAATAGCCATGATTGGCTCCGGAAGCCGTCAGCATGACGTTGTTGGGCCCCGGTGTCAGGGTCATCGACAGCATGTAGAGCGTGGCTGGGGCAAGAAAGGCGAGGGATTCCATGGGTGTCCTTCAGCGTGTGGGGCGTTGGCGTGATGCCGCATTATTGTATGGGTGCAATTGTGATGGATGTCGGCACGTTCCAGCATTTTATGGCTTGTTGGTGCCATGTTTTGAGCATAATCTGATGACAATTACCGTCAACAGGTTTTTTGTCACCATGACAATATGGACTCCGACACTTGATCCCACCCTGCCGCGCTATCGTGCGCTGGCGGAGGCCATCCGCCTCGATATCGCCTCAGGCCTGCTCAAGGAGGATGAGCGACTGCCGCCGCAACGCCGACTTGCGGATGCGCTGGGCGTGACGATCGGTACCGTGACACGCGGCTATGCCGAGGCCGAGCGACATGGGTTGGTCAGGGCGCGTGTGGGGAGCGGAACCTACGTCAATGCGCCGGTCAGCGCGGGGCCTGTGCCCGACAGGCGCTTCGGACATGCCTTGCATGCCAGGCCATCATTCGGGATCGCGGCGGAGTCGGATGACTCCCTTTCGGCATCCTCTGGTGTGATGGATCTCACCATGAGCCTGCCACCGCCGCATCCGGCGCGGCAGCAGGGGATGGCGGCGGCGCTGACCGCGATCAGCCACTCCCCCGAGGCATTGGTGCGGAGTGTCGAATACCAGAATGAATTCGGGGTGGGCAGTCATCGCCAATTGCTGGCGAGCTGGATGAGCGAGCTCGGCATGCCGGTCGACCCCGAGGAGCTGATGCTGACGCAGGGAGGGCAGAATGGCATTACTCTCGCGCTGTCGGCCTTGCTGGCCCCCGGAGAGGCGGTGGTCACGGGAGCGCTGACCTACCCCGGACTGATCGCCGCGAGTGCTGAGCGGGGCCTGAAGCTGCTGCGAGTACCGCTGGATGAGGAGGGCATGGATGTCGAGGCTCTGGCGCGGCTGTGTCGCCAGCAGGTGCCCAGGATGGTCTACGTGATGGCCGAGCAGAACAATCCGGGCGCGGCGCAGTTGTCTCATGCACGGCGCGAGGCCCTGGTCGCCCTCGCGCGCCATCATGACTTCTGGATTCTGGAAGATGGGGTGCAATATCTGCCCAACGAGGAGTGCGGCACGCGGCTCTATCAGATGGCTCCTGAGCGCACCCTGTATGTCTTCAGTACCTCCAAACTGCTGGCTGGCGGTCTGCGTCTGGGCGTATTGCGCGCCCCGGTGGAAGTGCTGTCCCGGATTGGCGCGGTGCTGCGCAGTCACAGCTGGATGGTGGCACCGCTGTTGATGGAAACGGTCTGCGCCTGGCTGACCAGTGGCAATGCGACACAACTGGTGGACTGGCAGGTGGAGGAGATGCGGGCGCGCCAGCGACTGGCACGTACTCTGCTGGGGGAGTGGACGCTCTCTTCGCGGCCTTCATCGTTCGATCTGTGGCTGGTGCTACCCGAAGGGCAGCGTAGCCAGGCTGTGGTCGAGTCATTGGCTCGGCGCGGGGTACATGTCACCAGTGCCGAGCCTTTCTGTGTCGGCAATGAACCTCCACCACAGGCATTGCGGCTGTGCCTGAGTGCCGCCGAGAGTCGTGAGGTCCTGACGCGGGCCCTGGAGATCGTCCGTGAGGTGCTGCATGCCCCGCCGCCGTTGCGTTGCACGACGCTCTAGCCGCTGTGCGCTGGCGGGCCTCATGATCTGTCGGAGGATTCGGCCTCCTGAGCCAGCCTTGCCTGCTTGAGTTCCACTCCCCAGCGATAGCCACCGAGACCACCATCGCCACGCACCACACGGTGGCAGGGCGTCAGCAGGGCGAGGGGGTTGGCGCCGCAGGCATTGGCGACGGCGCGGCTGGCAGTGGGTCGCCCCAGAGCTTCAGCCAGTTGCCGGTAGGTCAGGGTCTCGCCGCTCAGGGTGGTATTCAGTTGCTGCCAGACACGCAGCTGAAATGCGGTACCGCGGACATCCAGCGGCAGCTCGATGAAGAGCGCCTGGCTCGTCTGTGGAGTCTCGCAGAGTGCCAGCAGGCGCGCACCGAGCATTGCATGCAGTGATTGCCCTGCCTCGTCGTCGGGTGTCACCTGTTGCCAGTCAGCCTCTGGCAGACGAGCTTCCAGAGCACTCTGCCCAGCATCACGGCTATCCGTCAGCTGGATGGCCACCACTCCACGTTCACTGAGCGCGGCGCTCAGCCAGCAGTGATGCTCGGGCATACCGAAACTGCATGGCCAGTGCATCGCCAATAGTGTCTCGCCACTGCCTCCTTTCGAACGAGCGCTGGGCGTCATGCCGCCGGCGCGTGCATGGGCACGGCTGGTGGAGCGATAGCCTGCCGTGAGGATGGCGTCGGTGACACCGCGCCCTTGTTCGAGCAGATCATGAAAGCGCAGCTGGCGCAGTCCGCTGGCATAGTCGCTGGGCGACAGGCCGAGCCAGGCCTTGAAGCGGCGCTGAAGGTGAGAGCTGCCAAGGCCCGTGAGGATGGCCAGACGGCTCAGTGACGGTGTCGGCCGGCTCTCGGCGACGGCGGCTTCCAGTTGCCGACAGACGGCGATGAGCCAGTGTGGCATGTCGGGGATATCGCGGTTGTCCGAGGATGAATCCGTCTCTGGGTGACAGCGACGGCACGCACGCAGCCCGGCTGCATGCGCGGCGCGGGTGTCAGGGAAGAACCTGACATTGTCACGCCGTGGAGGCGGTGAGGGACAGCCGATACGGCAGAAGATGCCGGTGGTGATCACGCCATAGCGCAATGACTCACCGGCAATCGACTGGCGAGCCAGCAGGCGTTGCCAGATGGCGTCTTGTGCCGCTCGTGAAGGAGTCATCGTTCGTCTCGCGGTGACGGAGTTCCGCCCAGTATCGCCACGTGGCGACTACCTCGCACTCCGCATCTTGCACTGGCTTTCGAGATCGGTGTCTCAGAATTCCATCGATTCCTGGCGCTTTTCCTCTTCCTCGGCCTGCTTGCGCAGCTTCTTGCGAATCGCGGCCTTATGGAAGCGCAGTTTCTGCTCCTGGGTTTCCAGGTTCAGTGGCGGCACCGGAACCGGATTGCCGTCCGGATCCACCGCGACCATGGTCAGGTAGCAGCTGTTGGTATGACGAATCAGGCGACCCTGGATGGACTCGGCGACGACCTTGATGCCGATTTCCATCGAGGAGCGGCCGACATGATTGACGGAGGCCAGGAAGGTCACCAGCTCGCCGACGTGAATCGGCTGCTTGAAGCGCACCTGGTCCACCGACAGAGTGACGACGTAGCTGCCGCTGTAGCGGCTGGCACAGGCGTAGGCGACTTCATCCAGCTTCTTGAGAATGGCGCCACCGTGCACCTTGCCGCTGAAGTTGGCCATGTCCGGTGTCATCAACTCGGTCATGATCAACTGGTGCTGACCGGGGAGGGCGTCATTGAGGGTGGCCTGATCAGGCTGGGTGTCATTCATGCAGGAATCCTTGATGAGCGAGTCAGGGTCAGAAAGGCTCGAGTGACCCTGGGGACGGGTATCGGAGCGGGATGATTCTTGTCCCTGACAGTCTGAGGGATTCGGCGTCACTTGGCACCCTGTGAGCGGCATATCAGCACTCTCTGAACGACCTGGCCCCCGAAGAATCACTCCCCGGGGGCCAGGTGGCATGACGTTGCGAGGGGCCGGGAGTCGTGGCATTCGAACGTCTCGTCAGAGATATTTCGTCACGGCGACCTTCTCATAGAAGGGTCAGCCCCAGTGAGATGATGATACCGGTCACCAGCAGCTGCACCAGACAGAACCCCATGATGTCCTTGGCCTTCAGGCCCGCGATGGCCAGGACAGGCAGTGCCCAGAAAGGCTGCAGCATGTTGGTCCAGGCATCGCCCCAGGCGACGGCCATCGCGACGCGTGGCAGGTCGGCACCCAGTGCCTGGGCGGCAGGAATCATGACCGGTGCCTGAACCGCCCACTGCCCACCACCGGAAGGTACGAACAGATTGACGATACCGGCACTGATGAAGGACCAGAACGGCAGGCTCTCGGCGCTGGCGATCGACACGAATCCCTCGGAGAGGGTAGTCGCCAGTCCGGACTGCACCATGATCGCCATGATGCCGGCATAGAAGGGGAACTGGATGACGATACCGGCGCCGCCCTTGATGGCCTCGTTCAGACTGTCCAGCAGCTTGCGCGGCGTGCCATGCAGCACGATGGCCAGGAACAGGAAGCTGAAGTTGATCACGTTGAGATTCAGGCCACCGCCACGAATCACGAAGTGATCCACCAGCCAGGCGAGGCCGAACAGCCCCACGACCCAGGCGAGGATCGGTGAGTTCTCGAGACGCTCGGCGGGACGAGGCTGGTCGCTGATCTCGGTGGGCTTTTCCTCCAGCAGGGCCGGATCCACGTACACGCTTTCCTTCTCGAAGGGCATCATGGCGCGATTGACCAGCGGCATGATGATCAGCAGCGCCGCGACGATGGCGATATTGAAGAAGGCAAAGATGGTGTCCGAGGTGGGCACGATGCCGATGCTCTCCTCGGTGAAGTGGCCCGCGGTGGCGATGGTCAGCGGAATCGAGCCCGAGATGCCCGCATGCCAGATCACGAAACCTGAGTAGGCGCTGGCGATCAGCAGCCGGTAATCCACCTTGATCATCTTGGCCAGCTGCTTGGCGAACAGTGCACCGATCACCAGTCCGAAGCCCCAGTTGATCCAGCTGGCGATCAGCGAGACGAAGGTGACCAGCATGATGGCACTGCCAGGCGTTCTGGCCAGCGAGGCGATGCTGGCCAGGCCCTTCTTCACCGGCGGCGTATTGGCGAGCATGAACCCCGAGATCAATACCAGCAGCATCTGCATGGAGAAGGTCAGCAGATTCCAGAAGCCATCGCCCCAGTAGCGCATTACCTCGGCGGGGGAGCGTTGCTCGATCAGCATGGCGGCTGCGGCCGCGACGACGGTCAACAGCAATACGAAGATATAGGGGTCAGGTAGATAGCGCTCGACCAGCTTGACGGCTGGCCGGGATAGCGATTGCAGCATGTGATGCTCCCTGTGGCTTTTTATCGGTATGGGAGTTGGGTTGGCATGCTCACATTAGTCTATCCGATAGCAGTAGAGTATCGCGCGATGGTCGAGGGGTAGGGCTCCGATGCGCCTGGCGAGCACTTCATCGCTGGATCAACCCAGGGCGTGCTCTGCTCGATAGGGTTCAGCGCCAGTGGTGACGGCGATGATGCAGATAGTAGCCGCCGAGCACGACAGAACGAACGCTGGTAAACAGCAGGAACGCCAGCCACAGGCCATGATTTCCGAAGCTCTCGAGCAGGGGCCACAGTCCGATGAATGCCAGCAGGGAGACCACCAGCGTATTGCGCATTTCACGTGTCGCCGTGGCACCGATGAAGATCCCGTCCAGCAGGTAGCTCCATACGGCCACCAACGGCATGGCGACCATCCAGGGCAGATAGGTGATTGCCAGTTGTCGTACCTCGGGCAGGTCCGTCAGCAGGGCGATCATCTGCGGGCCAAGGAGCCATAGCAGCAGGCTTGCGGCGGCGGCAGTGACCAACGAGAAGCGCGTAGCCGCCCTGACGCTGCGAGTGAAGCGCTGCCAGTCTCCCCGTCCCACGGCGCGGCCGACCTCGGATTCAGCAGCCTGCGCGAAACCATCGAGCCCGTAGGACGTGATCATCACGAATTGCAGCAGCACGGCATTGGCCGCCAGAGTCTCGTCCCCGAAGCTGGCTCCCTGGGACGTGAAATAGGCCGTGGCGCCCAATAGACACAGGGTGCGCACGAAGAGGTGCTGATTGACGCGGATCAGTACGCTCCAGGCGGACAGTGATAACAGGGCGGCGCGATCACTGTGACCCGGCATGCGGGAGAGTTGACGTGACACCAGCCACAGGCCGGCCGCCAACCCGCAGTAATCCGCGATCACACTGGCCAGGGCCACGCCATCACTGGTCATCCCCAGGCCTGGGACGAAGGCGAGATCCAGCACGATATTGAGCACATTGGTCAGCACCAGGATACCCAGCGTCACCTGTGAATTCCCCAGGCCCAGAAACCAGCCCAGTATCACGTAATTGATCAGTACGGCGGGTGCCGACCACAGGCGAATGCTGGCGTAGTCATGGGCCAGTGCGCGAGTGGTCTCGCTGGCCTCCATCAAGCCCAGGCCCAGCGAAATGAGCGGTGAGCCGAGCAGCATCAGCAGCATGCCGATGGCCAGTGCCAGCAGAATGCCCTGTCCGAGCAGCGTTCGCAGCCGGTCGTGATCACCACGGCCATGTGCCTGGGCCGTCATGCCGGTCGTGCCCATGCGCAGGAAGCCGAAGCCCCAGTAAAGGAAGCTGAACAGCACCGCGCCCAGCGTGACGGCACCCAGATAGATCGCATCTTCCAGATGCCCGACCACGGCGGTATCCACCAGTCCGAGCAACGGCACCGAGATATTGGAAAGGATGATCGGCCAGGCGAGCTGCCAGAGATGGCGGTCGGTGCGAGCGGCCGATGGAGAAGAGGGGGCGGCTTGTCGTGAAGAATCGGTCATTGGCGCTCCATTCAGGTGGTACAAGCCTACCCTTGCGAAAGAAGTCGTCAATGGCTTTGCGGAGCTCTGGATATGATGATGCCCTGCAAAAACTCTGCAGGGCATCAACAACAGGCGATGATTCTTGAATGACTATTTAAAGAAAAGGAAGCGCCGTTTAGAAATACATGCCAGCACTCAAGCTCCAAAGGTCAATGTCGACATCTTCGTCGGAGCTGCCACTGTCCACATCGAGCATATAACGCGTGTATTCAGCACGGGCGAAAAGGGATTGATTGCTGTACTCAAGGCCGCCACCGAAAATGGGGTCAGTACCGTTGTCCTTTTCCTTGTCGTTGAGAAGCTTGGCCTCGGAGTCCCATTTGATGGCGCCGATGCGCCCGATTACGCTCAAGCCTCCGTCGATTGGCAAGCGACCCAGCAATGAAGCCGATACGCCATCGACCTCGAAAGACGCGACCTGACCAACGCCGCTGACCTTGCCCGTTGCCTCCCCCAGGTTGACGTAGGCGACTTCCATGCTGAAATTCGGGTTGAATCGATAACCGCCGAACAGCGTATAAGCGGCATCCCTTTCATCGGCATTCGCGCCTTCGTAGGAGTCGATATCGTCGAGAGTATCGGCATGATAAACAGCCTGACCGGCGCCCCCACCCAGATAGAACTTGTCAGATGGCGCGCTATCGCCTGCGGCATGAGCCTGTGCTGCCGAGAAAAGCAGAGCGCCGGTGAATAGCATCCTTGCAAACATGATCGTTATCCTTGCACGTGTTATTGATTATGATGGTTCCGTACGAGTTATATAATATCACCGCAGGTCTACTATATCGTCATATTGTATTATAAGCATCCTCGCAACGGTATCCTTGATGCGACGCACCATCAACGTTGACCACCCGGAATGCACACTCTCCAGTCGGAATGTCTTCACCTGATACACTTGAGTGGAGTCGTGCGCCTACAGGCCACCATCCTGGTGGGGACGCGAGTGCATCCATGCAGCCTACAGGGAGTTAGGGGAATGAAAACAAGACAAGAAGGGTGGTTGGGACTCGTGGCGGGTGGGGTGATGACCCTTGCCATGGCCATGCCCGCTCAGGCGCTGGACCTGCCTGGCGAGCCGGAGCAGTCAGGCCCCGGAGCCGGTGCCATGGTGGCAGATGCCTTGATCGGGCGTCCTCTGTTGTTGTTGACGACAGTCGCGGGTACGGCAGTCTTCTTGGTGTCAGCGCCTTTTGCGGCTCTCGGGGGCAATCTGGACGCCACTGCAGAGACGTTGGTCAAGACGCCAGCCGAAGCTACGTTCCGACGCTGTCTGGGATGTGAGATGAGTCGGCGGGCCGAGGAAATGTGAGATCTGCCTTGGCATGGTGCAAGGAGAGTCGTGCCATGAAGCAATGACCCCGCACACGACACCGCCGGCCATCATGGCCGGCGGTGTCGTCTTTGAGGTCAGCGGAAAGAGGCTGAACTCGAGCGCTGCAATATCACGAGGCCTCATCTGGGAGAGGACGTGACTCGATGGTCTTCGGTGGGGGGCAGATTGTTGAAGCACAGAACGCGTTGACGGCCCGAGCGCTTGGCCTGATAGAGCGCGTTGTCGGCCATGCTGAACAACGTGTCGGTCGACTGACTGTCGTGGGGGGCATTGGCGACGCCGGCGGAGAAGCTCAGCCCTGTCAGCTGTCCCAGGGTGTCATGCTCGAAACTTTCTTCCCGGAAGGCTTCAAGGATGGCTTCGACGCGTGCGCGTGTCACGGCAGCGCTGGCCCCCGGCATCAGAATGACGAACTCTTCCCCACCATAACGGCAGGCTTCATCCGAGCTGCGCAGCGACTCGCGGATGATGCTGGCGAGGCGAGACAGAACCTGGTCCCCCATCTCATGACCGTAGGTATCGTTGACCTGCTTGAAGTTGTCCAGATCCAGTACTACCAGTGAAAGGGGGTTGCCGATGCTGGCTTCTGCCAGTTTCTGTGGCAGCACTTCATCCAGATGCCGGCGATTGTAGAGTCGAGTGAGGGTGTCCCGACGTGCCTCATGGGCCAGCCCCTGTTTCAATTGCAGGTCAGCCAGCGCCAGCATGATCAATTGACAGACGTCCTCTGCCAGCGGGCGGAGGTGCTCCTGACTCTCGCTGTCAGAGGGGATCTGCAGCGTGAAGTTGCCGATCACCGTATCCCCGACGCTCAGTGAGTGATTGAGTACGCAGACTTCCGTGGGAGCCGTCCCCCACTGGATATGTGTCTTCTGCTGGTGATCCGCCGGATCTGCCAGTTGCAGCGTGCCCTCGCAGCCGGCGAACAGGCTGGGCAGGCGCACATTGAGCTGGGTGACGATCTCGTCCAGTCGTGAGCAGGTCAGCAGGCGTTCCGAAAGATGATGGATCTGGGTGCGGCTCTCCGAGAGGCGCGACAGCTTGAGATTGGCGATCTGGAGGTCTCGTTGCGCGCGTTTGCGATCCGTGATGTCGTGCACGATCGAAAACAGCAGTGTGCGGCCATTGAGGTCAACCGGGCCTGTGAAGATCTCGACGTCACGCAGTTCGCCGTTGGCCAGCTGATGGCTGGCTTCAAAGTGGTTGTCAGTACGGTTGACCACCGAACGGATGCGCTTCGAGAGCGTCTGGCTTGCCAGCACGTTGATGCGTCCCAGGGGCATGCCACACATCTCACCGATGCTGTAGCCGTAGAAATCGGCGGCGACCGGGTTGGCATCGATGATTTCAGCCAGTTCCGGGTCGATCAGCAGCTTGATGGCGTTGCCGGTACTGAAGACTTCTTGGTAGAGCGTCGCGTTCTCCTCCAGCAATTCGATGGCGCGGCGACGGTCCTCGATGTTGTTGACCAGCACCAGGGTGCGATCCTCGCCTTCAAGCGGAGTAAGGGTGACTTCCGCCCAGAACAAATGCCCGCGCGCGGTCTGCATGTGGTATTCGTCCTGGAAGTTGCCGCCCTCGCGCTGGAGCTGCCCCCAGGCACGCTTCAGGCGACTGACTTCCTCGAGGGAGAACAGCCCCCAGAGGGACTGCTGGAAGAGCTCGGCTTCACCTCTGCCCAACAGGTTGTGCATGGCGGAGTTGGCATCGACGATGGTGCCGCTGCGATCTGCCACGATGATGCCCACGGGGGCCGAATGGTAGATGGAGCGCAGCCGTGCCCGACTGGTGATCAGGCGTTGCTGCTGTTCCTTGATCCAGTCGATATCGCTGTGGGTGCCGATCATGCGCAATGGCCGACCGTCCGGTGAGCGTTCGACGACTCTTCCCTGATCCAGAATCCACTTCCATTCGCCGCTGCGGGTCAGCATGCGATGCTCGTTGCGGTACTCGACGCTGTGCCCCTCGAAGTGTTGCTTGAGATCTTCCAGCGTCCGCTGCATGTCGTCAGGGTGTATGCGCGATTTCCATTCGTCGAAGCTGCTGCCGATGTCCTCTTCTTCATAGCCCAGCGTCGCTTTCCACTGCGGAGAGTAGAAGACCTGATCGCTGTCCTGCTTCCAGTCCCAGACACCGGCGCCTGAACCTTCCAGCGCGAACTGCCAGCGCTGTTCCGCTTCTGCCAGCGCACTGCTCATGTCCTTGAGTCGCTGGTAGGGGTAGACCAGGCGTGAGGAATAGATGGCGTGGTAGAGCATGCCGTAGGCGGCCACCTTGTACAGGTGCCCCAGGAGATTGAAGACGTCGTGGGCAGTGGCATACAGGGTGAAGCAGAGCTCCGAGAGGCCAGTGGCAAGCGCGGCGACGGCCAGCCAGCTGATGTTGGTGCCCTCGGGCAGACGTCGGGAGCTGAGCAGCAGGATCGCGGCGATCAGGGATCCGATCGCCAGTACCCATTCGTAACCGATCTTCCACGCCGTCAGGCCGCTTCCGGGGATGAAGGTCGCGGGGAGGTAGTCAAGATGATAGAGCCCTACCCAGCTGACCAGCAGGCCAATGACAAGCGTCAAGACGAACGCCAGTGGCAGCCGGCGGTGCGTCATCGGGCGTGAGGTGATCAGGCAGGGTGCCAGCAGCGCCACGACGAAGGCCGTCCGCCCCGCCAGCCAGAAGTGGATGGCTTTCTGTACCGATGCATCACTGACGAAGTTCGGCATGCCGTCATAGCTGAAGATATGAATCAGGTCGAAGAAGGCCGAGAGCAGAAAGGCACAGCCCATCACCACGAAGCTGACGGGGACCGTGCTGCGATGGCCCTGGAAGATGGAGATGGCCGCCATCGAGGCGACCAGTACCGCACCGATCTCAAGCAGTGAATGCGGGATGAGGTATTGCGCGACTGACGTGAAGATATCGGGGCGTGGCAGCAGGATCAGCAGCACCATCAAAACCAGCATTCCGGCCAGACCGACCAATCCCGAGGCGGGAAGTGGAGTATGGGCTTTGAAGGCTGGCATTTTCAGGGCTGACGGCAGTTGGCGTGATGACATGTGCATTCCGTGCGCGTGAAGGGCGATCGGTGACTGTATCCCTACAGGATAGAATACTTCTGTTACTGTGTACTAACAGAAATTAACCGATAGTCTCGCTATCAACCATCATATTCTTTATCGCTGATGAAAGTGCGAGGCGCCTGCCTCCCGGTGAGTCGCGCAAGCCGAGCCGTCCTGCACGGTGTCAGCGGCTGACCGTTGGCACTGAGACTCGTGCGGTCATCGCGCATCGCGAAGCACGCAGGATGGAAGAGGTTGAAAAGAGAGAATAGAGAAGAGAGAAAACAATAGAAGAGAGACGAGCAAGCGGGAGGAGAAAGGAGAGGCGACAGGACAGGAGGGAGAGGAACGCTGCCAAGGAGGGAGTCAGGACATGGCTTCTACCGGCGTTGCAGGAGTGCCAGGCCACCACGAGCGCCTGACAGGGGCAGGCGCTCGTGGTGGCGGGCAGGTGCAGGTCAGTTGCCCAGCGCTGCCGTGATGATCTGATACTTCTCCATCAACTCTTCCTGGCTTTCCTTGTTGGCCGGGTCGAGCGGGATGCAGTCAACCGGGCAGACCTGCTGGCATTGCGGCTCATCGAAGTGGCCGACGCACTCGGTGCACAGGTCCGGGTCGATGACATAGATCTCTTCACCCGGCGAGATGGCGCCATTGGGACATTCCGGCTCGCAGACGTCGCAGTTGATGCACTCATCAGTGATGATCAGGGCCATGGTGGTGTCCTCAGCTTGTGGCGGTGTCGGCGCCGGGCGGATTGAAGTGGCTGGCAAGAGCCTCGGCCACTATCGGGTGCACCAGACGCGACACATCACCCCCGTGTCGCGAGATTTCGCGCACGATGGTCGATGAAATATAGGAGTTCTGCAGTTCCGGGGTCAGGAACAGGCTGTCGACGTGCGGCGCCTGTGCCCGGTTCATGTTGGCCAGCTGCAGCTCGTACTCGAAGTCGGATACCGCGCGCAGGCCGCGCAGAATGATACGCGCATTCTGCTGTTCCAGCAGCTCCGTCAGCAGACAACTGAAACCGATGACCTCGACATTGTCGAGATGCGAGAGAATCTGTCGGGCAAGCTCGATGCGCAGTTCCAGTGGAAGGGTGGGTTGCTTGCTCGGGCTGTAGGCGACCGCGACGATGACCTTGTCGAACAGGCGAGCACCACGCTCGATCAGGTCGGTATGGCCATTGGTGATCGGATCAAAGGTGCCAGGGTAGACGGCAATGTTCTTGGGCATGACGAACTCGTGCTCTGTCAGCGGGCCATCGCGGACGGCCTTGCTGCAATGGACGACGAAGGGTGAGATGCCTGCGCTCTGGTCTTGGTGCAAGACACCTGCGGGCAACGAGCGAAAGCTGGTGGCCAGTCCGAGTGTAGAACCCCCAGCCTTGCTGTGGCCAGCAGGCTGGGGGAGCGCTCTTCACGGCAGTCGCTCACGAGGTGTCGCTAGAGTGACCCGAAGGGGTTGTCGACCTTGAGAGAGACGGCTTTCGCGTATCCTGGAATGCGGATCTCGCGATCAGTGATCTCAAGCTCCGGCCCTTCCAGCACACCCTCGCCGAAGCGGTAGGTCGGCGTGAATTCACCGCGCTGCGCCTTGTCCAGATAGTCCGCCCGACGCTGTTCACAGAGGCCGCTGCGCTCACGCCAGGCCGCCAGGGCGTCGTCACCATGTCGCGCTGTCAGCAGCTTCAGCGTGACATCGGCCGACAGCACCACGCCGCTGGCGTTGTTGCCACCGAATCCCTTGGCATTGATGAAGGCGACATCGGCCGAGAATTCGCGAGCTTCGCGTCGGATGTCGAGATGGCTGTGATGGACGTCATCGGCGATGGCATCCAGCGTCGGAATGCCCGGCAGAATGCCGGTGGTCATGCTGCCGAGTGCCGAGACCGTCTGATCACCCGCCGCGCTGCCCTGGCTGTGGCCGACGAAGGTCTTCACCGCCACGACAGGCCATGCTTCGATACCGTTGGCCCGCGCCACTTCGTTGAGCACATGAGATTCGGTCGTGCGGTTCTTCGGTGTGGAGGTGGCGTGCGCATGCACGAAACTGCGCTGGCGTACGCCTTCATCACCGACGATGTCTCGCGCCAGCGCCACCGCCTTGCTCAGCGTGATGTAATTGCCGACGCCCGGTGCCGAGATGGACCGCTTCCAGCCATCCGCATTGACGAAGACATCCGGGACACTGCCCAGGATGCGAGCGCCGGTCTCCAGCGCCAGCTCATCCGCCATCAGAATCACGAACTGGGTCGCTTCGGCGATGGTGAAACCGCAGTTGCGCGCAAAGGGACGGCAGGCTTTCTGGTAATCGCTGTCAGTGAGGACTTCCAGCGCATCGAGGGCCTTGAGGCTCTCGTCATCGGCCAGCGCCCCCATGCTGCGGAACCCTTCAATGACTTCCGGCGTGATGGGCGCATCCGCCGTGCCTACCATCACCACGCGACGGCGTCCGCTGCGGATGTCATTCAGGCCCAGCTTCAGGTTGTAGAGGAAACTGGCGCAGGCACCCATCGCGGCACCGGCTCCCCCGACATTGCCAAGCACATAGGCATTCAGGAAGTCGGCCGGCATCTGGGCATAGCCCAGCGGCATCTGCTTGGAGGTGGCGCGCTCGCCGGCCACGAAGGACTTCATCAGTCCGCCCCAGCCTTCAGTGTCCATCTGGCCGATCGAGTTGCCGGCATAGACGGCAATGTCGTCGGGGTCGAGGCTGTCGCGCAGCGAGTCCCAGTCAAGTCCGCTGTCGCCGAGGCAATCGCTGGCGCCGAAGATCGTCATCGACAGGCCGCGAGGGTGATGCACGCTGCGGTAGAGCTGCTCCGGCGCGAAGCCGCTGGGCAGCTGACCGGCGGCGCGGACCAGTGCCTTGCGGTTGTCCGGCAGCAGGACATCGAATTCGCCTGCCGGCACCGTGACTTCGACGCGACGATTGTCCAGCTCGCGGATCTGCCACGCGGCGGGTGGCTGCTCCGGCAGCTGGCGGCTGCGCAGGGTGAAGCTCAGGTCCTCGGTCAACGTCAGGCGTGACTGGCGGTTGGCGGGAATCCCGGCGTCATTGAAGCGTTCGTCTTCGATGCGACGAATCAGGGAATGTGCCAGTACCTGCTCTTCCAGACGAGCCGCGAGTGCCTGTGCCTCGGCGGGCTGGCCTTCGGCATCGAACCACTGACCCTGCTCGTCGCAGCGGGCGAGATTCATGAGCGATGCAAGGCCCAGCAGGGTCTCCTGGCGGTCCGTCTCCGACAGAGTCTCGAGCACCGTGCGCCGGAAGGCTTGATGACCCGAAGTCCTGCCGGCGGCGTTGACTCCGCCCATGCCGACGATCACCGGTAAGTGTGACAAGCCGCTTTCCTCGTGAAAAATGCTGTGAGTCGTTGGTCTGGGCGACGCCTCTGCGGGCATTCGTCCAAATGATGCCGCGATGATAACACCCCCTCAATACAGGCGTCATGCACCCTGCTCTCAGGCTGCGGCGCTAGCGAGGACTCGCTGCGAACACTGTGCGATATCCTGCGTTGCAGGGTAGGCCATTCCACCGAGGTCCTGGGTCACGAAAAAAGATCAATCGTTTGTTTGATTATGGGCGTGACGGATGAGATGCTTCAGGGGCTGTTTGAGTCGCTAGAGTTGGTGTAGGCGCGTGCCGAGAGGCATGCGCTTTTTTTGTGCATTGCCTGCCGGCGCTTGCCGCCAGACCGAGCGGGGCGCGGCGGATTCCCGAAAGAGGAATCTGCTAGAATTCCCTCGTCCATTTTCTGCTCGCCTGCCACCGGAATTCCGATGTACGCCAACTCCCGTCAGATCGACTCTCCCCAGACCGGCCCCCACGAGGACATCGAGCGGCGCGTACGCCGTGCGATGGCACATCCGCTTCGCAAGCCAGTCGCGGAGCACACGCGTGAGGCGTTTGAACAGGCGCAACGCTGGCTGGCGGAACAGGACAAGCCCTTGTGGCTGGACAGCGGCTGTGGCGTCGGGCGCTCGACCCGCCTGCTGGCACTGGCCCATCCGGATCATGCGGTGATCGGGGTCGATCGCAGCGAGGACCGCCTCACTCGCAAGCACGGCGAGCTTCCGGACAACGCGTTGCTGGTACGTGCTGATCTCGTTGATTTCTGGCGTCTCGCACTGGCGGCAGGCTGGGCGCCGGCTCATCACACCCTGCTGTATCCCAATCCCTATCCCAAGGCGCGTCACCTCAAGATGCGCTGGCAAGGCCATCCGGTATTTCCGATCATCATGGCATTGGGCGGTCGGCTCGAGTTGCGCACCAACTGGCAGATCTACGCACTGGAATTCGCTCAGGCCATCGGTCATGCCACCGGTGTCGAGGTGACGGCAGAGGCCTTTGTTCCGCACGGCGATTATCTGACCCACTTCGAGCGCAAGTATCATGAGTCCGGTCAGGCGCTGTGGCGCCTTGAATGCCAGCTCGAGCACACGCCTGAGCGTTACCCCCTGCAGGTGTGAGGCGTGTCATGCCGGCGGCAGGTTCTGGTTGGCGATGGCGGCGTGACTGTCACGGAAGGTGTCGCGCAGTGATTGGCGCAGCCAGCTGGCGGCAGGGCCGCGGGGGCTGTCACGTCGCGAGATCAATTCGATATCGATATCGGCGGTGGCGCCCAGTGCACTCAGGTCCAGTATCGTCAGCCGCTTCTGGAAGGGCGGGTAATGGGCGATGTGACGTGGCACCTGTGCCCAGCCCAGGCCACGTGTCGTCAGTTCCGCCATGGCATAGAAGCTGTTGAGCTGCCAGAAACGCTGTGAACGAGGAGCTTCCTGGCCGGGGCCCAGCTGCTGACGCTGACCGATCATCAATTGACGGTGATCCGCCAGATCGCTGTGGGTCGGGCTCTCGAGCTGTGCCAGGGGATGGTCGCGGGCGACGATCAGCACCTGCTCCAGTCGTCCCAGAGCCTCCCGCTCCAGTGCCATGGCACAGAGCGGCTGGCAGAACAGGATGCCGAGGTTGGCCTCGTGCTGCTCCACCCAGCGCGCCACTTCATCCTGAGCCCCATTGAGCAGATTCAGTGTCAGTGTCGGATACTGTACCGCCATCTTTTCCAGTACTTCCATCACGGGTGGCATCTCCACCAGCGCTTCATCGATCGCCAAAGTCAGGCTGGCTTCCAGGCCCTCGCTGAGGGTGCGTGCGCGGGCCTCCAGGCGTTGGCATTGCACCAGCACGCTATTGGCTTCGTGCAGCAGTGCCTTGCCTGCAGGTGTCAGGATGGGGGTACGCGGGGTGCGATCGAACAGCTCGCAGCCCAGGTCCATCTCCAGATTGGCGATGGCGGTGCTGACGGCGGACTGCGCACGGCCTAGACGACGTGCCGCGGCGGAGAAAGACCCCGTTTCCGCCACGCAACGCAGCGTCGTCAGCTGTTCCAGTGTCCAGTTCATTGCCTTGCCTCTCGCCTCGATCCATCTGAATACTAGATGGATACTAACTTTTATCCATCTCCATGACCTCTAGAATGCCTGACATATCCACCTCGCACAGCCGCACGGCATCATGTGCGAAGTCTGAGCAGGAGTCTCGGTGATGCGTTCCAACAAAGAGCGATTGGCACAGGCTGGGTTGCTGGAGCTGGGCGGCATTCTGATCGTGGCCCCGCTGTCCGCCATGTTGACGGGGCATGATCTGGCGAGCATGGGGAGCCTGGCCGTGGTGATGTCCACGCTGGCCGTGATCTGGAGTACGGTCTGGAACTGGATGTTCGACCGCTGGGTACCGACTCGCCAGCGCAATATGCTTCAGCGCATCACCCAGGCACTCGGCTTCGAGCTGGGCCTGGTGCTGGTGACGGTCTTCCTCGTCGCGGCCTGGCTGGAGATCGGGCTATGGCAGGCACTGTTGCTGGACCTTGGTTTCGTGGCCTTCTTCCTTGTCTGGGCCATGATCTTCAATCCACTGTTCGACGCGGTCATGACCCGCCTGCTGGCACGCAAGGCTGCCCGTGAGCGGAAGCACCCGTCACCACATTCCATGAGGTGAGTCGATGAGTTATGTCTTTCTGGCGCTGGCAATACTGGCAGAGGTCATCGCGACCAGTGCGCTCAAGGCCTCCGAGTCCTTTTCGCGACTCGGCCCCAGCCTGATCGTGGTGGTGGGGTACGGCATCGCCTTCTATCTTCTGACGCTGGTGCTGCGGGACCTGCCGCTGGGCGTCACCTATGCGGTGTGGTCTGGACTGGGGATCGTGCTGGTCACCCTGTTCGGCGCGGTGGTCTATCGCGAGATGCCGGACCTGCCGGCGATCCTGGGTCTGGCGATGATCGTGGGGGGAGTTGCCGTCCTGCATCTGTTTTCCAGCGCCACTCCTCATTAAGCTAGAGGCATCACGGCGCCAATCCGGCTGTGACATGGATGCTCACCGACGACGTCACTGGATGCCTCATGCCTCTACTTCGCACTGCAAAAACCTCTGCGCGACCTGCGTTGCTGTCCACGTTGCTCTCTTCGCTGCTTCGCCCGTTCAAGGCAGCGGCACACCCCGCGATGTCGGGAATGCCGCTGCGCTTCACGCGCTCGCTGCGCGGACTGGCCATCGCCGCCGGCGCTACCCTGGTAGCGACCGGGCCGGCGCAGGCAGCCGGGTTCGACAACCTCACTCGCCTGGCTGACAAGGGCTTCATCGTCAGTGCCCAGGCTCGCATGCTGGACACCGGCGAGACGCTGGCCTCGGTCAATCCCGACCAGCAACTGACGCCGGCTTCGCTGTCCAAGCTCTATATCGCCGGCGCGGCGCTGGACCGTTTCGGGCCGCAGTATCGCTTCTCCACACGTCTGCGCAGCACGGGCTCGATCAATGACGGCGTGTTGACCGGCGATCTGGTGCTCGAGGGCAGTGGTGACCCGGCATTGACCAGTGAAGAACTGTGGCGTCTGACCGAAGAGCTGCGCTTCAGGGGCATCCGGCGTATCGAGGGACGCCTGCTGGTCAGTCAGTGGCGTTTCGGGCCGGTGCCATGCATCAGTACCGATCGCTGCAATGCCTCGCGTCGCTCGAGCAACGCCTATGATGCGCTGCTGTCGTCCGCGGCCAGCAACTATGCCAGCTGGTGCGTGAAGGTGATGCCGGGGGCGGGCAGTCAGGCGCCGGCGCGACTTGCCAGCTGTGACACGACCCAGCCCACCGAGATCTTCGACAATCAGGTCACCACCGTCGCGGCCGGCGGAAAGAATGCCCTCAATGCGCGGCGTACCACCAGCAACGGGCGCGATACGCTGGTCGTCAGTGGCACCATCGCCGCCGACAGCCAGCCGCGCAGCATCTACCGTGCCGTGTCCAATCCGGCGCTGTATACCGGCGAGCTGATGCGCGACATGCTGGCGCGTGCCGGCATCGCGGTCACGGGCGGCGTGGACATCACCACCACGGCGCCGCCTTCCAGTGCGGTACAGCTGGGGAGTGTCGAGGGCAAGCCGATGCAGGAGCTGTTGACGCGGATGCTCAACTACTCCAACAACTTCATGGCCGACCAGCTGACATTGGCACTGGTCGGTGGCAGTCAGGCCACGCTGCGTCAGGGAGGCGCCAAGCTTGAGACCTTCGCCAGCGCGATCCCGGGTCACGGCCCGCTGACGCTGTATTCAGGCAGTGGTCTGACCTCGCAGAACCGTACCAGCGTCAATGGTCTGATCGCGTTGCTCGACAGCATGTACCACCGTCCGGCCCTGTTCCCCACTTTCGTTGCTGGGCTTCAGGCACCGGCCAATGGTCCGATGCGCTTCATTCGGCGCGGCAGCGAGACCTTCCGCAATCACGTGATGGTCAAGACGGGAACGCTCAACAATCCTGTGCCGGTGCGCGCCATCTCGGGCTACTTCCGCACCCAGACAGGCCGCTGGGGAGCCTTTGCCGTGATGGTCAACGGGCGTGCCGCCGTGCCGTATCTTTCCTGGCCGCAGGTGCTGGATCCGGTCGCGGAGGACCTGACCGCGATGATCGAGCGCAATTGATCCATCGGCCGTGACTGCATGATACGAAAGCCCCCGCCAGCTGGCGGGGGCTTTCGTCTTCATGGCCTGTGTGACAGGCACAAAAAACCCCGCCCGAAGGCGGGGTGATCCTCCACACGCCCGGCATGGCTGAGGGGAGGGCACTCGGGACGCTCGACAGGGCGTAACGAGATGCCTAGAGCATAGCGTCGTGAGGCCGCCTTGGCTAACCTCAAACAGCGTATTGCACCGCAACAATCAATGACTTGGCGCAATTTTCGAGGCAATGGCGCATTTTTTCCGTGATCGGCTGCGATTCGTGGTGCGCGTTGGCATGTCAGCGGGCGGGATCCAGCAGTACGCGGCCACTGATGTTGCCGTCGATCATGGCCTCGGCACGTGCCGCGATGTCATCCAGTCCCACCGTCTCCAGCTGCATCCGCGCGTGCAGCTCGCTGGAGACCTCGGCCAGTCGTTGCCACACCTGCTGGCGACGCTCGGCATTGATCATCACGCTGTCGACGCCGAGCAATGAGACGCCGCGCAGGATGAATGGCATCACGCTGGTGGGCAGGTCGGCGCCCGCCGCGAGCCCCACGGCCGCCACCTTGCCATCGTAATGCATCTGCGCCAGCAGATTGGCCAGTACCTGGCCACCGGCGGTATCCACGGCACCGGCCCAGCGGCTCTTCTCCAGCGGACGGCCCTTCTCCTCGAAATCGCTGCGCAGATGGACCTCGCTCGCACCCAGTGACTCGAGCCACTCACGCTGCTCGGCCTTGCCGCTGACCGCGTGGACCTCGAAGCCCTGCTCGGCCAGCATCTGCACTGCCCAGCTGCCGACCCCGCCAGTGGCGCCGGTGACGATCACCGGGCCTTGCTGGGGCGTCAGGCCGGCCTCTTCGAGACGCATCACGCACAGCATGGCAGTCAGGCCCGCCGTGCCGAAGGCCATGGCCTGTTCGGCGCTCAGGTTCGCGGGGCGCTTGACCAGCCACTCGGGCTTGACGCGCATGCGCTCGGCCAGTCCGCCCCAATGACGCTCGCCCACGCCCCAGCCGGTCAGGATGACCTCGTCGCCTGGCTGGAAGTCCGGCGAATCGGAGGCCTCGACACGTCCCGCGAAATCGATGCCCGGCACGAAGGGCAGCTCGCGCACGATCTTGCCACGGCCGGTGATGGCCAGCGCATCCTTGTAATTGAGGCCGGAACGCTCGATGGCCACCGTGACAGGCAGGTCGGGTAGCTGATCATCGGAGAGTTCGACGACTCGGGCGCGTGGGGTCTCGTCGTGCAGCATCAGTGCGCGGGACATGGCAGTCTCCTCGTGATTGGCGTTGGTGTTGGCGCTCTTCCTGCGTGAAGGTGTCAGGGCGTCTGGCGTGAGACGCTCGGTCTCACAGTGCCTGCAAGCGACGCCGCGGGGAAGTCCTGAGACCTCGACATTGGGATGAGACTGACGCAACCGGGGCCGCTGATCAGATGAAGCTGCGTACGGTGGCCAGGCCGACAAGGGTCATCAGCACGGTATAGGGCAGCGCCATCCATACCATGCGTCCGTAGGACAGCCGGACCAGCGGGGCGATGGCCGAGGTCAGCAGGAACAGGAACGCCGCCTGACCATTGGGGGTCGCCACGCTTGGCAGGTTGGTGCCGGTGTTGACCGCCACCGCCAGCGCATGGAAATGCTCACGACTGATGTTGCCTGCCAGGTACTCGTTCTTTACCTGAGTGATGTATACCGTCGCCACGAAGACATTGTCCGAGATGGCGGACAGCAGTCCGTTGGCGAGGAACAGCGCCCCCGCCTGGTCCTCCATCGGCAGACTGAGCACCCATTGGATGAAGGGCTGGAACAGATGCTGCTCGTGGATGACGGCGACGATGGTGAAGAACACCACCAGCAGTGACGTGAAGGGCAGCGCTTCCTGGAAGGCGCGTCCGATCTGATGCTCATCGGTGATGCCGTTGCCGGCGGTCAACAGGATGATCACCGCCAGCCCGATCAGCCCGACCTCGGCCAGATGCAGCGCCAGTGACAGTACCAGCAGGATGGCCACCACCACCTGCACGATCAACGCTGCGCGCTCGCGCGGGGTGCGGCGCGCATCCTGATGGCGATCATAGTCCTCGAGAATCCGGCGGACGCTGGCAGGCAGGCGTTGGCCATAGCCGAACCAGCGGCCGCGTTCCAGCAGCACGCATAGCGCAAGTCCGGCGAAGAAGGTGGGAAGGGTGACGGGGGCCATCTGCAGGAAGAAGGACAGGAAATCCCACTCGGCGGCCTTGGCGATTACCAGATTCTGCGGCTCGCCGATCATGGTGCTGACGCCCCCCAGCGCGGTACCGACGGCACCATGCATCAACAGCGAGCGCAGGAAGCCGCGGAAGTCCTCGAGATCTTCGCTGTGGATCGCCTCGACACTGATGTCGTTGGCGTGATCATGCTGGGTATCGAAATTCTTGCCTGACGCCACCTTGTGATAGACGGAGTAGAAGCCCACCGCGATACCGATGATCACCGCGGTCACGGTCAAGGCATCCAGGAAGGCGGACAGCAGGGCGCTGGCCAGACAGAACATCAGCGACAGCCAGGTCTTGGAGCGGACGCCGAGAATGATCTTGGTGAAGGTATAGAGCAGCAACGGCTTCATGAAGTAGATGCCTGCCACCATGAACATCAACAGCAGGATCACCGGCAGATTGCGCTCCATCTCCTGCATGATGGCATCCGGGGAGGCCATGCCGATGGCGACGGCCTCGATCGCCAGCAGGCCGCCGGGTTGCAGCGGGTAGCACTTGAGCGCCATGGCCAGCGTGAAGATGAACTCGCCCAGCAACAGCCAGCCGACGATCACCCCACCCTGAGGGCCGCTGAACCACAGCAGCAGCGGATTGGTGATCAGGAACAGGCACATCAACTGCTTGTACCAGCGCGGCGATTGGCCGAGGAAGTTGCGCGCCAGTCCGTGACCGAGTGTCTGGCGTGTGTCGTGAGATGAGGAAGGCATGGGCAGTTCCTGGGCGTTGACTTGTTGTTGTTGGATGACCGTATCGGCAATGCCGCAACATCGCGGGCTTTGCTATCATCGCCGCCGTCATCGAGCGCCTGGCGGTATTAGAGCATGCTCGGTGATGAGGTCTCGGGTAGCCTTTGGTCGTGAAAACCGCGCAGCTAGCGCTGCGAGGTCGCCAGCCGGTGTGCTGGCAGCTCTTCCCGAGACGTGTTTCTGGTAAACGTCATCGTCCGATTGAAAGATCGGCCTCTGCAGCCACCGTGCTGCGTCTGCACGAGACCCGAAGATGAAATCACGGCATACCGGCCTGACCCACCTCAAGCACTCCGCGCGTTACTCTCTCAAGGGGCTCAAGGCGGCCTGGCGCAATGAAGAAGCCTTCCGGCAGGAATTGATCCTGTGCGCGCTACTCTTGCCGTTCGCCTGGTGGATTGGGGAATCGCACATCGAGTGGCTGCTGCTGGTCGGCTCCATCCTGATCGTGTTGATGGTCGAGCTGCTCAATTCCGCGGTGGAGTGCGCGATCGATCGCATCGGCCCGGAGTTTCATGAACTGTCCGGGCGCGCCAAGGACATGGGCTCGGCAGCGGTGATGCTCGGTCTGATCTTCGCGGGCCTGACCTGGGGCACGCTGCTCTACGACAAGCTGTTCGGATAGGGCATATCGCCTGTGGGGCATGGCCGTGTCATGTCCCCTCTGCCTCCGTTATGCTGAAAGCCGGATCGAAGGAGACGACCATGCCCGACAACGCCCCCGCCTCATCACCCCACTCTTCCCGCCCGTCAGCGGATCTCCCGCTGCCGGCAGACTTCCTGCCGCTGGAGGCGCTGCTCGGCCAGCAATCCGAGCACAGTCGCCAGACACTGGAGGAGGCTGCCGGCGCCGTACGGGAGCGTCTGAACGAGAGCCTGATGCAGGCCCGGAGTCTCAGCGAGATGCGCGGCGATGCCAGCTCGCCCGTGGCGACGTTTCTGGCGCTGGGGGCGCAGCAACGTCTCGAGCTCGCCCGTCTGGTCACGCTGTCGGACTTCGCTCTCGATACCCTGTGCCGTCGCCCTGAGCTTCTGGCCGAACTGATCGAGAGCGGCGAGCTTGAACGCGCCTTGCCGCCACGGGAATTGAGCGCACGGCTGGCGGAGGGGCTGTCGGCCGCCGAGGATGAAAAGGCGATGCAGCAGGTGCTGCGGCGTTTTCGCCAGCTGCGCATGCTGGGCATCATCTGGCGTGATCTCAATGGCACGGGCATGTGGGACACGGCGGGCGCGGTCTCGCGACTGGCCGAGGTCTCGCTTGAAGGTGCGCTGGGGTGGCTGGAGGCCTTTCTTGAACCGCGCTATGGCCGCCCGGCAGCGGATCGTTTCGGAGAGCCGCAGCGGTTGGTGGTGCTCGGCATGGGCAAGCTGGGGGCCGGAGAGCTCAACCTGTCCTCCGATATCGACTTGATCTTCGCCTTCCCCGACAAGGGCGAGACGACGGGCGGGCGCAAGTCGCTGGATCACCAGGAATATTTCACGCGGCTGGGCCAGAAGTTGATCGCGGCGCTGGATGCGATGACCGCCGATGGCTTCGTGTTCCGCGTCGACATGCGCCTGCGGCCGCTGGGGGACGGCGGCCCACTGGTGGGCAGCTTCTCGATGCTGGCCAGCTACTACCAGGATCAGGGGCGTGAATGGGAGCGCTACGCGATGCTCAAGGCGCGTCCAGTGGCCGGCAGCATCACCGCGGGCGAGCGACTGATCGCACATCTGCGGCCCTTCGTCTACCGCAAGTATCTGGACTTCGGCGCCATCGAATCCCTGCGCGAGATGAAGGGGATGATCAATCGCGAGGTCAAGCGCCGCGGGCTCTCTGACAACATCAAGCTGGGGTCCGGTGGCATTCGCGAAGTGGAATTCGTCGCCCAGGCCTTCCAGTTGATCCGCGGTGGGCGCGAGTCGGAACTGCAGGTCACCTCACTCAAGACAGCCTTCGCGCGACTGCCCGAGCTTGGCTTGCTGCCACAGGCGGTCGTGGATGAGCTGGTGCCGGATTACGTCTTCCTGCGTGATCTTGAGCATGCCCTGCAGGCGCAGGCCGACCGCCAGACCCAGACATTGCCGCTGGACCCGCTGGGGCGCGAGCGTCTCGCCCTGGCGATGCAGCTGCCGGACTGGGAGGCGCTCACCGAGCGACTCGAAGAGGTGCGCGCTCGCATCCGGCTGCACTTCGACAACGTGATCGCCGCGCCGGAAGACGAGGAAACCGAACCGCCCGAAGGGCAGCAGGCACTCGATGAGTGGCGTGCCCTGTGGCGCGATGAGCTGACGGTGGAAGAGGGTCGGGAGCTGCTCGCCGAAAGCGGATTTGAGGCACCCGACGAGAGTCTGCGGCGTCTGAACAGCCTGCGTCGCTCACGGGCAGTGCAGGGGATGCAGCGCATCGGTTTTGATCGTCTGGATGCCTTGATGCCCTCATTGCTGCAGGCGCTGGGCTCGGCGGCGGGCGACCCGGAAAAGCCCGGCGAGCATGATGCCAGTCGCGTACTGGAGCGTGTGCTGCCGCTGATCGAGGCCGTGTTGCGTCGCACGGCCTACCTGGCGCTGCTGCGCGAGAATCCTGATGCACTGACGCAGTTGATGCGCCTGTGTGCGGCGAGCCCCTGGATTGCCGAGCAGCTGGCGCGCTATCCGGTGCTGCTGGACGAGCTGCTGCACCCGCACAATCTCTACTCGCCCGCCGACAAGGTGCGTCTGGCCGATGAGCTGCGCATCGCGCTGTCACGCATCCCCGAAGAGGATGAAGAGGCGTTGCTCGAGGCGCTGCGCGTCTTCCGTCACGCCCAGGTGCTGCACGTCGCGGCCTCCGACATCGCGGGGGCGCGCCCGCTGATGAAGGTGAGCGATTATCTGACCTTCATCGCCGAGGTGATCCTCGAGCAGGTACTGGCGATGGCCTGGAAGACCCTGACCCGCAAGCACGGCTTTCCGCTGGGGCGGGATGGCCAGCCGATCACCGGGGACAGTCTGAGCGGCTGCTTCGTGATCGTCGGCTACGGCAAGCTTGGGGGCATCGAGCTGGGCTATGGCTCGGATCTGGATCTGGTCTTCCTGCACGATGCCGCCAGCAAGGGCCAGACGGATGGCCCGCGCCCCCTCGACAACCCGCTGTTCTTCACCCGGCTGGGTCAGCGCATCATTCATCTGCTGACCGCGGTGACTCCGGCCGGTGCCCTCTACGAAGTCGACATGCGCCTGCGGCCTTCCGGCAACTCCGGACTGCTGGTCTCGAGCCTGGCTTCCTTCCGTGATTACCAGCTTTCCCAGGCCTGGACCTGGGAGCATCAGGCGCTGGTGCGGGCACGTGCCGTGGCGGGGGATCCGGCGCTGGCGCTGGCGTTTGAGCAGACACGTCGGGAGGTGCTGGGGCAGGCCCGAGAGGCCGATGCCCTGGGCAAGGACGTCGTCGCCATGCGCCACAAGATGCGGGATCACCTGGGGAGTTCCGCCAAGGACCGGGATGCAGGCCAGTTCCACCTCAAGCAGGATGCGGGAGGCATCGTCGATATCGAGTTTCTGGCCCAGTACTGCGTGTTGTCGATGAGCCATCAGGAGCCTGAGCTTCTGAGATGGAGTGACAACATGCGACTGCTCGAGACGCTGGAGGCCTGTGGGCGCCTGCCGGGTGAACAGGCCAGTGAGCTGCGCGAGGCCTATCTGGCCTATCGCAATACCAGCCACCGCCTCGCGCTGGAAAAGCGTGGCAGCCTCATCAATCTCGAACAGGTGCCGCTCATCGCCATGCACCGCGAGCGTGTCATCGCCATCTGGCAATCCTTGCTGGGGGAGTGATCTTGACTCAGACATTTCGTGTTCAGCTCAGGCATTCCCTGTCCCGATGATTCGCGCGGCGTGATTAAACGCCATATCAATGCTCGCAATCCCCTGTCGCCATCCCCAAGAAAGGGTGCACCAGACAACGTTGACAGGGGAGGTCAGCATGATGGAGTGGATCGCGAATCACTCGAAAACCATCTCGGCGATTGCCAGTATCGGCTCGTTCTTCATCTGGCTGGTCTACGCACAGCTGCTGTATCACAACTTCCGTCGCCAGCGGCGCCCGCGCGTGTTGATCAATCGCGGCAAGTCCAAGGGGATCGACAGCCTGTGCATCGTCAGCAACATGAGTGCCGAATCGATCTTCATCGAGCACATCATCGCCCGGCTGGATACCAGTCATGGCAGCCTGCTGATGGATGTCACCGAGTTCGAACGCAGCTATCAGGAAGGTGACGAGCAGAGTGACAATCAGCAGGATGGCGACAGCGAACAGTCCGCGAAGGAGGCTTCCAGCAGCAGTGAATGGCGTATCTCCGATACCACGCGTCAGGGGCCGCTGGGCTCGGGCGACTTCCTGCATATCGGGACGTTCTCTGAAGTCATCGAGCGCATGGCGCGCCGCAATGGCATCTCGCTCGACGGTCACTGGCCCAGCAATGAGCAGCTGAAATTCCAGCGCCTGACGCTGAGCATCATCGGCATCTATGGCAGTGAGGACCACCCGATCGGCGTCGAGCGTGCCTTCCGTCTGTACGATGCCAATGGAGAATGTGCGCTGGTACCGGAGCGCTGGGATTCCAATCGCCTGTCATCACGCCGCCAGCGTCACAAGTTGCGCAAGCTTCTGAATCGCATCAGTGGGGAAGACATCAGCGAGCAGTCTACCTTCCAGCCCCCGAGTGACGACGAGTCGCGCGACAAGGCGTCATGAGTGCGGGCACATGAGGCTAACGCATGAACTACCGGACGCATGAATCACTAGGCGCATGAATCATCGCAAGCATGACAGCGGTGTCTTCACACTGTCAGGGCGTCGAGGATGGGGTAGGCTTTCCTGAGCCCCATTTACGGAGATCCTCGGATGCAGGAACGCGTCACGCCCTTTCAGCTGTTCATCCTGGTGCTGTCACTGTATGTCATCGGTGCGATGGTCGTGGATCTGATCTTCGAACTGTCGCCCCCGGTCCAGCGACTGCTGCAGTACATGGACTACGTGGTCTGCCTGTTCTTCTTCGTCGATTTCTGCAAGCGGTTCGCCAGTGCGAAGAGCAAGCGCGAGTACATGAAGTGGGGCTGGATCGACCTGCTGGCCTGTATTCCGGCAGGCCTCTTCCAGGGGGCGAGGCTGTTTCGTGTGGTGCAGATACTGCGAGTGCTGCGCGCCATCAAGTCGATGGAGATGATCTGGAAGCTGCTGTTCCGCAATCGCGCCGAGGGGGTGTTCGCCTCTGCGGCCACTGCCACGGTGCTGCTGGTGGTCTTCGGCGCACTCACCATGCTGATGGTGGAGACTCCCAACCCCGACAGCCCCATCAACACTGCCGAGGAGGCGCTGTGGTGGGCCGTCGTGACGGTGACCACCGTCGGCTATGGGGACTATTATCCCATCACCACCCTGGGGCGGGTCGTGGCCGTGCTGTTGATGGTGGGAGGCGTGGGGTTGTTCGGGAGCTTCGCGGCCTACATCAGTTCGATCTTCATCGAGGATGACAGTGAGCAGGAGGCGCGCGCGGCGCGTGCCCAGCGCGACATGACCCGCGCGCTCTACCACCAGATCAGCGAGCTGACGACCGAGGTGCGTGAATTGCGCACCCGGCTTGATGAAGTGGCGGTGATGCAGGGGGAGTCGCTGGCGGAGCGCGAACAGCGCCGTGAGGCGCTCCAGCGTGAGGTCAATGACGAGATGGCCCGGCGTCTGGACGAGGCCGGCACCACTGCGCCGCAACGCAAGACGGACCCCGGGCCTGACGGAAAGCGTTGAGCCGTGATCGGGCCAGAAAAAAGCCCCTGACACCCAAAGGTGTCAGGGGCTTTTGCATGCCTCAAGGCGTGCCCGGCTCAGTCGAAGTTGCGCGAGTAGAAGATCTCGAGCATTTCGCGACGCAGACGGCTTTCGATGTTGGTGGCTTCCTCGAAGGTCAGCTCGCGACGCGAGGTGCCGAAGAGGTAGTTGTCCAGCTCGAAGTCCTTGAGCAGCATCTTGGTGTGGAACATGTTTTCCTGATACACGTTCACATCGACCATCTGGTAGGCACACTTGGTGTCTTCCGCCAGGTAATCCTGGATCGAGGTGATGTCGTGATCGATGAACAGCTTCTTGCCATCCACGTCGCGGGTGAAGCCGCGCACGCGGTAATCCATGGTCACGATGTCAGAGTCGAAACTGTGGATCAGGTAGTTCAGCGCCTTCAGCGGGCTGATCATGCCACAGGTCGAGACATCGATATCCAGACGGAAGGTGCTGATGCCGTTGTCCGGGTGGGACTCAGGGTAGGTGTGCACCGTGACGTGTGACTTGTCCAGATGGCCGACGACCGTCTCGGGCAGCGGGCCCGGGCCCGGCTCCGTCTGGGCGGGGTCCGTCTCTTCCAGCTCATGCTCGGCGATCAGGATGGTCACGCTGGCACCATGCGGCTCGTAGTCCTGACGCGCGATGTTCAGCACGTGAGCACCGATGATGTTGGTGACATCCTTGAGTATCTGGGTCAGGCGCTCGGCGTTGTAGAGTTCATCGATATAATCGATATACGCCGTACGCTGTTCTTCGGTCTGCGCGTAGCAGATGTCGTAGATATTGAAGCTCAACGAACTGGTGAGGTTGTTGAACCCGTGAAGGCGGAGTTGATCGCTCACGTCCAGGCCTCCTTGAGATGGGAGGGTGGTATGACATCCGATGCCTCTATCACGCCCGCGTGGCGTTGCCATCCAGGGGTGAACATCGGGCCGAAGAAGGTGTCCTGCGGCGCTCGTTTCGTGGCCGATGGCCGAGGAGCGACCGGGAAGACAACCGGTTTGAGGGGCGTATTATGCACAGGCAGGGCTGACACGCCAGCGTCAATTCCCGTCGAGCGTCGCTCGCTGGCGTGAGCCCCCCTCTGCCACCCGCCGTCAGATCGCTCATGGCGGCGGGTGGCAGAGGGGGAGTGCCGGGAGATGATCAGGCGGCGCTGTCGATGACTTCGTAGGAGTGCGTGATCTCGACGCCACCGGCGCTGAGCATCAATGACGCGCTGCAGTACTTTTCGGCGGACAGCTCCACGGCGCGTTTTACCTGTGCTTCCTTGAGGTTGTAGCCCGTGACCACGAAGTTGACGTGAATGCTGGTGAAGACGCTGGGCACGCCATCGGCGCGCTCGGCCGTGAGGTCTGCGCGGCAGTCCGTGACCTGCTGGCGGGCCTTCTCGAGAATCTGGATGACGTCAAAGCTGGTGCAGCCGCCCAGCCCCATCAGCAGCATCTCCATCGGGCGCGGGCCGGTGTTGCGTCCGCCATTTTCCGGATTGCCATCCATGACGACGCTGTGGCCGCTGCCGGATTCCGCGAGGAACTGGCGACCATCGGTCCACTTGATGCTGGTGTTCATTGCCATGACGAATTCTCTCCCTTCGGTGAATCAATGAGTCAGTGAGGTGCACCGGTGCGCAGGCGGGACCGCACGAAGGCGCACAGAATAGCATTGCCGCGCCCGCGGCCGGAGGAACGTCCGGCGCTGAGCTTATGCCTGCGAGCTCATGCCCCCGGATGTGCCGGGCGATCGCTGAGCAGCCTGTCCAGCTCGTCCAGTCTTGCCGGCGTTCCGACGTCGATCCATTCGCCACGGTGATGCAGTCCGCGTGCCTCCCCGCGCTGCATGGCATCGCGCAGCAGCGGTGCCAGCTTGAACACGCCATCACCCTCTCGCAGAGCCGGCGTCTCGTGCAGGGCGCGCCGGATCAGGCGTGGGGACAGCCATGACACGCCGGAGAAGGTCAGGCGGTCTGCGTTGTCCATGCACTCGTCCGCTTCATTCACGGGGCCGTCGCACACTTCGCCATCCTGCATCAGCAGGAAGTCGCCGCTCGGATGGTGTGGCGGGTTGTCCACCAGTACCAGGCCCGCCAACGGCCTTGGCGGCAGGCACTGAGTCTGGCTGGCCAGTGCCTGGGCCATCAGCGCCCCGAGATCCACATCGCACCAGACATCGCCATTGATCAGCAGGAAGGGCGTCTCGTCGGCGTCATCGGCCGTCAGAGCGCCGGGCAGTGTCAGCGCGCGTGCGATGCCGCCACCGGTCTCCAGTGGCGTCGTCTCATGAGAGAACGTCAGTGTCAGTTCGCGCCTGCGGCCCTGCCAGCGCGCCTGCAGCAAGCCGCAGGGAGAGCGAGCAGCGGCGAAATGCTCCAGGATCTTCTGCGCAAGATGGCCGACGTTGATGACGATGTCATCCACGCCTGCGGCTTCCAGCCTGAGCAGGTGATGCTCCAGCAGCGGGCGTCCTGCGACGTTCAGCAGCGGCTTGGGCGTGTGGTCAGTCAATGGACGCATGCGAGTCCCGAAGCCCGCGGCCAGAATCATCGCGCGCATCAGCCTTTCTCCTGCGTGACATCTGTCTGACGTGCCTCGGCGTTGCGCATCAGGCGTGCCGCGCGATCGGCCAGAGCGGCCAGCTCATCGTAGTCGTCAAGGTTGATCTCCGGCGTCTCGCCATTGGCCAGTCGCAGGCCTCGTGCCTCGCACTCGGAGGCCAGACGCAGTGACAGCGCCGGGGTCAGCACCTCATCCAGCCAGTGGGTGAAGGAGATCAGTTCGGGGCAGAAGGCCAGACCTTCACGCAGATGGCCGAGGAAGCGTGGCATCAGCGTCAGATAGCGTGGCTTGGCGTCGCGCAGGGTCAGGCGCGCGAAGATGCCGAGAATCTTGAGATTGCGCTGCACGCCCATGCGCTCGACGCTCTGACGATACGCGAGCGGGCTGGGGGCCGGCAGGCCAGCGGCGTCATAGCGTGGCAGGGCGGCAAGGCGGGCCTGTTCGATCCAGCGCGCCATGGCGGGCTCCGGCCAGCGCCAGTGGCGGTCACGCAGCAGCGAGATCAGGTCGTAGTTCTCGGGGCCGATGACGGCATCCTGGAAATCGATGATCCACAGCGTCTCCCGCGACTGGCCGGCATCGGCATGCAGGAACAGGTTCTGGGCATGGAAGTCGCGGTGCACGGTGACGAGAGGTTGCGCGCGCGCGGCCGTCAGCAGCTGTCCGCAGAGCGTTTCCCAGGCGGCGTAGCGGCGGTCATGCGGCATGTCGAGCAGCTGCCCCAGACACCATTCGGGGAAGAGGTCCATCTCGGCCTTGAGGCGCGCATCGTCATAGGCGGGCAGGTCGGCCAGCGGCAGTTCATGCAACTGCTCGAGCAGGCCGATGGCCTCGCCATAGTAGTGGTCGGCGTGTTCGGTGCTGGTCAGGGCCGTCATCAGTGGCGTATCACCGAGATCCTCAAGCTCCAGAAAGCCTCGGGCGTCATCGAAGGCGAAGACCTCGGGTAGGGGCAGGCCGGCTTCCCGCCACTGGCGAGCGATGGCGACGAAGCCATGGCTGTCCTCCTTTTCCGGCGGTGCATCCATCAGGATGCGGGGCGACATGCCGGGGGCGCTCTCATCGAGATGCAGGCGGAAGTAGCGACGAAAGCTGGCGTCGTCGGCCACCGCGCTCATGCGGACGGTGTCGGGGGCGAGGTCGTGGCGTGCGGCAGCCCAGGCGTGGAGGGCCTGACGGCGGGCGTCGGATGTCATGGGGCGGGGCTCCTGTCGGCGGATACGGGGGCCGGCTGTCAGTTGACGCCTGTGCCGCGGCCCCGCATGCTGGGGTGTGGTGACCACAGGACAGGCGGAACCGGCAAGCAGGAAGGCCGGTTGCTGGGCCTGTATAATACCGATTCCCCCAGCCAAGGACACAGAGCAGCCATGGCCCAGCGCAGCCATTCAATACACACGGGCAAGCCGGTGTCCGCCCTCGGGCGGCCGCATCGTCGTCTTGCGTCTTCCACGACGGCGACGCGTCTCCCCGTCAGCCAGCCGGCGACATGGCGGCTCAAGCCGCTGGTGCTGCGTCTCCTGTGGACGCTGGCCCCGCTGGCCGCTGGCGCGCCGCTGATGGCGCAAGCCGCCCCGCCGGAGCCGCTGTCGGCAAGCCAGCTCGACTGGCAGCCTTATGATGAGGTGCCGAAGGGGCAGTTGTGCAGCGGTCGCTACGTGACACCGGCCTACCGGATCGATGCGGGCGACACGCCCGAGCAGGTCGCGACCTCCGCCGACAAGGCCAATTATGGCAATGACGGCGTCGCGACCCTGATGGGCGAGGTAGTGCTCAGACGGGGTGATTCCCAGCTGGAATCGCCCGAGGTCAGCGTCAACGAGGCGCGAGATACCGCGACGGCCAAGGGCCCGGTGACCTACCGTCAGCCCGGCGTGCTGCTGCGCGGAGATGATGCCCGCGTCTCGCTCAACAGCGACGCGGCCAGCGTCGACAATGGTCACTACGTCTTCCACAAGCAGCGTATCCGGGGGGATGCGGTGCAGTTGGCGCGTCTGGAAGATGGCCGTTATCGCCTGAAGGATGCCAGCTTCACCTCCTGTGAGCCGGGCAACAGCCTGTGGCGTCTGGTCGGCAGCGATATCACCATCGACCGGGAGTCCGGTTGGGGGGAGGCGACCCACGCGCGCATGGAAATGGGCGGCGTGCCGGTCTTCTATTGGCCCTATGTGCGTTTCCCGGTCGATGACCGCCGCCACACCGGGTTGCTGTGGCCGCAGCTCAGCTACACCAGCTCCAGCGGCTTCGATTATGCCCAGCCCATCTATCTGAACCTGGCCCCGAATTACGATGCCACCATCACGCCTCGCTACATTTCAGAGCGCGGTGAGATGCTGGAAGGTGAGTTCCGTTACCTGCTGCCGCGTGGCGACGAAGGCACGCTGGAAGGCGCCTGGTTGGCCGATGACGATGGCGGCAGTGATCCGGATGACGATGAAGAGGATCTCATCGGCGAGGATCGCTGGTACATCAATTACCAGCACTCTGGTCGCTATGACGCGCGCACGGCCTATCAGCTCAAGTATGGCGCGGCATCCGACGGCAATTACTTCGATGACTTCGGGCGCAACTTCGGCGAGACCGAGACGGACAGCCTCGAGCGTCTCGCGCGACTGAATTACCGTGGCGACGTCTGGGATCTCGAGTTCAAGGCGCAGGGGTATCAGCGGATGGACTTTCCGCTGGATGACGAGGACAAGCCGTTCTATCGCCTGCCGAGCCTGACTGCCAACGCGCGCTGGAGCCAGACCAGCGGCTTCTATGAAGAATGGAATTCCAACGCCACCTACTTCTGGCGTGATGTGGACGAGACCGACACGGACATCGACGACGATGAAGCCGCCAACGGCACCCGTCTGCGTCTGGCGCCGGCCGTGGGCTGGCGCAGCGATCAGAGCTGGAGCTTCATCGAGCCGCGTGCCCAGCTGATCAGTCTGAGCTACGACCTGGACTACGGGGATCGCGAGACCGATCGTGACAGCAGTACCTCGGCGACCATTCCGGTGCTGTCACTGGACAGCGGCTTGATCTTCGACCGTGATACCGAGTGGTTCGGCGAAGGTTACAAGCAGACGCTGGAGCCGCGTCTGTACTACGCCTATGTCCCTGAGGTCGATCAGTCCGACTTCCCGGACTTCGACACCTCCGAGGATGCCTTCAGCTGGAATCAGCTGTGGTCTCCCTACCGCTTCAGCGGTGGCGACCGAGTAGGCGACACCAACAAGATCTCCTACGGCGTCTCCTCGCGCTTCATCAGTGACGAGAGCGGTCGTGAACGCCTCAAGCTGGGCGTTGGCCAGTCCAGCTACCTGTCGGACCGCAACATCGACATGGATGGGGACCCGGACAAGACGTCTCGCTCCGACTTCGACAGCTACTCCGATTACTATCGGGCGACGCGTGACCGCTCGCCGGTGGTCTTCCAGGCCGATGTGGTCCTCAACGACCAGTGGACCGCGACCCAGGCCGTGTTCCAGGACTTCGATCGCGGTGTCACCGAAAGCGCCCAGACATCACTGCGTTATCGCGCCAAACAGGGCACGGTACTGAACTTTGGCTTCAATCGTGAGATCGAAGGGTTCGTGCCTTACGATGATGAGGACGATGAAGACGTGCTGGGCTATACCCGCAACGAGTGGGATTTCTCGTTCGCGACGCCGGTCAGTGCAAGCTGGTCGCTGCTGGGCCGCTATCAGTACGACAGCACCAATTCCCGCTCGCTGGAGAAGGTGCTGGGTGTCCAGTACAACGACTGCTGCTATGGCGTCCAGGTCACCTGGCGGGAATGGCAGGATGACAACGACACCGCCAATACCATCTCGGATGATGAAGAGAAGAACGGTATCTTCCTGACCTTCGAGTTCAAGGGACTGGGTGGCGTCGGCCAGAGCGCGGACAGCTATCTGGAGCAGGCGGTGCCGGGCTATCGCAACGCCGGTTTCTGACCCCCGGGATGCGTCACGCACGCTGACGACAGGGCGCCGCTGCAAGGCGGCGCCATCAACATTTTTACGTCGAGAGAACACCCGATGCGCAAGACCCTGATTGCCCCGCTGGGGCTGGCATTCGCGCTGGCAAGCCTGCCGGTGAGTGCCGCCGAGTTGCTCGACCGTGTGGTTGCCGTGGTCAACAAGGACGCCATCATGCAAAGCGACATGGAGCGGCGTGTCTCCCAGGCCAGCCAACAGCTGCAGAGTCGCGGTATCAACCTGCCGCCGCGCAATGTGCTGGAGCGCCAGGTGCTCGACCGCATGGTCAATGAGCAGATTCAGCTGCAGATGGCGGAGCAGGCCAATCTGAGCATCGATGACACCCAGCTCAATGCCACCCTGCGGGGAATCGCCAAGGACAATGGTCTGAGCCTAGAGGCCTTTGCCGACAAGCTCGAGCAGGATGGCATGTCGCTGGCCGATGTGCGTGATCAGGTGCGTCGTGAACTGCTGGTGCAACAGATCCAGCAGCGTCGCGTGGCCAGCAAGGTGCGCATCTCCGATCGCGAGATCGACCGGTATCTCAACCAGCAGGACGTCGGCAGTGATATCCAGTATCACCTGGCGCACCTGCTGGTCGCCCTGCCGCAGGAGCCGACACCGGCTCAGGTCAAGGCGGCGCGCGAGCGTGCCGATGGTCTGCGTCAGCAGATCGCCGATGGGACGGACTTCGCCCAGGTGGCAGCGGCGGAATCCGCTGGCAGCCAGGCGCTGAGTGGCGGGGATCTCGGCTGGCGCGCCGGCGGTGAGCTGCCGAGCGTATTCGCCGATGTGGTGCCGGACATGCAGGCAGGTGAGGTGTCCCAGCCGTTGCGCAGTGCCAGCGGCTATCACCTGGTCAAGCTGATCGAGAAGCGTGGCGCAGGCAAGTCATTGATTTCCCAGACTCAGGCGCGTCACATCCTGATCCAGCCCAACCCGAACATGAGTGATCAGCAGGCGCTTGAGCGTGCCGAGTCCATCCGCCGTCGCGTGCTGGGAGGCGAGGACTTCGCCGCGCTGGCCCAGGAGTTCAGCGACGACAAGGGCAGCTCTCTCAAGGGTGGCGAGCTGGGGTGGGTCAGCCCGGGGCAGACGGTGTCGTCCTTCGAGACTGCCATGAACGCCCTGAAGGTGGGGGAGGTCAGCCAGCCCATCAAGACGCGCTTCGGCTATCACATCATCGAGGTCGAGAATCGTCGTCAGCAGGATGTCACCAATTCCAGCCAGCGTGACAAGGTCCGCAAGACCCTGTTCCAGCGCAAGCTCAATGACGAACTGGAAGCCTGGCAGCAGCAGATCCGCGCCGAGGCCTATGTCGACAACCGCCTTGATGAGCAGTGAGCGCGCCATGTCGTCCGAGGTGATCGCGCTGACCGCCGGGGAGCCGGCGGGCATCGGTCCCGAGCTGCTGGTGATGCTGGCGGCTCAGGCCGAGGACTTCCCGGCGCAGCTGGTCGCGGTCGCCGATCCCGACCTGCTGGCCAGTCGTGCCCGCCTGCTGGGGCTTTCGCTTGAATTGCATGAGCTGAGCCCCGGCGACCCCCTGCCACCGGCCCGCAATGGTCATCTGGCCGTATGGCCGGTGCCGCTGGCGGTGCCCAGTGAGCCGGGGGTGATCGATGCGCGCAACGGTGATCATGTCCTGCAGATGCTCGACGTGGCCATCGCCGCCTGTCAGGCCGGACACGCCAGTGCCATGGTGACGGCGCCGCTGTCCAAGGCTGCCGTGATCGAGGCCGGCCACGCCGGTTTCACGGGGCATACCGAGTATCTGCGCGACGTCTGCGGTGTCGAGGAAGTGGTCATGATGCTGGCGTGCCCGGGACTGCGTGTCGCGCTGGCCACCACCCATCTGCCGCTGCGTGAGGTGGCCGACGCCATCACGCCGCAGGGGCTGACACGAGTGCTCACTATCCTGGCGGAAGATCTCAAACGCTACTTCGGGCGTGAGACGCCGCGCATCGCGGTGTGCGGACTCAACCCCCATGCCGGCGAAGGTGGGCATCTCGGTGTCGAGGAGATCGAGGTGATCTCACCGACGCTCGAGGCACTGCGCGCCACGGGCATGCAGCTGGCGGGGCCGCTGCCGGCGGATACCCTGTTCACGCCACGTCATCTCGATGGCGTGGATGCCGTGCTGGCGATGTATCACGATCAGGGGCTGCCGGTGCTCAAGTACGCCGGATTCGGTCAGGCGGCCAACATCACGCTGGGCCTGCCTATCGTGCGTACCTCGGTCGATCACGGTACCGCGCTGGATCTCGCGGGCACGGGTCGGGCCGATGTCGGAAGTCTCGTGCAGGCCGTGCAGGTGGCCATCGAGATGGCAGCCGCCGCGCGAGCCTGAGATAATCCCCCATCATCTGGCGTGACCGTCCATGCGGCACGCCGAGCGCGCACCTCAAGCAGGCGTCGCCGCTACCCCAGTCATTCGACCATCCAGGATGGTCTCGCCGTCCTTTCCATGTCCCTCGATGCCTCTGCATCGATTCCACAGGTGAAGGATGGCGTCTTGTTGTCGGGAGTCCACAGGGCTCCCCGGAGGAAAGTCAGTCCCATGTCCCAACATTTCCCGGCGCATCGTGCGCGCAAGCGTTTCGGCCAGAACTTCCTGCAGGATCTTGGCGTCATCTCCCGTATCGTCAGGGCCATTCGTCCGGCAGAGGGGGAGCGGCTGGTCGAGATCGGTCCGGGGCAGGGGGCGCTGACCGGTCCGTTGCTGGAAGCGGCGGGCAAGCTGGAGGTCATCGAGCTGGACCGTGACCTGATCCCCGGGCTGCGCGTGCAGTTCTTCAACTATCCCGATTTCGTCATCCACGAGGGCGATGCCCTGCGCTTCGATTTTCCGGCGCTGGTGGGCGATGGTCCGGCACTGCGCGTGGTCGGCAACCTGCCGTACAACATCTCCACGCCACTGATCTTCCACCTGCTGGAAGCGCGTGGCGCGATTGCCGACATGCACTTCATGCTGCAGAAGGAAGTGGTCGAGCGTCTGGCGGCTGAGCCGGGTGGTACGGACTGGGGCCGTCTGTCGGTGATGACCCAGTATTACTGTGCGGTCGAGAACCTCTTCCTGGTGCCGCCCAGTGCCTTCTTCCCGGCGCCAAAGGTGGACTCGGCCATCGTGCGTCTGGTGCCGCATGCCGAGCTGCCGCATCCGGCGACTGACGAGAAGCTGCTGGCCATCATCGTGCGGGAAGCCTTCTCCCAGCGTCGCAAGACCCTGCGCAACAACTTCAAGGGGCGTATCGATGCCGAACAGCTGACGGCGCTGGGCATTGATCCCTCGCGTCGCCCGCAGACGCTGACGGTCGCGGAGCTGGTGATGATCACCAACCATCTGAGCGCCCAGGGCATGACCGCCAGTCAGGCGGACAGCGCGCCCCGCAAGCGCCCCCGCAGCAATGTCGGTCACGGTGAGGTCACGACCTCGCAGGCCGCCACTGACAGCGATCACGACGCATGAGCGGCGTGGCGGACATTCATGTCGACGCCGTACCGGAGTACTGCGCCGACGAGAGTCGTCCGAGCGAGAACCGCTTCGTGTTCCGCTACACCATCACGGTGCACAATGGCAGCGACGAGACGATCCAGCTGCTGGCGCGTTACTGGAAGATCACCCAGGGAAGCGGCAACGAGCAGGAAGTCCGCGGCAAGGGGGTGGTCGGCAAGCAGCCGCTGATCGCCCCGGGGGAAAGCTTCCGCTATACCTCGCGGGCCGTCCTCGACATGCCGGTCGGCGTGATGCAGGGGGCCTATACCTTCTCCGATGCCACCCATGCGCGCACCTTCGAAGTCGCCATCGCGCCATTTCGTCTGGCCGGGCCGCATCAGGTGCATTGATGCCTGCCGAGTCTCGGGCCAGGTCGGGACATGGCCCATCGGTCTGTCGCCGTCCTGAACGAAATCATCAGCAAGTCATTCACGTAGCAGGCCGCCAGGCGGCCGGGGGAGCAGCATGACGCAGTGGGCGATTGGCGATCTGCAGGGATGTCACGTTGAGTTCGAACGCCTGTTGCAGCGTCTGGAGTTCACGCCCGGACGTGATGTGATGTGGTTGGCCGGAGATCTGGTCAATCGCGGGCCGGGCTCGCTTGAATGCCTGCGCCATGCCAAGGCTCTCGGGGACAGTGCGCGCATCGTGCTGGGCAACCATGATCTGCATCTGCTGGCGGTCGCGCATGGCTTCGGGCGCCTCAAGCGTTCCGATACGCTTCAGCCCATTCTGGACGCGCCGGATCGCGACGAGCTGCTTGACTGGCTGCGTCGCCAGCCGTTGATGGTGGAAGAGACCATCGATGCGCGGCGCACGGTGATGACGCATGCCGGCGTTCTGCCCGGCTGGACCTTGAATCAGGCGGCAGCGCTGGCCCGCGAGGCGGAAGCTGCACTGGCGGGGGACGCCTATCGCGAGTTTCTCGGCGAGATGTATGGCGACACGCCCGATCTCTGGCGGGAGGATCTCAGCGGCATCGCGCGGCTGCGTTGCATCGTGAATGTCTTCACCCGCATGCGTTTCGTGGACCGCGAGGGTCGCATGGACTTTGCGGCCAAGGAGGGGCTGGATTCCGCGCCCGAGGGCTATCGTCCCTGGTTCCAGTTTCCGCGTCCCGAGGGGGCCTGGGATGACTCTCCGCGCCTGCTGTTCGGCCATTGGGCGGCGCTGGAAGGCGAGACTCCAGCGGCGCGCCAGGATGTCGCGGCACTGGATACCGGCTGTGTATGGGGTGGCGGGCTGACAGCGCTCGATCTCGAGACGGGGCAGCGCGTGTTCGAACCGGCGGTGACATCGCGCGACTGACTCTGCAAGGCGCCTCCCCTGCGCGGCGCACGTCCATTTTCCTGTCCCTATCTTCAGCGGAGTTCCCATGAGTTTCGAACATCTTGATCTGGCGTCACTGGCGCAATGGCGCGACGGCGAACAACCCTTCGTGCTGCTGGACATCCGTGATCCGCTCAGCTTCACCCAGGGGCGCATTCCCGGCAGCCGGCATCTGGACAACGCCAGTGCAGGGGCGATCCTGGAAGAGACCCCTCGCGACACACCGCTGGTAGTGGTGTGCTATCACGGCCACTCCAGTCAGCAGGCAGCGGCCTGGCTTGCCGGGCAGGGCTTCGAGAAGGTCTACTCTCTCGATGGCGGTTTCACCCAGTATCAGCTCACCCATGGCGACGATGTCGAAAGCGGTAGCTGATCCCACCTTTGCCTGATTGTCTCATCTCCCTTCTGCCAAGGAGTCCCCATGACTCGTAGTGCCCCTCATCGACTTGATGCGTCATCGGACCGCCTGCTGCAAGGGCTCGAGGTCTATCGGGTAGGGGGCGCCGTGCGCGATGCGCGCCTGGGCTGGCCATGGCATGAGTGCGATTTCGTGGTGGTGGGCGCGACGGTCGAGGACATGCAGGCGCGTGGTTTCCGCCCGGTGGGGCGCGACTTTCCGGTCTTCCTGCACCCTCAGACGCAGGAGGAATATGCGCTGGCACGCACCGAGCGCAAGTCCGGACATGGCTACGTTGGCTTCACCGTGCATGCCAGCCCCGACGTGACCCTGGAAGAGGATCTCGTGCGTCGTGATCTGACCATCAATGCCATGGCCGAGCCGCTGGGCAGTCCGCCCGGCGAGGGCGAACTGGTGGACCCCTACGGCGGACTTGCGGATCTCGAGGCACGACTGTTGCGCCACGTCTCCGACGCCTTCAGTGAAGACCCGCTACGCGTGCTGCGCGTGGCACGCTTCCTGGCACGTTATCAGGGGCTGGGTTTCACGGTCGCCGAGGAGACTCGCGCGTTGATGCAGGGGATGGTCGAGAGCGGCGAAGTCTCGCATCTGGTCGCTGAGCGTGTCTGGAAGGAAACCGAGAAGGCGCTGGAGGAAGCCAGTCCTGAGGCCTACTTCCAGCTGCTGGATGAGCTGGGTGCCCTGAGCGTGCTGATGCCGGCGCTGGCGAGGGAGGCCCGTGCGCTTGAGTCAGCGCTGGAGCGGCTGGATCGACTGCCGCGACAGCTGGTCGATGAGGCGGAGATAGTCTGCTGGCGCATGGCACGGCTGGTGGAGCACCTGTCGCGTGAGGAGATCGATACCCTGGCGCAGGAGCTGCGTCTGCCCAGTGCCGTGCGCGATGCGGCTCAGCAGGCGCGTCTGTGCCGAGAGCTGAATGATGCGTCGCATCGTGAGGGTGGCGTGCAGGCGGAAGATCTCAAGGTCTGGCTGGATGGCGTCGATGCGTGGCGTCGTGGTGAGCGCCAGTCGGTGCTGGTGGCCTTGCTGGCGGTGGAAGACAAGGGGCTGGCACGGCTGGGCAATGCCGCCTGGCAGGCCGCGACGGCGGTCTCGCCGCAATCCCTGGTCGCTCAGGGGCTCAAGGGTGCCGAGATCGGGCGGGCGATGGGCGAGCAGCGTCAGCAGGCGATTGCCGAGGCGTTGGATGAGTGGCGAGCCACGCCAGAGGTCCATGCGCCGCACTGTGGTTGTGGCCACGCTCACTGAGAGGACGATGCACGCAGAGGCAAGGGCCGGGCTGCGGAGTGAGGGTCTACAGGCGCGGTTCGCTGCCATCGCTCAGGCGGCGCAGATTGAGCGCGTGACGCACCACGATCAGACTGGCGAAGACGAGTATCACGCCGCTCATTTCCGGCGCCAGCCACAGGCTGAAGAGCGGGGCGGCAAGCCCTGAGACGAGTGAGGCAATGGCGGCGGTGCGCAGGCGCCACGCCAGTCCGATCCACAGGGCAGCACAGCTCAGGGCCACGCCCGGTGCCAGCATCAACAGCACGCCGAAGGCGGCAGCGACAGCCTTGCCGCCTCGATGTCCACGATGCCATAGCGGCAGGCTGTGGCCGATCAGCACCGTCAGCCCGATCAGTCCCAGCGCCCAGGCGGGCAGGGCGATCTCGCCACCCAGCCACAGGGCAGGCATGCCCTTGGTGGCATCGAAGGCCAGGACCAGCGCGGCAGGCATGGCACCGTGCAGTCGCAGTACATTCGAGAAGCCCGGATTGAAGGAGCCGGCCAGCCGCGGGTCGGTCAGGCCCAGGCGCTGGCAGATCCACACCGCTCCCAGAACCGACCCTCCCCCATAGGCCAGTGCCAGCAGCAGGCTCAGCTGCTGCCAGTGTGCCAGCGTGGCCACCCAGCCGATGATGTCGCTCAGCATGCCTCCCCCGCACATGACCCGCTGCGCGCCGTCAGCCATGTCGCTTGCGGACAGGCGCATCGCGCGGCTCGGTTTGGCCAAGCAGGGGCTGGGTGCAGTAGAATCTCGGGCATGATGGCGGGGCCTTTGGCGGCGTCGTTTTACTGGTTCATCCGACAAGCATAGAGGTAACGCCATGGATCGTGTGCTGATCGAGGCTCTGGCAGTTGAGACCGTGATAGGAGTCTATGACTGGGAGCGTACCATTCGCCAGCGTCTGGTGATCGATCTAGAGATGGCGACGGACATCCGTCCTGCCGCGGCCGGGGATGATCTGACGCATACCCTTGATTATGCTGCCATCAGCGCTCGGATCCAGACCTACGCAGACGACAGCCAGTTCGAGCTGGTGGAGACCTTCGCTGAGCGTCTCGCCGCGCTGCTGCGGGAAGAATTCGGGATTCCCTGGCTCAGGATGACGGTGCGCAAGCCGGGGGCGGTCCCGGAGGCGCAAGCGGTGGGCGTGCGCATCGAGCGTGGCACGCTCGTGGATGTCAGCGCATGACCCTGGTGCTTGTCTCCATCGGCAGCAACATCGAGCGTGATCATCACGTGCGAGTCTGCCTGGATGCCCTGGAGGCGACCTTCGGGGAGCTCACGCTGTCTTCCGTCTACGAAAGCGAGCCGGTGGGGTTCGTCGATGGGCGCAATTTCTACAATCTGGTGGCGGGATTCCACAGTGACTGGAGCGTCGGTGAGCTGCAAGCCTGGTGCAAGCAGGTCGAGTTCGCCAACGGGCGCCTCGAGGGCAGCCCCAAGTTCAGTCCGCGTACGTTGGATATCGACATCCTGACGGTCGGTGAGCTGACCGGCGAGATCGACGGTGTCCTGCTGCCGCGCGAGGAAGTGGATCGCAATGCCTTCGTGCTGCTGCCACTGGCGGAAGCCTTCGCCGAGCAGCGCCACCCGGTGCGTGGGGTCGACTATGCCAGCCTGTGGCAGTCATTCGTCGAGCATGGGCATGCCGAGTCGCAGCCCTTGTGGCCGGTGGAGTTCAGCTGGCGTTGTCGGAGGATCTCCCGCACCGGCGTCGCGCCGTGATGAGGCGGCACTCTGCGCGGTCTGATCACGGCGCTGAATGACGCTCGCGCCATGACCTGCGCCACATGAAGCACGAACGCCCTGCCGGGTAGCCCGGCAGGGCGTTGCTGTTTTCATCGGAACCGTTTTCATCGTAGCCGTTTCATCGCAGCTACGCCTTTTCACGGCCGCCGAGACGCGCCGGGAGCGGCAGTGATCAGTCGTGATGCCCCTGCGGCGCGGACAGGCTATCGAGAGGCCAGCGTGGTACGGCCTTCATCGGGCCTGTGTCCTGCTCACCGGCTTTCAGTCGTTGTGCACCCACGTAGGCGATCATGGCGCCATTGTCGGTACAGAAGCGACCGCGCGGATAGTAGGCGCGGGCGTTGCGCTTGGCCAGTTCATGGCTCAGGCGCTCGCGCAGGCGGGTATTGGCACTGACGCCGCCCGCCACGACCAGACGCTTGAGACCGGTCTGATCCAGCGCGCGGCGGCACTTGATGACCAGGGTGTCGACCACGGCTTCCTCGAAGGCGCGCGCGATGTCGGCGCGATGCTGTTCGTCCGGCTCGCCACTGGCCTTTGCCTTCTTGAGGGTGACCATGGTGTGGGTCTTGAGGCCCGAGAAGCTGAAATCCAGTCCGGGGCGATCCGTCATCGGGCGCGGGAAGCGGTAGCGCTTCGGATCGCCCTGCTCGGCCAGCTTGGCAACCTGCGGGCCGCCGGGGTAGGGCAGTTCCAGCATCTTGGCGGCCTTGTCGAAGGCCTCGCCTGCGGCATCATCCACGGACTCGCCCAGCAGCTCGTACTCGCCCAGCCCGCGCACCGCCACCAGCTGTGTGTGACCACCGGAGACCAGCAGCGCCACGAAGGGGAATTCCGGTGCGTCGTCTTCCAGCATCGGGGCCAGCAGGTGGCCTTCCATGTGATGCACCCCGAGCACCGGAATCTGCCAGGCTCTGGCCAGGCCATGGGCCGTCGAGGCGCCGACCATCAAGGCGCCCACCAGCCCCGGGCCTGCGGTATAGGTGATGGCATCGATGTCAGCGGCTTTCAGATTCGCCTCGTCCATCACCTGCTGGATCAACGGCAGCAGCTTGCGGGTATGATCGCGAGAGGCCAGCTCCGGCACCACACCGCCGAATTCGGCGTGCATGGCGATCTGGCTGTAGAGGGCGTCTGCAAGCAGGCCCTGGTCCGTGTCGTAGATGGCGACGCCGGTCTCGTCGCAGGAAGTCTCGATGCCGAGCACACGCATGGCTGACTCTCAGGAAATATCAGAAGTAGAGGGCGGCACGGCCAGCGAGGCTGCCTGAGCGAGCCCGAGAGGCGCGGGTGCCGTGAATGCGCGATATTCTACTGGCTGTGAGCACGGGTGTCGCGCCAGCTGGCGTTATGCGAGAGACGATTTCCGGTTTCCGCGTTTGCAAAGGCGGGGACGGGTGTCTAGAATATGGCACTCTGCAAGACTGGGTCGTGCATCCGACCACCCCGCAAAAGCTCCCCGAATCATGATTCCAGCCAGCGACGGCTACCCTCACCGGTGGTGTCGCAGGCGACTGATTGATGCTGGATCGACCTGCAGGTGGCGGTTTACCGTCGCTGGCTGGTGGCTCCTGAGGAGTGGCTGCACCGGATGTGCGTTCAAACCGAACTCATGATCTCAAGGTAGGTGAGTGTTTAATGCCTTCAGTTAAAGTACGTGACAACGAGCCGTTCGACGTCGCCCTGCGCCGTTTCAAGCGCTCCTGCGAAAAAGCCGGTGTTCTTTCCGAAGTGCGTCGTCGTGAGCACTACGAGAAGCCGACCGCTGTTCGCAAGCGTCAGCAGGCGGCCGCTGTAAAGCGCCACGCCAAGAAGGTTCAGCGTGAGCGCAAGCGTTTCGAGCGTCTCTACTGATCCGTACTTTTGGGGAGTGATCCACTGCTCTCTGGAAGGACACCAAGCGGCTGCCTCACGGTGGCCGCTTGTTTTTGTCTCTGGTGATCCGTTTGTTCCCGAGTCGTGTGTCAGTTCACTGCACACGTTGCTGTTTCTCGAGGGATGGCCTGACCCGAGCGCTGTCGTCGATGTGATCGCCCGTTGGCGTGATGTCGACTCACTGCGTTGGGGTCAGTCCGTTTTTCCATGACTTCTGGCGAACCATGGCTGGTCTCATCCCGCAAGGCTTCATAGACGATCTGCTGGCCCGTACCGATGTGGTCGAGGTGGTAGGTGAGCGTGTCCAGTTGAAGAAGGCTGGCAAGAGCTATGTCGGCCTCTGCCCCTTCCATCAGGAAAACTCTCCCTCGTTCAACGTCATTCCGGACAAGCAGTTCTATCACTGCTTCGGGTGCGGGGCGAGCGGCAGTGCCCTCAAGTTTCTGATGGAATTCGATCGTCTGCCGTTTCCGGAAGCGGTCGAGCAGCTCGCCTCGCGTCTGGCGCTCGAGGTGCCCCGTGAAGGCGGCAATCAGAGTCCCCATGAACGTCGCGAGCGCCAGCGCCGCGAGCAGGCCCGTGAAGAGGGTGTCAATCTGCTTGAGGCGGCGGCTGACTTCTATCGCCAGCGCCTGACGGAACCTGCCGCACAGTCCGCCCGTGAGTATCTTGAGGGGCGTGGGCTGTCGCGTGAGGTGATGCGCGATTTCGGTATCGGCTTTGCGCCCCAGGGCTGGGAACACCTCAAGCACCATCTGAGCAAGCTGGGTGTCAGCGAAGAGGTGCAGATCGAGTACGGCCTGCTGATCCATCACGAGGAGAGTGGGCGGCGCTATGACCGCTTCCGCGATCGCGTGATGTTCCCGATCCGTGACTGGAAGGGGCGCACCATCGCCTTCGGTGGTCGCGTGATGGGCGATGCGAAACCCAAATACCTGAATTCCCCCGAGACGCCTGTCTTCCACAAGGGGCGTGAGCTCTACGGCCTGTATGAGGCCCGCGAGGCGAATCGCAAGCTTGAGCGCATGCTGATCGTCGAGGGCTACATGGACGTCGTGGCGCTGGCGCAGTATGGCATTCGCAATGCCTGCGCCACCCTGGGCACCGCGACCAGTGAGGAACACCTCAAGCGCCTCTATCGGCTGGTCGATGAAGTGGTGTTCTGCTTCGACGGTGACAAGGCTGGCCGTCAGGCCGCGCGCCGGGCACTGGAGACGGTGCTGGACGTCATGATCGATGGCCGTCAGGCACGTTTCCTGTTCCTGCCTGAGGGTGAAGACCCGGATTCGCTGGTGCGCAGTGAAGGGCAGGAAGCCTTCGAGAAGCGGGTGACCTGCGCCTCGGGGCTCTCCGAGTTCCTGTTCGAGCAGGCGGCGGAAGGGCGCGACCTCAAGCGCATGGAGCAGCTGGAGCGCTTCGTGACCCAGGCACTGGAATGGATCTCCCGGGTGCCCGAGGGGGTGCTGCGTTCACTGCTGCTCAAGGAGCTGGAGCGCCGCAGTGGCCTGGAGCGTGAGCGGCTGGATGCCATGCTGGTGGAGCGTGCCGCGGCGCGTGATGCCCAGCAGGCGCGTCTCCGGCAGCATCAGCAGCTGCGCCAGTCGCACTCCGCCGCTCCGGCGGGGAATCGCCTGGAAGGTGGCAGTCTGAATGAACCGCAGGGTGGCGACTGGTCATCGCTGGATGCGATGGCAGATGCCGGCTTCGGTGAGCAGGATGCAGAGGGCTGGCAGCCGGAGGACTGGGCGCCACCCCCGGAGGCTGGTGGTGCCTCGGGTGGGCGGTCTCGTCCGGCCGCTGCCTCGCATGGCGCGGCGCGCAAGACGTCACCGCGTCACTCGGTCAGCATGCTGACGCGCCTGCTGCACCTTCTGGTGCATGAGCCGCAGCTGGTGGCGGAGCTGCCGGCCAGTGATGAATGGATCGAAGGCGCCGGCGAGCCGGCAGACAGTGAGGATGTCCGTCTGCTGGTCGAGGTGGTGAGATTGCTCAAGGCTGGCCAGTATCGTTCGCCTCAGGTGCTGCTGGCGCACTTTCTGGGCACTGCTCAGGGGCCGCGCCTCGAGCAGTTGGCCGCGCGTGAGCTGCTCATCCCGCGTGAAGTGCGCAGCGAGGAGCTGAAGGGGCTGGTGGAGCATTGCCAGCATCAGCTGGCGCGCACGTCACCCGAGGCGGAATACCAGGCCTTGCTGGCCAAGGAAAAGCAGGGCGAGAAGCTGTCGGCTGAGGAGAAGCAGCGGCTGATGGCCCTGCTGATGCAGCTGGCAACGCGGCGCTGAAGCTCACGGAGCCTTTCGGTGACCGCATGTGGGAGATGGGCCGTCCTCGCGGATGAAAAAGCGTTGGCTGACCTTGAAAGACGCTCACACACACACTATCTAATGGGGTAGTTCCCGATGCGGACTGCCGCAACGTAACCGATAACGCTAACACACCTGGATGGTCCGGCAAATACGCCGCTGGCAGCATCTCCCGATGGCACGCTATACTGGTGCGCTTGATGCTCTCTTCGTCCCTAACCGGCGCTTACTCGCTGAGCAGCGTCGCGTCCAGGTGCTTCATTCTTCTTCGTCGAGATTAGGGGTTCTATGGCTGGTAATGCGCAGCAGCAGTCGCGTCTCAAGGAGTTGATCGCGCGCGGCAAGGAACAGGGTTACCTGACCTATGCCGAGGTCAACGATCACCTGCCCGAGGATATCGCTGATCCAGAACAGGTGGAAGACATCATCAGCATGATCAACGATATGGGCATCAAGGTCGCTGAAGAAGCGCCTGATGCCGATACCTTGATGATGTCTGATTCCTCCACTGACGAGTCCGCCGCCGAAGAAGCCGTCGCTGCTCTCGCCGCGGTGGAAAGCGATGTGGGACGCACGACCGACCCGGTCCGCATGTACATGCGTGAAATGGGTACCGTCGAACTCCTGACCCGTGAAGGCGAGATCAAGATCGCCAAGCGGATCGAGGAAGGCACGCGTGAGGTCATGTCGTCTCTGGCCTTCCTGCCGGGAGCGGTCGACTCCATTCTCGAAGCCTACGATGGCACGCTCGGCGAGGACGGCGGACGTCTGTCCGACCTGTTCTCCGGTTTCATCGATCCGGATGAAGGCGTACCGGGTGTCGCTGAAGTCGAGGTCGAGGAAGTCGAGGAAGTCGAGGAAGGCGAGGAGTCTGAAGGCGAGGACGACGACGAGGACGACTCCGCTTCCGAGGGTGGTCCGGACCCTGAGCTCGCACGCGTGCGCTTCGAGCAGATTCGCGAGCAGAATGATCTGACCAAGGCCGCCATCGAGAAGTACGGTTCAGGTTCTCCTGAGGCCAAGGCCGAGCAGGAGCGTCTTGCCGAGCTGTTCTCGCCGATCAAGCTGGTGCCCAAGCACTTCGAGCGCCTGGTCGGTCAGGTTCGCGTGTCCGTCGAGCAGGTGCGCGAGCAGGAAAAGGTCATCCTGCAGATCTTCGTCAAGCGCGGCAAGGTGCCTCGCAAGAGCTTCATCAAGGCCTTCCCGGGCCACGAGTCCGACATGGATTGGTTCGACGGCTTCATCGGCGGCAGCAAGAAGTACGCCGACAAGCTCGAGCCGTTCCGTGCCGACGTGCTGCGTGCCCAGCGCAAGATCGCCTTCGAGCAGGACATGGTCCAGCTGCCGGTCAGCGAGCTCAAGGAAGTCAATCGTCGCCTGTCGATCGGTGAAGCCAAGGCGCGGCGTGCCAAGAAGGAAATGGTCGAGGCCAACCTGCGTCTGGTCATCTCCATCGCCAAGAAGTACACCAATCGTGGCCTGCAGTTCCTGGATCTCATCCAGGAAGGCAACATCGGCCTGATGAAGGCCGTGGACAAGTTCGAGTACCGTCGTGGTTACAAGTTCTCGACCTACGCCACCTGGTGGATCCGTCAGGCGATCACGCGCTCCATCGCGGATCAGGCGCGCACCATCCGTATTCCGGTGCACATGATCGAGACCATCAACAAGCTGAACCGTGTCTCGCGTCAGATGCTGCAGGAAATGGGTCGCGAGCCGACGCCGGAAGAGCTGGGTGAACGCCTCGAGATGCCGGAAGACAAGGTGCGTCGCGTGCTCAAGATCGCCAAGGAGCCCATCTCCATGGAGACGCCGATCGGTGACGACGATGATTCGCACCTGGGTGACTTCATCGAGGACGGCACCATGGTCTCGCCGATCGACTCCGCCACCGGCGAAGGTCTGATCGAAGCGACCCGTGGCATCCTGTCTGGCCTGACCGCACGTGAAGCCAAGGTGCTGCGCATGCGTTTCGGTATCGACATGAACACCGACCACACCCTCGAGGAAGTCGGCAAGCAGTTCGATGTCACCCGTGAGCGTATCCGTCAGATCGAAGCGAAAGCGCTGCGCAAGCTGCGTCACCCGTCACGCTCCGAGTCACTGCGTTCCTTCATGGAAGAGTGATCTGAAGCGTTCGGAGCCACGGTTCAGCCGCTGGCCTCGCTGACAGCACAACGCCCGCCCCCATGCGAATGGGAGGCGGGCGTTGTCGTTTCTGGACGCGAGTGAATGGCGTGGATGGCAGGCGGACATGATCGTCTTGCGATGCACTGAGTGGTGGTGCCGTCAGGCTCCATGCCCCAGCTGATGCGAGGATGAGGTCGCGGCCACGCTGAAGATGACGCGTCCCTTGACGCACTGGCGGGACACCGGGCCCATCTGCTCACTGCTCAAGCCATCGGGGTGCTCTCCGTACAGCCAGAGGCGGCCGTGGTGGTCGATGCGATCTACATGCTTGATCAGCCGTCCCAGCGTCGGGTGTTCCACCACGATGGTGGTACCCGGTGCCAAGGGCCAGTGTCCAGGCCAGCGCATGCTGATGACCAGACTGTGCTGCGGGAGGCGGGGGGCAAGACTATGACCGTGCAGGCGGTAGCTGTTGAACCAGCGCATGTGAGGCTCCTTGAAGGTGAGGGCATGACACGGTCGGGGTCTTGTCGGTGTCTTTCCTGAGCAGTGGTGATAGTTGTAAGATATCCACTGCTTAGTAAAATATAATCATTCTCATTTGATGTCCAGGCATTCTCATCCCCGGACGGAGGGGTGGTGCCGGGCAAGGGCCGAAAAAAAGCCGCGGCTCATGGTGAGCAGCGGCTTCTTCGGTATCACGAACGTGCGGGATTCTCGGGGTTCCAGCGGCGCTGGAGAGGGACTCGAGCGATGTGCGTCAGAGTGCGGCGTCGAGTTCGCGCAGTCGGGCACGGCGCTGGCGACCCATGCGAATGGCCAGCAGCACGATTTCGGCCACGGCGATCGCCATCAAGGTGTAGCCGAACAGTTCGGTGACTTCCTCGGCAGCATTCTTGACCGAGCGCAGGTAGGCGCTGCCCATCAGGGTTTCCCAGAACTCCGAGCGACCATAGAGGCGCGAGAAGACATAGGTGGCCAGGAAGCCGGCGCCAAACAATCCGAAGGCGAAGCTGCGACCGAAGTGTTCGAACTCGGCCACGAAGCGGGTGCGATGGCGCCATACGCCGATGATGACCGGAATCGCGACCACGCTGACCAGGATCTGCCAGCTGCCATCACCGAGCATGCCATCGAGCATGGCGTCCTGTTCACGGATCAATGACGCTGCGAACAGGCCGAACAGCAGCAGGCTGACGGTGCGCAGATCCGGCAGGCGTGAATGTACCAGCCACATGGTGGCGGCACTCAGCGCCAGCAGGGTGCTCTGCATGTGTTCCGTCCAGCTGGCTTCGCTGAAGCCGACATCGCCGAAGTGATGGGCATCATGCATTACCAGCGACATCATCGCTGCCACCACGGGGGCATAGATGGCCAGGCGCAGGCAGGCCTGCATGAACAGCGAGGTCGGCTTGCGACCATAAAGAGGCTGTTCGGCGCTGATGGGCAGCGGGACGGTATGGTGGTGTCGTGTCTGTGAGGTCAGGCGAGACAAGGGACTCTCCGGACAGTCCATGGACTGCCTGTCAGGGTGAGGGTGTCGTTTGCCTGCTCATTATAACGATGCAAAGGTGGCGGGTTAATATTGCCTTAAGAAAACTGTGAGGTGCCATTTGAGCATCGATGTCGCGTCATCAATCACTCATCCCTGTCTCAGGCGGTCGCGCTCGGCCTCTTCGACGATCCAGTCATGCACGGCCTGGATACGGCCATCGTCCAGAGTGCCGTGGGGATGGACGATGACGTAACGCTTGCCGGTCAGCACGCGCTCCGCGAACGGGGCAATCAGGATGCCGCTGTTCAGTTCATGGGTGATCAGGGTGCGTCTTGCCATGGCGACGCCCATGCCGGCGATGGCCGCTTCCATCGAGAGATGATTGCGATTGAAGGTATAGCCACGCTGAACGTTGACCTCCGGTGCGCCGATGCTCGCCAGGTAGAATTCCCATTCGGCATGGTCGTGGCTGCCGCGCCACGCAGTGACGTCATGCAGGAGGGGGTACCAGGCGAGATCCTGAGCATTGCGCAGTGGGGGGCGGCCGCGCATCAGGCCGGGGTGGCAGACGGGGAAGATCTCTTCTTCCATCAGCTCCGTGACCTGCATGCCGGGGTAGTGGCCATCGTTGAGGTCGACCGCCAGCTCGAAATCCCCCTCGCGCAAGGGTGAGTCACTGTCCTCGGCACGTACGTGCAGCTCGATGTCCGGGAAGCGTGCCTGCAGGCGGGGCAGGCGTGGTGCCAGCCATTTCGAGAGGAAAGACGGCACCGAGCGCAAGCGCAGCACGCCGCTCATCAGGCCGCTGCGCAGCCGCTTGACCTCCAGCCCCACTGCGCCGTAGGACTGCTCCACCACGCGTGCCAGACGCGCACCTTCCCCCGTCAGTTCCAGCCCGCGTGAACGGCGTAGAAACAGCTTGAAGCCCAGCCGCTCCTCCAGCTGCTTGATCTGCTGGCTGACTGCACCCGTGGTGACATGCAGTTCCTCGGCGGCACGCGTGAAGGAGGCGTGGCGCGCCGCGCAGGCGAATACCTGAAGCCAGGCGTGGGTCTGGCCATTGAGGTGGCGTGGGCTGATGGGGTGAGGCGTGGCGAGTGGCGAGTCGGAGGGCTTGGGCATGCTGGAACTCGTGCTGGCAAGAGACGACAGATGGATACTGACTGAACAGGGATGACGCTTATGACACAGTCTACGCCGTTTTTGTCTCGTATGGTTTAGTAAAACTAAAGCCATGGGCAATTTTTATGGTTTGTGACTGTGGTGCCCCTCCCTCATCATGGCGTCATTCACTCGCACGGCCACTGGCTCGGCGGGAACTCGAGATGAGGTGTCGTCATGTCCATCAGCGTATTTGATCTCTTCAAGGTCGGTGTCGGTCCGTCCAGCTCGCATACCGTGGGCCCGATGCGCGCTGCCGCACAATTCGTGGAAACGCTGCGCGCAAGGGATCTGCTCGAGCGTGTGGCGCGCATCGAGGTGCAGCTGCATGGCTCGCTGTCCGCGACCGGTGTCGGGCATGGCACCGACAAGGCTGCCATCCTCGGGTTGATGGGTGAGCTGCCCGAGACCATCGACCCGACCATCATCGAGCCCTGCGTCGAGGAGCTGCTGGAATCCCAGACGCTGCTGCTCGACAACCGCATCGCGGTGCCCTTCGTGTGGGTGCGCGACATGCAGTGGCACGACGAGCCCTTGCCCTATCACCCGAATGCCATGCGTCTGGTGGCGCATGGCTACCGTGAGGAGCTGTATCGCAATGTCTACTACTCGGTAGGCGGCGGCTTCGTGGTCGATGAGGTGGAAGCGGCGCGTGATCCGTTGCTGGAAGACGAAACCCTGCGCCTTCCCTATGAGTTCAATACCGCCAATGAGCTGCTGGCGCTGTGTCGCATGCACAAGATGCGCATCAGTGAGCTGATGATGGCCAATGAGTGCTCGTTGCGCAGCGAAGCTCAGGTGCGTCGCGGTCTGTGGCGCATCTGGGAGGTGATGAATGAATGCATCGACAACGGCCTGAGCCATGAGGGCATTCTGCCCGGCGGGCTCAACGTCAAGCGGCGTGCCAAGCGGCTGCACGCGCGCCTTCTGGATGTGGAGTCCAGCAAGTCGATCATCACCTCGACCTTCTCGGCGATGGATTGGGTCAACCTGTTCGCGCTGGCGGTCAATGAAGAGAATGCCGCTGGTGGTCGCATGGTCACCGCGCCGACCAATGGCGCGGCGGGCATCATTCCGGCGGTGCTCAGCTACTACATGAAATTCCAGGAGGATGCGCGCGAGGAGGATGTGGTCGATTTCCTGCTCACGGCGGCCTCGGTAGGCATCCTGTGCAAGAAGAACGCGTCCATCTCCGGGGCGGAAGTCGGCTGTCAGGGCGAGGTGGGCTCCGCCTGCGCGATGGCGGCGGCCGGCCTTGCCGAGCTGATGGGCGCGACGCCGGAGCAGGTCGAGAACGCCGCGGAAATCGGTCTCGAGCACAATCTGGGGCTGACCTGTGACCCGATCGGCGGCCTGGTGCAGATTCCCTGCATCGAGCGCAATGCGATTGCCTCGGTCAAGGCGATCAACGCCGCCCAGATGGCGATGTGTGGCGATGGGGATCATTTCGTCTCGCTGGACAAGGCGATCCGCACCATGCGCGACACCGGCCGCGACATGCAGGACAAGTACAAGGAAACCTCCAAGGGCGGGCTCGCCGTCAACGCCATCGAGTGCTGATGCGGCTCCCTGTTTCGACGCTCTCTTTTCTCTTCTGAAGTCTTGCCATCTTCGGAGGCTAACGCATGGTCTCCGGCCAGAGATCATGTGCTCGGCAACCCTCATTGACGCCTCTCGGCACGGATTTCCGTGACCGGGATGGCGTCTTTTTTTGTGCGTCTCTTTCACCGACCGTCACCACCCGACGCCTGATATCTGGCAAGGAATCGTCCCCTTGCGCGTGCCCTGGCGGCAATCACCTGCCGCTGGCACCGCCATGCCCGATATTTCGCGCCTGTCGATGATCAAGCAGAAACTGATATATCGGCTATTGGTCGAGTGACGTGGGATGAGGCTGGCAGCGTGAGTGGCAGTGTTCTAGTTTACGTTAACGTTAATTGCGCTGAGTGCAACGCCCCTGTCGGGCGGCGTCAGCGCCTCTTCACTCAGCCTTGTCGCCACAGACACTGCCGGCTTGCCGGACAGGGACGGAGACCCGACATGCCATCACCTCCCATTCAGGGACCGCGCGCCAGTGGAGGTGCCTCTGCCACGGCGCCCATTCTCGAGACACGTGGCCTGAGCAAGGATTTTCGTGGTTTCACCGCCGTCGATGATGTCGATCTGCAGATTCAGGAAGGCCACATCCATGCGCTCATCGGACCGAATGGCGCAGGCAAGACCACGGTCTTCAACCTGCTGACCCGGTTCCTGCCCGCGACCCGTGGCGAGATTCTCTATCGTGGCAAGTCGATCACCCGCATGCGCTCGCATGAGATCGCGCGTCTCGGGCTGGTGCGTTCCTTCCAGATATCCGCAGTCTTCGCGCAGATGACGGTACTCGAGAATGTGCGGGTGGCACTGCAGCGCTCACAGGGCACCTCGTTTCACTTCTGGAAGTCCGAGCGCAGCCTCGACAGCCTCAATGAGCAGGCGCTGCATCTGCTGGAAGAGGTGGGGCTGCGCGAGGACGCCAACCGAGTGACGGCCAGTCTGCCCTATGGCCGCAAGCGTGCGCTGGAGCTCGCCACCACGCTGGCACTGGAGCCGACGGTGATGCTGCTGGATGAGCCGACCCAGGGCATGGGCGCCGAGGATGTAGACCGCGTGGTCGAGCTGATTCGCGTCGCGGCACGTGGGCGCACGGTGCTGATGGTCGAGCACAACCTGAGCGTGGTCAGTCGTCTGTGTGACCGCATCAGTGTGCTGGCGCGCGGACGCGTGCTGGCGGAAGGCGACTACGCCAGCGTATCGGCCGACCCCGAGGTGCGCGAGGCGTATCTGGGCAGCGAGGTGACCGATGTCACAGCGGATCAGCGCGAGGAAGTTTCATGACCCAGATTCTGGAAAGCCCGGCCAAGCGTCAGGCCTCTGCGAGTGACTCCGCCACGCCGCAAGAGCAGCTCTGTCTGCGCGAGCTGAACGCCTGGTATGGCGAGTCCCATGTGCTGCATGGCGTCAACATGACGGTGCGGCGCGGCGAGCTGGTGACCTTGCTGGGTCGCAATGGTGCCGGCCGCAGCAGCACGCTGCGCGCGATCATGAACATGGTCGGCCGGCGCAGTGGCGGGATCTTTCTCAAGGGTCGCGACACCATGAAGCTGGCCCCGCATCACATCGCCCATCTCGGTGTGGGCTACTGCCCCGAGGAGCGTGGCATCTTCTCGAGTCTGAGCGTCGAGGAAAACCTGCTGTTGCCACCGATGGTCAAGGGCGCAGGGCATGGCCAGAGCCAGAGCCAGCGTCAAGGTCAGGGTCAGGGTCAGGGTCAGGGTCAGAATCAGGGCATGTCGCTGGATGAGCTCTACGCGCTGTTTCCCAATCTGCATGAGCGGCGCAACAGCCAGGGCACGCGCCTCTCCGGTGGCGAGCAGCAGATGCTGGCGCTGGCGCGCATCCTGAGAACCGGTGCCGACCTGCTGTTGCTGGATGAGATCACCGAGGGCCTCGCGCCGGTCATCAATCAGAAGCTGGGTGAGGTGCTGATGCTGCTGAAGGCGCGCGGCATGACCATCGTGCTGGTCGAGCAGAATTTCCGCTTTGCCGCACCGCTGGCCGACCGCCATTACCTGATGGAGCACGGCACCATTCTTGAGGAGATCACCGCCGCTGAGCTGCCGGCACGCCACGAATATCTGCACAAGGTACTGGGGGTCTGAACTCCCGGTCGGGGTGAGCTGCACCGGGCTTGCCGCCATGCACCGCCGTTGCATTCGCCAATCTGAAGTCCGTACGTCTCACCACAACAATCACAATATTGCCGGGTAAACCGGTCTGGAGATGTCATGCACGCCACCGTTTCATCCAACGCCACCCCTGTCGCATCACCGTTGTCACGCCGCATCACGGCGGCCACACGCCGGCGCCTGTGGCCGCTGTCCGCGCTCATGATGGGGTCACTGCTGTCGGCGGGAATCGCGCAGGCCGATATCAGTGACGGCGTGATCAAGATCGGCTATCTGGCCGACATGTCGGGTACCTATCGTGACCTGGCAGGCCCGGGCGGCCTGGATGCGCTCAAGATGGCGGTCGAGGACTTCGGCGGCAGCGTCAACGGCATGCCGATCGAGGTATTGAGTGCCGATGACCGCAACAGCGCCGATGTCGGTGCCAATACGGTGCGCGGCTGGATCGATCAGCAGAATGTCGACATGGTCGCAGGCCTGGTGGCCTCATCGGTGAGCATCGCGGTGACGCGGATTCTCGCCGAACAGGACACGCTGGGAATCGTCTCCGGCTCGGCGGCCTCCAGCATCACCAATGAGCATTGCACGCCCAATCATGTCCACTGGGTGTATGACACTTATCCGCTGGCGCATGGCACGGCCAAGGCCATCGTCGATGAAGGCGGCGACAGCTGGTTCCTGCTGACTGCGGATTATGCCTTCGGTCATGCCCTGGAAGGGGATGTGGAAAAGGTGGTGACCGAGAACGGCGGGAGCATCGTCGGCAAGGTGCGTCATCCGTTCCCGACCAGTGATTTCTCCTCCTACATCCTGCAGGCGCAGGGTTCCGGCGCCAAGATCGTCGGGCTGGCCAACGCCGGGGCGGACACCGTCAATGCGTTGACCACGGCGAGTCAGTTCGGCGTGGTGCAGTCGGGGCAGTCGCTGGCGGGGCTGTTGATCTTCCTCAACGACGTGCACGCGCTGGGGCTTGAGGTCGCGCAGGGGCTGCAGCTCACCACCGGCTGGTACTGGGACCTCAATGACGAGACGCGTGCCTGGTCCCAGCGCTATCACGAGCGCAATGCGCGCATGCCGACCATGGTCCAGGCCGGCATCTACTCAAGCACCCTGCATTACCTGAATGCGGTGGCAGCCACCGGCAGTGATGACACCGCCACCGTGCGGGCGAAGATGGGCGAGACGCCGGTCAATGACATGTTCGCCAACAACGGCACCATCCGTGCCGATGGGCGCATGGTGCACGACATGTACCTGGTCAAGGTCAAGGCGCCCTCCGAATCCCGAGGCGAGTGGGATGTCTATGACGTGATCCGCACCATTCCCGGCGCTGAAGCCTACCGACCGCTGGCGGACAGCCAGTGCGAGTTGGTCAAGGGCTGAAGGCGAACGTCAGTCGAGTCGCTGAGACGTATGGCATGGCGCTGCTGATCACGGGATCGGCAGCGCCGAACGGCTGACGCAAGTGGGCGCTGAAAAGGACTGAGCGGATGACGATGATTCTTGGAATACCCCTGATGGTACTGTTCGGCCAGCTGATGCTGGGGCTGATCAATGGTGCCTTCTATGCATTGCTGAGTCTGGGGCTGGCGGTGATCTTCGGTCTGTTGCGCATCATCAACTTCGCGCATGGTGCCCAGTACATGCTGGGGGCCTTCGCGGCGCTGCTGGGGGCGCAGTATCTGGGGCTCAATTACTGGGCGGCGCTGATCGTGGTGCCGCTGGTGGTGGGGGCGCTGGGCATTCTTGTCGAGCGCTTCCTGCTGCGCCGCATCCAGCATCTCGATCACCTTTATGGCCTGCTGCTGACCTTCGGTCTGGCGCTGATCCTCGAGGGCACGCTGGTGAATCTGTTCGGTGTCTCGGGGTCGAGCTACCCGATTCCCGAGGCGCTGAGTGGCGGCTTCAAGCTGAGCTTCATGTTCCTGCCCACCTATCGCGCCTGGGTGCTGGTGGCGGCACTGGTGGTCTGCTTCGGAGTCTGGTTCCTGATCGAGCGCACGCGTCTCGGTGCCTATCTGCGCGCGGGGACCGAGAATCCTGAGCTGGTGCAGGCCTTCGGCATCAATGTGCCCTTGATGGTGTCACTGACCTACGGACTGGGCGTGGCGCTGGCCGCCTTCGCCGGCGTGCTGGCCGCACCCTTGTATCCCGTCTCGCCGACCATGGGCTCGAGCCTGTTGATCGTGGTGTTCGCGGTGGTGGTCATCGGTGGAATGGGCTCGATTCTCGGTGCCATCCTCACCGGGCTCGCGATGGGGCTGATCGAGGGGCTGACCAAGGTGTTCTATCCCGAGGCCGCCAATACCGTGATCTTCGTGGTGATGGTGATGGTCTTGATGCTTCGCCCCGCCGGGCTGTTCGGAAAGGAGGCCTGACATGGCCGTACTGCAACAGGACCACCAGGCCGCGCGTGCAGGCAGCGCGCCGCGCAGAATCACCCCGCTGGGCGTGCTGTATCTCGTGCTGTTCCTGCTCGGGTTGCTGGCGCCCTGGGTCGCCTATCCCGTCTTTCTGATGAAGATTCTGTGCTTCGCGCTGTTCGCGAGCGCCTTCAATCTGCTGCTCGGCTTCGTGGGGCTACTGTCCTTCGGGCATGCCGCCTTCCTGGCCACGGGTGCCTACATCACCGGCTTTCTGCTCGCGGAGTATCCGGGCCTGAGTCCCGCGCTGGGCATCGTGGCCGGCACCTTGGGGGCCGTGGTGCTCGGCACGCTGTTCGGCGCGCTGGCCATCCGGCGGCAGGGCATCTACTTCGCGATGATCACGCTGGCCCTGGCACAGATGATGTTCTTCTTCTTCATCCAGGCGCCGTTCACCCATGGGGAAGATGGCCTGCATGGCGTGCCGCGCGGTGAGCTGTTCGGCGTGTTCGATCTGGCGGACAACCACACGCTCTATTACGTCGTGTTCGCGATCTTCGTGGCGGCCTTTGCCCTGATCCGCCGTGTGGTGCATTCCCCCTTCGGTCAGGTGCTGAAGGCGATTCGCGAGAACGAGCCGCGTGCCATCTCGCTGGGCTATCACACCGATGCCTACAAGCTGGTCGCCTTCGTGCTGTCGGCGGGGCTGGCGGGCCTTGCGGGAGCGACCAAGACGCTGGTGTTCCAGCTCGCCTCGCTGGGCGATGCCAGCTGGCACATGTCGGGGGAGGTGATCCTGATGACACTGCTGGGCGGTGTCGGCACGCTGCTCGGGCCGCTGGTGGGTTCCGGACTGGTCATCGGGCTTCAGCATCAGCTGGCGCAGTCCGCGCTGGGGGATTGGGTCAGCGTGATACTGGGCGCCATCTTCGTGGTCTGCGTGCTCAGCTTCCGCAGCGGCATCATCGGGGAATGCCAACGCTGGATCGCGCGTCGTCAGCAGCGGGAAGAAAAATGAGCGGCGAGGGTGGGGATGAGAAGCGAGGTCAGCAAGAAGGTGCGGGTGGCGCGTTTTGCTCTTAAGCAAAGAAAATCAATGGCTTGCCGATGACTTCAGGCATAAAAAAAGTCCACCCAAGTGGGTGGACTTAAATGCCATTGTATATCGAGGGGGATACGCCGGTCCCGGATCCTCGACTCAGCAATGAGCACGCCATGCGAGATAGCCGCCATTTGCCATCTCGCTTTATAGATTGCATACCTGGTGCCAGCTTTCTAGCAAGTCATTCAAAATCAATAGCTTGAGTGTTTTCTCTTCGCCAGATGCCTGCCAGGTGGCGGTCAGGCGAGTCGAGGCGTGCGCATTGCCGGGCGGATCATGGTGCGTTGCAGCATGGTTGTGCACCAAATATGTGCCATTTTTCGAGCATATCCGTACGTCATCAATAGCTTATGTGCTTTTCAGGCATCGGCCTGTCCGCTAGCACTGTATCTGCACGGCATCCCCCTCGAGGCGAGCCGGCCACACCTGAAGCGAGAGCGTCTCGTCATCCAGGCATTGGCCATCCTTGAGTCGATAGCGCTGCTTGTAGAGCGGCGAGATCACCAGTGGCTCACCGGCATGATCGCCCAGCAGACCGCGGGCGATCACGTTGGCGCCGGATACCGGATCATGATGGTCGATGGCGAACAGCGTGAGGGCGTCGCTGTCCGCGCTGGAGGGTAGCGTGAACAGCGCGATCTGGAAGTCCTGGCCGGCCTGTTCCAGCCAGGCGGCCACCCCGGAGCCCGGCACCAGGTCCCCGCGCTGACAGAGTGTCACCCAGCGAAGTGGCGACTCCTCCTTGGTTGAGGTGTCAGGTGCCGTGTCCTGAGCCGTGTGGCACGCTGTGGAGAGCGGTGTGGAAGCGAGTGCAGGCGATGTCATGAGCGCACCTCCGTGGCCAGGTTGGCCGTCAGTTCTGTTGCCAGGCTGATGCCTGAGTCCGTTCCCTCATCGAGAGAGCCGCCGTCACTGGTGATCAGCTCGCCGCGGCTTGCCGGGCGTATCTGGTCACGCTCGATGATGTTGACCACGGCCGGGTCGGGTCGCTGGTCATTCACGTAGTGGCGGAAGCGCTTGAGCTTCTCGGGACTCTTGAGGGCATTGGCCCATTCGCACTCGTAGCGGTCCACCACCTGTTGCATCTGCTCCTCGAGGGTCTCGCCAAGCCCCAGACTGTCCTCGAGAATCACCTCCTTCAGATAGTCGAGCCCGCCTTCGAGGCCCTCGCGCCAGACAGAGGTGCGCTGCAGGCGATCGGCGGTGCGAATGTAGAACATCAGGAAGCGGTCGATGGTGCGGATCAGTGTCTCGTCATCCAGATCGGTCGCGAACAGCTCCGCGTGACGCGGGCGCATGCCGCCGTTGCCGCAGACGTAGAGGTTCCAGCCGTTCTCGGTGGCGATCACGCCGACATCCTTGCTCTGGGCCTCGGCGCATTCGCGGGTACAGCCGGAGACGGCGAACTTGAGCTTGTGCGGTGAACGCAGGCCCTTGTAGCGGTCTTCCAGCGTCAGCGCCATCGCCATGCTGTCCTGCACGCCATAGCGACACCAGGTGCTGCCGATGCAGGATTTCACCGTACGGGTGGACTTGCCGTAGGCGTGGCCGGTCTCGAAGCCGGCGGCGATCAATTCACCCCAGATATCCGGCAGTTCATGCAGCTGGGCGCCGAAGAGGTCGATGCGTTGCCCGCCGGTGATCTTGGTATAGAGGTTGTAGCGCTTGCCGATCTCGCCGATGGCGATCAGCTTGTCCGGCGTGATCTCGCCGCCGGGAATGCGTGGCACCACGGAGTAGGTGCCGTTCTTCTGCATGTTGGCCATGAAGGTGTCATTGGTGTCCTGCAGCGGAATGTGCGAGGCCTCGGTGATCGGCGCATTCCAGCACGAGGCCAGAATCGAGCCCACCGCGGGCTTGCAGACCTCGCAGCCCAGGGCATCGGGATGGCGACCGTGGCTGGCCATCAGCTCGGCGAAGGTCTGGATGCCTTCGACGCGCACCAGCGAGTAGAGCTCCTGACGGGTATGCGCGAAGTGCTCGCACAGCGAGCGATCGACCTCGACGCCACGACTTTCCAGCTCGGCATCCACCACCTTCTTGAGCAGCGCCGCACAGCCCCCGCAGCCGGTACTGGCCTTGGTGCAGGCCTTGATGGCGCCCAGATCGCTGTTGCCGGCGTCGATGGCGCTGCACACATCTCCCTTGGAAACGTTGTGGCAGGAGCACAGGGTGGCGCTGTCAGGCAGGGCATCCGCGCCCAGGGTGATGGACTCGCCACTGGCATCCGGCAGGATCAGTGCCGCCGGGTCCTTGGGCGCCGCGATGCCATTGGTGACGTACTGCAGCAGGGTGTCGTAGCGCGAGTTGTCACCGATCAGCACCGCGCCCAGTACCTGCTTGCGGTCCTGCGAGACGACAAGGCGTCGATAGACGCCGTCGGCCTCGTCACAGTAACGATAGCTGATCGCGCCTTCGCTCTTGCCCTGGGCGTCACCGATGGAGCCGACATCCACCCCCAGCAGCTTGAGCTTGGTGGACATGTCGGCGCCCTGGAAGCGGAAGCGCTCCTGCGCATCGCTTGTGGCATCGCCTGTGCTGGCGGCCAGCAGGGACGCCACGCCGCGTGCCATCTGATAGCCGGGCGCGACCAGCCCGAAGATGCGCGATTGCCACAGGGCGCACTCGCCGATGGCAAAGATTTCCGGGTCCGAGGTGCGGCATTCGTCATCGATGATGATGCCGCCGCGCTCGCCGATCTCGAGGCTGGCGCTGCGTGCCAGTGCATCCTGAGGACGGATGCCGGCGGAAAACACGATCAGATCCGCTTCCAGATGCTCACCGTCGGAGAAATTCATCCGCCACTGGTACTCCTCGCCGGGCACGATGTCGGTGGTGGCGCGATTGAGGTGCACTCCCACGCCCAGCGCAGTGATGTGTTGCTTGAGTGCCAGGCCGCCATCCTCATCCAGCTGCACCGGCATCAGGCGTGGCGCGAATTCGACCACATGCGCCTCCAGACCGAGTGACTTGAGGGCGTTGGCGGCCTCAAGTCCCAGCAGGCCGCCACCGACCACCACGCCACGCGTCTTGCCGTCGGCAGCGGCGCGTATCTGGTCGAGGTCTTCCAGGGTGCGGTAGACCAGCCGATTGCTGGCGGCAGCCTCGCTGCCTGGCTCGCCAAGGCCCTGGATGGGCGGCACGAAAGGCGTGGAGCCGGTGGCCAGCACCAGGCTGTCGTAGGGATAGCGCCCTTGGGGAGTGATGACATGGCCGCCGTCGCGATCGATCGCCGTGACGCACTCGTCGAGGTGCAGCGTGATACCGGCGCTGGCGTAATCCTCCACGCTGCCGAGCGCGAGAGAATCGGCATCGCGTCCGGTGAAGTACTCCGAGAGATGTACGCGGTCGTAGGCGATGTGGCGCTCTTCGCCGAAGACATGAATCTGGTAGTGCGCGGTGGCGCCCAGCGCGATCAGCTGCTCGACGCAATGATGGCCTACCATGCCATTGCCGATGATGATCAGGTGTTTCATGCGGCCTCCTCGAAGGTGTCAGGGGTGGTGTCGCGATCAGGATGTTGAGATGCAGTGTTCTGGTGGGTCGCTCTGCCGCCGGGGTCATTCGGTGGGCCAGAGGGTGTCTCGTCCAGTTGTGCCAGCGCTTGTGCGGGCATGAGCAGCAGGTCGTCACGAATCGCTGTCAGTGGCGTGCCTGCCTTGAGGGCTTCGAACAGCGCGTTGCCGGCACTGACATCGCCGTAGAGCACCACCCCGACCAGACGCTCATCGCGCAGCAGCAGGCGGCGGTAGTCACCCAGGGCGTGGTCCTGATAGACCAGCACCTCGTCAGTGGGATGTGGCATCAGCTCGCCGCAGCTGTAGAGGTCGATACCGCTGACCTTGAGACGCGTCGCCAGGGGGGCATTGCGATAGGGCGGGGTCGCTTGCTCAAGAAGATGGCGTGCGAGCACCTCGATCTGTGCCCAGATGGGCTCGATCAGACCGAAGGTCTCGCCCTCCACCTCACAGCATTCGCCCAGCGCGTGAATGTGCGGATCGCTCGTGAGCAGGTGGCCATCGACCTGGACAGCGCGCTGGCAGGCCAGGCCGGCAGCACGCGCAAGCGTGATCTCGGGGCGGATGCCAGTGGCGGCGATGGTCAGTCCGGCGTGCAGTTCACGGCCATCCTTGAGACGCACGCCAGTGATGCGGCCCGCCGGCGTCTCGAGCCATTGCTCAAGATGCGCGTCGGTGATGATCTCGAGGCCGCGCTCGCTCAGCTCCTGCTCCAGCAAACCAGCGGCCACGTCATCCAGCTGACGGTTCATCAGGCGCTCGCTGCGCTGTAGTAGCGTCACCTCAAGGCCACCCTTGCGCAGGCCCTCGGCGGCTTCGAGCCCCAGCAGGCCGCCGCCGATCACCAGGGCATTGCCGTCGTGACCGGCCCCGGTGCGACAGGCGGCCTGCATCTGCTCGACATCCCTGAGGTCACGAAAGCCCATCAGTCCCGGTGGCCAATCATTGGCATCCAGTGCCTGAGGCAGGTGAGCGGGGAGCGGCAGTGGCAGCGCCGGGCGTGACCCCGTGGCGATCACCAGACGCTGATAGGGAATGCGGCGACCGCTGGCGGTCTCGACACAGCGGGCGGCGCGGTCGATCTGACAGGCGGGATCACCGCTGATCCGTGTGATGCCATGCAGCGAGAACCAGTCGGCCTGCTGGCTGATCAGGTCATCGGCTTGCGTCTCGCCCGCCAATAGTGGGGAGAGCTGAATGCGGTTGTAGGGCAGGTGAGGTTCTTCACCGATCACCGTGACTGCCCAGGGGAGCTGGCGATCAGGTGACAGCGCGACCAGTTGCTCCAGCAGCTTTTGCGCCGCCATGCCATGACCGATGATGATCAGGGACGGGGTCGTGTCGCCGGTGGAAGATGACGGATGCATGCTGCCTCCTTGCGATGGGATATCGAGTGCAAAAAAAAAGCGCCTGCTTGCCGCCGTGAAGTTCACGACGTCAAGCAGGCGCCTTTGCCTGGAAGATGAGGGCTAAGCATTGGATAGCGAGTTGCAGTGCTGCGCGACGTTACGGCTGTCACTCGGGACTGCGGCAGGTCTGGCGGACCGTTGGCTGCCGTGCATCCACATGGATGCGCGGCGAGACCTGCGATTCGGGGTCGTCATTGACCCAACCTGTCAGGAATACAGCGAATTTGGTGCCGCCTGAGGAAAAACCACCAACTTTCATTGGTTTGTGAGTATTTCGATGTCGAGGGTCAGGTGTTTTCGAGTGGCTTGAGGCGCCATGGGAGCCGCCTGTCGTGAGGGAATGGTGCAGGAAGTCTCAAGGATGCACAGGGCTGGTGCGACAAGGCGGAGTGAGCGGCAGGGTCTTGCGGCTCCTGTCGACAGACTGGTGAGGCTGAATTGTGCAAGTTGCTGTTATCAAAGAGAAAGAGAAAGGGTTGGTCTGGTATCTGCCTCTTTTACCGCATTCATGTGCAGACATGACTGAGGGATCCATGTTCGCGTCAGCAATGACGTCGGGCATTACATCCGGCCAATGGCGGCTTGATCAGTCAGTCCCCGCGATGACCCGAACCGGGTCAGATACCTAGTCAGTGAACAGATATCAGCAACAGGCAAAGGCGCCTGATGACCGCACGCTTCGTGCTCGGTCGTCAGGCGCCTTTTTCGTGGTCAACGTTCTGTGCTCAATGCACCAGGGAGTGATGTCGATGCAAGTCAGGAATCCCCCAGACGCCCCGCAACCTGCTAGATGTCGTGCCACTACCACCTGCCCGTATTGCGGTGTCGGATGTGGTGTGGCGGTCGAGCTTGAGCAGGACCAGGACAGTGTGCGCATCGTGTCGTTGAGTGGTGATGTCGCGCATCCGGCCAATCATGGCCGGCTCTGCGTCAAGGGCTCCGCGCTTGCCGAGACGCTGTCGGCCGATGGGCGTCTGACGATGCCGCAGGTGCGTGATGAGGCCGGGGTATTGCGAGAGGTGAGCTGGGAGACGGCGCTGGACCTGATCGCCGCACGCTTTGCTGATCTGAGCAGGACGCATGGCGGAGAAAGCATCGCCGCCTATCTCTCGGGGCAGCTGCTGACCGAGGACTATTACGTCGCCAACAAGCTGTTCAAGGGCTTCATCGGTACCCCTCATCTGGATACCAATTCGCGACTGTGCATGGCCTCGGCCGTCGTGGCTCACAAGCGTGCCTTCGGAGCGGACGCCGTGCCCTGCAGTTATGAGGACCTCGAGCGTGCCGAGCTGGTCGTGCTGGTCGGCAGCAATCTGGCCTGGAACCATCCGGTGCTGTTTCAGCGGCTCAAGCAGGCGCGTATCGACAATCCATTGCTGCGAATCGTGGTGATCGACCCCCGGGTGACCGACAGCTGCGAGATCGCCGATCTCTATCTTGGCCTGCGTCCCGGCAGTGATGCGCGTCTCTTCAATGGTCTGCTGGCCTACATGGCAGATCGCGGACGCCTGGATCGCCTCTATCTGAAGGCGCACACCCAGGGCTTCGATGCGGCGCTCAAGGCGGCAAGGCGGGAAGACTGCTCGCTGGCGGCAATCGCGCGCGACTGTGATGTCGATGTGGAGCGTCTCGAGACTTTCTATTACTGGTTCGCGACCCAGTTGCATGTGGTGACGCTGTTCTCCCAGGGTGTGAACCAATCGACCAGCGGTACCGACAAGGGCAATGCGATCATCAATTGCCATCTGGCCGGGGGCAAGCTCGGGCTGCCGGGGGCGGGACCGTTCTCGATCACCGGACAGCCCAACGCGATGGGCGGCCGGGAAGTCGGTGGACTGGCCAATCAGCTGGCGGCACACATGGACTACGAGACGCCGGGCGCGCGGGAGCTGGTCGGTGAATTCTGGAACGCCCCGAATATCCCTCAGGGGCCGGGGCACAAGGCGGTCGAACTGTTCGCGGCGATCGAGCGTGGAGAGATACAGGCGCTATGGATCATGGCGACCAATCCGGCGGTCAGTCTGCCGGACAGTACGCGCGTACGTGCGGCGCTGGCGGCCTGTCCGCTGGTGATCGTCTCCGAGTGCATGGCGGACAGCGACACCCTGGCGTATGCCGATGTGGTGTTGCCGGCCAGCAGCTGGAGCGAGAAGGATGGCACCGTCACCAATTCCGAGCGCTGCATCTCGCGTCAGCGTGGGTTGCTCGCACCGCCGGGCGAGGCACGTCACGACTGGTGGCAGCTGGCGGAGGTCGGCAAGCGCATGGGGTACCAGGCGGCATTTGGCTACTCGGGGCCCCACGCGATCTTCCGTGAGCACGCCAGACTGTCCGGCTTCCGCAACGTCGCGCCACGTCACAAGGCTCACAAGGCGGGCAGCAAGCCTCTGGCGGCTTCCTCGATCAGGCGGCTGTTCAACATCGCGCCGCTGGCCGAGCTGGATCGCGAGGGCTATGACGCGCTCAGACCGATTCAATGGCCGGTACGGCGTGGTGAGAAGGGGGAGCTCATCGGCACATTGCGGCTGTTCGAGGATGCCACCTTCAATACGCCCAATGGTCGCGCACGGCTGGTGCCCGTGACCCCGCAATTGCCGCATCAGGCGCTGAGTGATGCGACACCGCTGCGCCTCAATACCGGTCGCATTCGTGATCAGTGGCACACCATGACACGGACTGCACGCAGCGCGCGCCTGATGAATCATCGCGCCGAACCCTTCGTGGAGCTTCACCCGCAGGATGCCGCGGCTCGCGGCCTGCAGGACGGGGCTCTGGCGCAGCTTGCAGGGCGTGATGAGCAGGGGAGCGTGCGTGGCGACTATCGTGCGCGTGTGCGTATCAGTCATGGCCAGCGTCAGGGTGAGGTGTTCATCCCCATGCACTGGAATGATCACTTCGCCAGTCACGGGCGCGCCGGGGCGTTGCTGGCCGGCCTGGTCGATCCTCTCTCCGGTCAGCCGGAATCCAAGCATGGCGCGGTCGATGTCATGCCATTGCCCTGTGAATGGCAGGCCACCTTGCTGATCGCCCCTGGCGTATGGGGTGGGCATGAAGATCTTGCAGGCGCGATGACAGAGCTCGAGGGATGCTATTGGGCGCGCATCCCGCAGGCGACATTGGTGCGCTGTCAGCTGGCAGGAGAAGGGCAGCCGGATTGGGCGCTCTGGTGTGAAAGGCATCTGAGTGTTCAGGCGGGGCTCTGGGCACAGGATGTGGCACAGGGAGGCATCAGTGCCGCAGGTTTTCGTGAGGGACGGCTGATCTGGTGGTTGAGGGTCACCGCTGGCGCGGCACGCTCCGACCGACAGCCCAACATTGCCTGGCTGGGGGAATGTTTCGCCTCTGACCAGCTTTCTGCACTCGAGCGTCGCAGTCTCCTCGCCGGACGCCTCTCTGGTCAGGCGGATGTCGGGACGATGGTATGCGCCTGCCATCAGGTCGGCGAACTCACGATTCGGCAGGCCATCCAGTCGGGTGACCGTTGCGTGGAAGCATTGGGGGCGCGATTGGCCTGCGGCACTCGCTGTGGCTCCTGCCTGCCTGAACTCAAACGTCTTGTGGAAGAGGAGCGATCCGATGAGCGGACTGATTCGTTGGAAATGGCGTGACCTGATGGCATCGAGCATCAATTCAGCAACCCTCGGCATCTCCATGGCACGGCTGACGGAAGGCTTGCTGTCGCGTCGCGAGTGGCGTGCCATTGGCGGACAGGCACCATCACGGACTGACGCCGGGGCCATCACGCCTGCCTGGGGCGGGCTTCTTCCGGGGCAGGTCGCGTTGGTCGGAGCCGGGCCGGGGGATCCGGAACTGATGACGCTCAAGGCCTGGAGAATGCTCAATGCAGCGGATGCCGTGGTCTATGATCGCCTGGTCGGTGACGAGATTCTGGCTCAGCTCCCGATGCACTGTGAGCGCTATTACGTCGGCAAGGCCTGCGGCAATCACAGCGTACCCCAGGACGAGATCGGCGCGCTGATGGTGCGTCTGGCCAAGGAGGGCATGCGTGTGGTCAGGCTCAAGGGCGGGGATCCCGGTATCTTCGGTCGCATGGGAGAAGAGCTGGCGGCACTTGATGAGGCTGGCATCACCCGTCATGTCGTTCCCGGCATCACCGCGGCCGCCGGTGCGGCAGCTTCGCTGGGCATGCCGCTCACCGACAGGGCTCATGCTCAGCGGCTGCGATTCGTGACCGCCCAGCTGTGCAGTCGGAATGACCAGCCCGAATGGCAGCAGCTGGCACGCCGGGATGAAACGTTGCTCTTCTATATGGGGCTGAATCGCCTCGACACCATCTGTGATGAGCTGCAGCGCCATGGTCTGCCGTCAGACTGGCCGATGATGCTGGTGGCCAATGCGAGCCTCCCCGAGCAGCAGGCCCTGCACGGCACCCTGGGTGACATGGTGGCTCGTCTGGCAGAATGCCCGCTGCCGACACCCTGCCTGATCATCGTGGGCAGCGTATGCGAGATGGCAGCGGGGCGAGACCTCGTGATGGCTGCGGCCATGGCACATTCCTCAGAGCGCGAAGCGCGTGTCGCCTGACAAGATCAGCCGCGCCGAGGCGGCTGCAAGGTGGCCAGTCTTGTCACGGGGTCAGAAGGGGAGTCGTTCTGGAGGGCATGTGGATGAATCTTTTATCCACAAGGCCTTGAAACCAGGCCGGTGAATGCGTAAAGTACGCATCCGCTGCCGGGGACGCATGGCGTTACCAGCGGTGAAAGAGGTTTGCAGGTGATTGTTTTGTTTGATGTTTTTGAAGTCCGCTTCCAAAC
>NZ_JAQJIO010000011.1:0-147265 GCF_027947415.1 Cobetia sp. MMG027
GTCGTGGGCACCACTCTGACTGTCGCTGGCCAGAATCTCTCCGACCTGGCCGAGGGCGAGCTGACCGCCACTCTGACGGTCACTGACGACGCCGGCAACGACAACAGCTTCACAGCGGATAGCGTCAAAGACACCGCTGCGCCGACCACCACCATCAGCATCACTGGCATCAGTGAGGACACCGGTATCGCGGGCGACTTCATCACCAGTGACGATGATGGCCTGACGATCTCTGCCACACTGGATGCGCCGCTGGCCGAGGGCGAGACCCTGCAGTACAGCGCCGATGGCACCACCTGGATCGATATCCCCGAAGCCAGCGTGACCGGCATTGCGGTCAGCTACGACAGCGGCCTCACCGAGTCCGCGACCGTACAGTTCCGTGTGCAGGATGCAGCCGGCAACACAGGTCCAGCGACCTCGCAGGATATCGTGATCGATGCGACCGCGCCGTCAGCAGCGGATAACTCCATCGATTTCGTGGATGGTGGAGACGAAACGCTGAGTCTTGATGAGATCACCAGCGTTCAACTGACAGGGGCAGTGGAAGATGGCATCGATAGCAACGATGTCGTGATTACCATCACCGATAGCGGAAGTGGCTCCATTACCGTCGATGTGGCGGATATCACGATCACGGATGGCATCCTCAGCACCACTGGGCAAGACCTTTCCGGGCTGGCAGAAGGTGAGCTAACAGTGACCATGAGTGTCACTGATGAAGCAGGAAACACGACAGACTTCGTTGATACCACCACCAAGGACACCACTGCGACGCTTGGTACAGGTAGCACTGCTGTCACCGAGGATGCACTGACAACAGAGACGGTCGAATCTACTCAGACAGTCGAACCAGCTGCCTTTACCTTCAGCTTCGCAAGATTTGCCGCCCTGCCCGCCACTGAAGATGACAGCGATATCGAAGAAACGACATCAAGCGGGCAGCTGACGTATACAAACGTGTCTCGTGATGCCAGCTTCGCCCTGGTGGCGCCTGCGGATACGACACTGAGCCAGGACGGAACTGATCTCGAGTGGGTGCTGAGCGAAGATGGCCAGACATTGCAAGCCGTGAATCCAGAGTCTACCGAGACGGTATTGCAGATCACTATCGATGACACCGGCACCTACAAGACCGAGCTGTTCTCCACCCTGGATCATACGCTGCAAGGCGAAGACAGTCTGAACTTCTCTGTCGGCGTCACGCTGACGGATGGTGACGGTACCCTGACCAGCGATATCAGCGTCAAGGTGGTGGATGATGTGCCTGAGGTCACCAGTTACCAGTACGAGGAAGTGACAGCGGGCGCTGCGGTCGTCAGCGGCAATCTGCTCGAGACCGCTGGTTTCGGCGCGGATGGCGGTTACATCAACAGCGTCACGTTTGAAGGCGTCACCTTCACCATTGCTGAAGACGCAACGGATGGCTATACCCTCAGTACCGCCGGCACTTCAGAGATCATCGATCTCGCGTCTGATGTGGCAATCACTGATGGCGTACTTTCCATCACGACATTGCTGGGTGAGACATTCGAGATCAACCTGGCGGACGGTTCATATGATTACGAGTACACGGGCGTATTGGGTATTGTTTCACCTGAGAATAGTGCGCCTTCAGCCAATGTAGCGGATACCGGTGGTTTGCTGGGGATCGTGGACGTAGAAGCGCTTGGCCTACTCGATCTTGCCGGAACACAAGACCTGAGCGTCAGCGATGTCGACAACAATATTGAACAAGTGGAAATCACCACCCAAGGGCTTGTGGATATTGGTATCAATTCACCCAATGTGTCGCTTGGTTTCTCTCAAGAGTTGGCAGATGAATTTGGACTGGAAGTTGATCTGGTCACAACCAGTATCGACTTGTTCATTATCGAGCTTCTTGGCACTTCGACTCTCACGATTACGGCAGCAGATGGAGGTACCATTGATCAACAGCAACTGAACGAATTCCTGGCAACGGTCACTTTCACTTCAGATGGGATATTGGACCTGAATTTGCTGGGCTCTACCACCATGACTGTCACGGATAGTGATGGTGCATCGGATACCAGTTCAGTGGGCGATCTCTTGGGCCTGACGCTACTGGACGGTGAAGACAGCGGTGCCAGTGCGAATATCATCGATGGAGATCAGAATGCCACTGGAGTAGATGCCAACGAGATACTCGATGTACCTACCGAAAGTGCTCGCCTCTATGGTTACGATGGCAACGACACCATCATTGGCAGCAGCGAAGCCGATATCCTGCGCGGCGGTGCCGATGACGACATCATGGATGGTGGTGCCGGCAGTGATCTGATGATAGGCGGTACCGGCAATGACACCATGACCGGTGGCGATGATGTCGATATCTTCCGCTGGGAGGAGGGTGATCAAGGAACGACCGCTGCGCCTTCTGATGACGTCATTACAGACTTCAACGTCAACGCGCTGACAGATGCCGACAACCCGGGTGACATCATCGATCTGTCGCGACTGTTGCAGGGCGAGGGCTATGTCACCTCTGAACTCAACAATCTCTCAAGCTATCTGGCCTTTGAACTGGTGGGAGCAGATACCGTGCTGTCGATCAGCAGCGCGGGAGCATTCACGGGTGAAGAGACCGATACCGGGCTTGTGGATCAGACCATCACCTTCGAGGGTGTGGATCTGTTCGAGACTGGCGAGGACAGCGCCGATCTGATCGCACGATTGTTGGAAGAAGGCAAGCTGCTGGTCGATGAGGCCACGTCGTCCACCGTGCTGGGGGACATCTCACGCGAAATCGAGGTCAATGCGATCGATGGGGACGGAGATACGGCACAGGGAGATCTGGTCTTCGCGGCAGATGCACCGACGATCGTCGAGACCTCGAACTCCGCGCCGACGGTGGCTGGCTCCAGCCAGCAACTCCTTGGCCTGGTGGGTCTGGACGCCCTGGGCATTCTCGATCTGTCGCAGAATGATCTCTACGTGGCGGATGTCGATGGCAACTTGACCAGTGTGACCGTTTCCTTCGCGCCACTGGTCAACGTGGACCTCAGCAGCCTGCTGAGCGCACCGGAGTTATCCGTCAACACGGCTCTGGCAGAGGAGTTCGGGCTCTCGATCGAGACTACCAGCAGTGCTGGTCTGCTGGGCCTTGTCGCAGCTGAAGCCTCCATCACCATCACGTCAACTGACGGAGGCACGATTGACAACCTGCAGATCAATGAGCTTCTGAGCACACTGGACTTCAATCAAAGCGACCTCGTGAGCCTGAGTTTGCTTGACTACCTGTCCATCAGTGCAACGGACAGCGAAGGCGCCACGACCACCCAGGCTCTGGGATCACTATTGGATGCCAACCTGCTCGACAGTGCGGAAGGCAGTACGGTATTCATCGATGACGATGCCGCAGATGTCATTGATGCAAGTACCGCAAGTGACGATGTCAATCTCTACGGACTGGATGGGGATGACACTCTGACGGGCGGTTCTGGCAACGACCTGATCCGTGGTGGTGATGGCGATGACATTCTTGTCGGTGGAAGCGGCGATGACCTGCTGTTTGGTGAAGCTGGCGACAACAGCTTCGACGGTGGCCTGGGCGATGACACCATCGTCACCTCGACACTGACGTTCGATATCGATGGCGGGCTCGGTACGGATACCGTGCAGTTCGATGGCACCGGAGAAAGCATCGATCTGAGCGCATTGCTGGCGACTGATTCCGGCACCAGCGAGATGCTCAATATCGAAGTGCTCGATATCAGTGATAGCAGTGAAAGTGGGACGACGCTGACACTGGATGCCGATACGGTACTCAACCTCACTGATGACGAGGATGTGCTGCGTATCGAAGGTGACAGCAACGATACAGTCGAGGCTGACGGTGCAGAAATGGTCGGCCAGGAAGTGATCAACGGCGCGACCTATGATACCTACGCGCTGGGGTCTGCCACGCTGTATATCGATCAGGATGTTTCAGTCACGACCAACGCTTGAGGCATGAATAGGCGAAACAGCCGTCCGATATCGGGCGGCTGTTTCGTTTACCCGTGCCATATCAGAGTATCGACCATGAAGCCTGGTCAGCGTGGAATCTCGAGTCTTCCAATGAGTGTGACATTGTCGCTGAGCGACCGGTTCCTCTAGCGAGCCGTCATCGCACAGAGCGTTGTCGCACCCTGCTGGAACTCGTCAAGTCCCGATGACCTGCATGCCTTTAACACTCAAGAAAATAGCTGGACGCTTTACCAGAAACCATTCTGAGACATCGTGATTCATGGATTGAATAATAGAGGCCGAGCATTAGCGCTTCAGAACCTGGACAAGTTCATGGCAGAAATGACCATCATCACACTGCACGGAAGCCCTCCCGATTGCCACAATACGCCCTTGGCATTGACGCCAAGCGAAAATGGATTCACGTTGATATTGGCCGGAACACAGACGAATACTTTTTCGTGATCGTTCAACGTATTGGAGTCACCGTCACGACAATAGAGGTCGCTCGACAGTGCTACGCCGAGCTCCTGGTCCACCTGATCGATCAGCACATTCGCGACAGTTCGAATATCAGTACAGAAGAACTCAAGTCCTATATCACTCTAGAGGCAAGTGATCATTCATCACGAACTCCCCTCCTCGATGACTTTCTCGCCCCCTGAGCCAATCCATTCATTGAGCGTCAGACAGATATCCCGGCATCCCATTGATATGCCTCCTTGTCAGGAGATTCAGGGAGAAAGGCCGCATTTCAGGGATGGGGTGACGTCCACCTTCTGAAAATTGCCTGATGCCTCCAGATTTCAGTCTTGAAGCGTCAACTCCTCAATAAGACCTGTCTTCACGGCTTGAGCACATGCCAAGACGGCACAACCGACACAGTGGTGTCGCCAGACCTGAAAAACCCGCCTATGGCTGTAATGCCTATTGGGTTGCCGCATTCATATGCCAGCTTGCCATGAGGACGTGCGAAGATAGGCAAACTTCATGGCGTCATGCAGATCAACGTGACCGGCTCCCTTACTGCCCTGCATGCATGTCCAAGCCTTCACCTGAAAGATTTCTTGCAGGAGACATCCTTGTATTCGATTCGTCTGTGGGCCGCACGTCACGCGCGGCTGCTGGAGCTCACCTATCGGGCCATCGAGCCGGTGATCATCAAATTGCACCCGCTATGGAAATCCGTGGGCTACGCACGTGCAGAGAAGCCCGTTGCCAGGCTGGAACAAGCCTGCAAGGGCTTGCTGTTTGATTGTCAGATGTGTGGCCAATGCATTCTGAGTTCGACCGGCATGTCCTGCTCCATGAACTGCCCCAAGAATCTGCGCAACGGTCCCTGCGGCGGTGTCATGCAGAATGGCAACTGTGAAGTCGAACCGGACAAGCGTTGTGTCTGGGTGGAAGCCTGGGAAGGCAGCCAGCGAATGAAGGACAGCGACGCGATCCAGGTCGTGCAGTTGCCGGTGGACCACCGCTTGCAGGGCACTTCATCCTGGCTGCGTGTGGCTCGGCAAGCCGCTGAGCGTCGAGAGAGCCTGAAATGACCTCCAGACTCACTATCCCGGACAACACCCAGGCGCCACCTGCCGAGCGCGATGGCAACGTCGGTCACCTGGAGCGAGTGCTCAGAAACGGTCAGTTCGCCGTTACCGCCGAGCTGGCGCCTCCCGACTCGGCTGACCCACAGGACGTCCATGCGCGCGCGCAGTTGTTTGCCGGCCATGTGGATGCCATGAACGCCACCGATGGCTCGGGCGCCAACTGCCACATGTCGAGCGTGGCGATGTGTGCCCTGCTGGCCCGCGAAGGCCATGAGACGGTGATGCAGATCTCGTGTCGTGACAGAAACCGCATCGCCATACAAGGCGATGTGCTGGGGGCCGCGGCGCTGGGCATCCGCAACCTGCTGTGTCTGACCGGCGATGGTGTGCAGGTCGGGGATCACCCCGAGGCCAAGCCGGTGTTCGACCTCGATTCCCTGTCGCTGCTGGAAATCGTCACCGGACTGCGTGACAAGCACGCCTTCGCAAGCGGCCGGTCACTGACCTCTGCGCCCCAGGTATTTCTGGGCGCCGCCGCCAACCCCTTCGCCCCGCCCTTCGCGTTTCGCCCTCATCGTCTGGCCAAGAAGATCGCCGCCGGCGCCCAGTTCATCCAGACACAGTACTGTTTCGACCTTCCACGCTTTCAGGACTTCATGCATCGCGCTCGTGATCTGGGCCTGGTGGAGAAATGCTTCATCCTGCCCGGCGTCGGCCCGCTGGCCTCGGCACGTACCGCCGAATGGATGCGCCGCCATGTCCCCGGGGTGCATATCCCGGACCACGTGATCGAACGCCTCAAGGGTGCCAAGAATCAAAAGGCGGAAGGCCGTGACCTCTGCATCGAGATGATCCAGCAGTTACGGGAGATCGAGGGTGTGAGTGGCGTGCATATCATGGCGCATCGTCAGGAAGCGTCTGTGCCGGAGATCATCCAGCGCGCGGGCATTCTGGGGGAAAGAGGCGCGTGCCCACCGCCATCCAAGCCTTTTACCTTCCCCTATGATGACAATGGCGTATCGCCAAACCCACTTTGAATACGCTTAGAAACACTTAGACAGCTGGTAATGCATCACGGCAACGCCAGCCTGCTCAAGCATCCAGTAAATCCGGTACTGCGACAGCTGGCTAGCGAGTTGCAGACACACGCACATCAAGCCCCGGTCTCGAAACGCGAGAGTGACGTGATAGAAAGAGGCTGCACAACGCTAAAGATCGAATTCTTCAGTGCGTCAGCATTTCGCGCCGGCAAGATGCTCAAAAGTGAGTGATTGGCACAAGCTTGCTGCTCAACCAGCGGTCGCTGCCTCACGCACTGTCGCGATATCTGGCTCAACGCCAGCCTGAGGACTGACCTCAGGGCTTTCCTGAGAACACGCCTCCAATGCCTCGACCTTCTCAAGCTTGCCCTTGCCGGTGACGATGGCTTCCAGGTGATCGCAGAAGTCACTCAGCGCATCGCTGACATGACCCGGCGAGCGATGAAGCTCGATTTCCACATGGCCAAGCGGCGGCAAGCCTTCGTCATCGCCGACGATACGACAGCCGGAGGGTACGCTGCGCGGTGTCTTGACGGTCAGTGCCAGTCCGGCCTTCACCGGCAGATTGATGCCCGTCGGTGACTGGCTTGAATAACGCACGTCCCACTGCCGGTCGTCCCGCCCCAAGGCGGCGAAGGCATGCGCGCGGAAGATGCAGCCTTCCGGATTGAGCGCGAGCGGCAGTACCTCCCAGTCTGCAAGGGATTGGTCTTCAGCGACCACCCACACCATGCGCTCGCGCCCCAACAGCCGCCCGGTCTGGGTCGGCCCGTGACGCACCACCAGCACGGCGTCCAGCAAGCCTTCCTGAAAATCATGCACCAGCGACGCGCTGATCTTGCAGGTCACTTCCAGGCGCACTTCGGGGTGATCCGCGGCGAAGCGCGACAGCAATTCAGGCAGGTAGGTACTGGCCTGTTCTTCCGACGTGCCCAGCCGGATGAGCTCATTCTTGCGATCGACCCCGAGCACCTGCCGCGCCTCATCCTGCAGCTTGAGAATGTGCCGCGCATAGGGCAGCAACCGCCCTCCCGACGCCGTGAGTTCTACCCGACGGCTGGTGCGGGACAACAGCGCTCCGCCCATCTGATCCTCCAGCCGCTTGATCTGCAGGCTGACGGCAGACTGGGTGCGATGCAGCACCTTGCCGGCGGCGCTGAACCCTTCACATTCGGCCACCGTGACAAAGGCACGAAGCAGGTCGGTATCCATGATCTATGAGCCCTCGCAATGCATTTGATCTTGACCATTCATTTCTATTATCAAAACACGCCCTCTAACCTATTCCTACGTTATTTAGCGATCAGGGAACAGGAGGCCGGGCATGAACGCAATCCAGCAGCAGGACAGTGATACCTCTCTCGATGGGCTGATAGATCTTGAACACTACCCCATCCATCGACTGACAGAAGCGCGGGGTCGCGAACTGATGCGCCAATGTCGCGAACAGCTCGCGCAGGATGGCTGCGTCGTGCTGGAGGGCTTCGTGCCTCAGGAGGCGCTGACACGTCTGGAGCAGGAAACGGAGCGCCTTTCACCGCTGGCGCACTACAACCAGACCGTCACCAACCCCTACAACAGCGACGGTGATGACTCACTGCCTGCATCCCATCCGCGCAATCGCTTCGATGATCGCACCAACGGTTTCGTGGCGGGCGACCGCATCGGCTCGGATACCCTGATTCGCCAGGTCTACACGCATCCCGATTTCCAGCACTTCATCGCCAGTGTTGTCGGCATGGACGACATTCACCAATATGCCGACCCGCTCGCGGACCTGGTCGTCAACGTGCTGCGCGATGGCTGCCAGCATCCCTGGCACTACGACACCAACGAATTCATCGTCACCATGATGACCCGCAAGTCCGATGCGGGTGGCCGATTTGAGTACGCCGCCGGTATCCGCAGTCCCGAGGGCGAGAACTTCGAAGGCGTCGAGAAGGTGCTCGACGGAGATCGCTCGCGCCTGACCGCCATCGACCTGAAGCCGGGCGACCTGCAGATCTTCTTCGGCCGCTACTCCCTGCATCGCGTCACCCCGGTTCGTGGTGAGCGAGAACGCCATACCGTGATCTTCGCTTACGCCAAGGAGCCCGGCTTCATCGGTCGCCCTGAGCGCGCCCAGCGAATCTTCGGCCGCATGGCGCCTATCCACGAGCGCCTGCTCAAGGAAGGCATGCAGCGCAGCGACAACCTGGCGGACTGACGCGCCAGAAGACGTACGTGATTCACCTTTGCCCAGCGCTTTTTCTGCCCTTCTTCATCAGACCGTGAGCCCAGACTACCCATGAGCATCGTCGACTTTGAACGCCTGACCGACAGCGAACCCGCAAGCTTCCCGATCGTGCCATCCGCGCCAATGGCCAATGGCGACAGCATTCCCACGGCCTTTGACCCTGTACAGCTGCGCGGCGGTCGTCTGGCCCGCCTGCGCGCCATGATGGCGGAGCAGGGCTACGCCGCCGTGGTGCTGTTTGATCCCAACAACCAGCGTTATGCCACCGGCTCGCGCAACATGTTCGGCTACTTCCTGCGCAACTCCACCCGCTACATCTATGTGCCCCTCGAGGGGCCGGTGATCCTGTTCGAATACCCCGGCAGCGCCCACGTCTCGACCTGGCTTGAAACCATCGATGAGGCGCGCACGTCCAAGGTGGTGTGGTCCGCCGTCAACCAGCGCGACAACCTCTCGAGCGACCCGTTCGGCATCGAGATTGCCCAGCTGGTCGAGGAACATGGTGGCGGCAATCGCAAGGTCGGGCTGGATCGCTGCACCTTGAATCTGGCGCGCTCGCTGGAAGCCCAGGGACTGGAGGTCTTCGACTGCATGCAGGACACCCTGCATTGCCGCCGCCTCAAGACGCCTGAGGAAATTGCCTGCCTGGCCCAGTCGATGGCCGGAAGCGAGGCCGCGGTTGCCGCCGTGGAAGCCGCCATCAAGCCCGGCGTCACCGAGAATGAGCTGTTCGCCATCATGTACGGCGATGTCATCCGCCAGGGCGGTGAGTTCATCGAGACCCGCCTGCTGTCGTCCGGGCCGCGCACCAATCCATGGTTCAACGAGGCCAGCGACCGCGTAATTCGCCCCGGCGAGCTGGTCGCGCTGGATACCGACACCATCGGCTGCCACGGCTACTACTCCGACTTCTCACGCACCTTCCATGTCGGGCCGGGCCGTCCGACCGCTTATCAGCAGAGTCTGTACCAGATGGCGCACGAGCAGGTGCACCACAACATGTCGATCCTCAAGCCCGGCATCAGCTATCGCGAGATCGCCGAGAGCGCCTGGAAGATCCCCGAGCGTTTCCTTGATCGCCGTTACCCCTCGATCATTCACGGCGTCGGCATGCATGGCGAGACACCGCTGGTTGCGCACCACATGGACTTTGATCGCTTCTCCAAGGATGGCGTACTGGAACCCGGCATGGTGGTGTCGGTGGAAAGCTATATCGGCGAAGTCGGTGCGGCCGATGGGGTCAAGCTGGAGGAAGAGGTGCTGATCACCGAGACCGGCATCGAGAAGATCTCGCGCTACCCCTTCGATGAGGCACTGCTGGGGCGTCAATTCTGAGCACGGCACGGGTCAATTCAGGCTCACGGCAACCTCTGCTCAAGACAGCACAAGACAGCGACTTTCTCTGTCACATTCTCTTCGACTGAACACAAGGCTGAAAACTGACCGATGGATACCCTGACTCACCTGATTGGCGGTGACGCCGTGACTGGCGATCGCACCCTGGATGTGCTCAATCCGGCCACCGCGCGAGCCGTTCGCCGTCTGCCACTGGCTGATGCCGCCATCGTGCAACGCGCGATAGTGGCCGCCAAGGATGCCCTGCCCGCTTGGCGCGCCATGCCGCCCGCCAAACGCGCTCAGGTCATGTATCGATTCAAGACATTGCTGGAACGGGATGCTCAGGAGATCTGCGCCCTGATCAGTGAAGAACACGGCAAAGTGCTCGACGATGCCATGGGCGAACTCAAGCGCGGCATCGAGAACGTCGAATATGCCTGCGGCGTGCCGGAGCTGCTCAAGGGCGAGTATTCCCACAATGCCGGGCCGAGCATCGACACCTGGTCCAACCATCAACCGCTGGGCATCGTGGCCGGTGTCACGCCGTTCAACTTCCCGGCCATGGTGCCGCTCTGGATGTTCCCCATGGCGCTGGCCTGCGGCAATGCCTTTATCCTCAAGCCGTCGGAGCAGAGCCCGTCGGCGGCCAACAAGATGGCCCATCTGCTGCGCGAAGCCGGACTGCCCGATGGACTCTTCAGCGTGGTGCATGGCGATCGCGAAGCCGTCGAGGCGCTGATCGCGGCTCCGGAGGTCAAGGCGATGAGCTTCGTCGGCTCGACGCCCGTGGCGCGGAGTCTCTACGAGGGGGGAACCCGTCAGGGCAAGCGGATCCAGGCGTTGGGAGGTGCCAAGAATCACGCCGTGGTATTGCCGGATGCTGATCTCGACAATGCCGCCAGCACCTTGATCGGCGCGGCCTTCGGCAGCGCGGGCGAGCGCTGCATGGCCATCTCGGTGGCCGTCTGCGTAGGGGATGACACCGCGGATGCCCTGATCGAACGTCTCGCGCCTCAGGCACGCGCCATGAGCATCGGCCCGGGCACCGAACCCGGGCACGACATGGGTGCCCTGATCAATGCCTCGCAGCGCGACAAGGTCGCCGGCTATATCGAGGCAGGCGCCAGCGCTGGCGCCCAGCTGGTCGTGGATGGTCGCACTCACCCGCTGGTCGAGAGCTCACCCGGTTTCTTCCTGGGCGCAACGCTGTTCGATCGCGTCACGCCGGACATGAGCATCTACCGTGACGAGATCTTCGGTCCGGTACTCTGTGTGGTGCGCGTGGCAAGCTTCGAGGATGCCATCGCGCTGATCAATGACCACCAGTACGGCAACGGCACCTGCCTCTTCACCCGCGATGGCGAGGCCGGACGCCGCTTCGCCGACCAGATCGAGGTCGGCATGGTCGGCATCAACGTGCCCTTGCCGGTACCGGTGGCCTTCCACAGCTTCGGCGGCTGGAAGGACTCGCTGTTCGGTGACCTGCACGCCTATGGCCCCGACGCCGTGCGCTTCTATACCCGACGCAAGAGCGTGTCCCAGCGCTGGCCGCAGCGCAGTGCTCAGGAAGCCGCTCAATTCAGCTTCCCGTCCTGAGCCGCATTGCCGAAAACGTAAACAAGACCGCAAACAAGACGCCCGCGCCAGAACTCTGGCGCGGGCGTCTTGTTTGTGCCGCGGGCTTATCTGTCTTGCTGCTGGGCTTTCTCAGTACCTGCCGCTCAGCGATAGCCCATCATCAAGTCACGGACCAGCGGCGTATCGGCGTCGCGGTGTGTCGGCAGCTCGAATCGGGCCTTGGCGATCGCGGTGCGCGACAGCTCGGCATGTATCAGCATCTCGCGGTCTTCGGCCTGGGCCAGCGTTTCCCCGCGCGGGCCAAGAATTCGTGATCCGCCCCAGAAGTGACTGCCACCCTCGGGCCCGAAGCGATTGGCCATGATGACCGGCGTGCCGTAGGTCATGGCGTAGAACTGGAGATTGATCGCCCAGTTCTGCTCATTGGAGAAATCATCGCTGACGATGCCCGAGGCCGAATTGATCGGCGCGCACAGCACGGTGGGACGCGCGAGCATGGCGGCGTGCACCAGGCCTGGATTCCACAGGTCCGCGCAGATCAGCGAGGTGGCTGACCAGCCTTCGCGCACATCGTTCTGGGTCAGATCGCTGCCGTGGGTGAACAGCTTGCCCTCCTCCAGCCCGCCGTAGGTCGGCAGATTCAGCTTGCGATGCACGGCCTGCAGCGCGCCGTGCTGCAGAATCGCCAGGGCGTTGTAGTACTCCCCCGGACTGGCCTCCTCGACAAAGCCCACCACCAGCTGCATGTCGCCCGCGGCACGCGCGAGCATCAGCAAGCGCGGGTCATGCGGCGGAAAGGCCAGATCAATGACCCGACTGCCCATGCCATAGCCCGTCAGCGACAGCTCCGGGAAGACCAGCAGGTCCAGATCGACATCCCGCGCCTGATGGATGATGTCGAGATGACGTTCCAGGTTGGCCTCAATATCGCCGAGGGTGGCGTTGATCTGGGCCGCGCCAACGTGCAGGTGATCTTGATGGTGCATGGGCAAGTCTCGGTAATGAAAAGAGAAGGCAACGAACAGCAGAAGCCAGGGTCAGGGTCAGGGTCAGGTAGAAAACCAAGCGAAAGGCCAGGAAGCAGGCCAATGAGAATCAAGCGCCGCGCAGAATGTCAGCCGCGGCCGCCATATTCAAGCCGGTGCGCCCAGCAGCGCCAGCAGCTCGGAGACCGGCCGTGACTCCAGATCCATCACGACATCACACAACCTGGCTGCGCGATCTCCCAGCACCGGCTCCGCCAGGGCCTGATATTTGGCCAACACCTGAGCGTCCGTCAGCGGCTTGTCCGGATTGCCCAGCGCCTCATGGTCTGCGCTTTCCAGCACCTCACCATTTTTCAGGACGATTCGCGCACGGGCCCACCGCTCGGCAGGGAAACGGGCATTGAATACGGCATCCTCCTCGATCATCACCTTGCTCGCCAGCGCCTTGAGTCCGGCATCGTCAAGGGCATCGCAGACGCCTTCCACATCCACACTGCCCCGCCCCAGGGCACAGGCGACCGACCACGGCAGACTGTACTGCGCCTGCTCCGTGGTGTCGGGGTGCGTGACATGCAGCCGCTTGCCCTCATGGAAGGTGATGATCTCGATACGCGTGATGTCGTCAGGCTCACGAGCGGCGTCCGCCAATGACAGCACCGCCTCGACTGCCGGCTGCGCCCAGCGACACACCGGATAGGCCTTGAAGTACTGCTCGAACAGAAAATGACGCTGGCCGAGGTCCTGCCACAGCGCGGCGACCTCTGCCGCCGTGACCGTCAATGCCGGTGCTCCGGTGAAGCCATCTTCCGCCAGCAACGCCGCCGAGATGCCGGTCATCGCCCCCCAGCCGGAGCCATCCTTGAGCATGGTGGGGTGATCGATGCAGCGCATCATCTGGCTGCGCGGCCCATAGAACTCGGCGATGCCCAGCGCGTGGTGCAACGTCTCACGATCAAAGCCGCGCAGACGCGCAGTCACTGCGGCCACGCCCAGCGCATTCCAGGCCCCCGACGTATGGTAATCGGGACTCTGGGCATGCAAGGCGATGCCCGCGCGCGTGGCGACCTCGTAGCCATAGGCCAGCAGCGCCAGAAACGCATGCCCGCTGAGTTGTCGGGTTTCCGGGAGCGCCAGCAGGCCGGGCAACAAGGCCACCCCCGCATGCCCCTTGGTCAGCACCTGGCCATCGTGGGCATCCAGCGCATCGATCAACCAGCCACCCTGCAGGGCGACACCGCTGGAAGAGGCCGTACCGCTGGCGAACAACAGCGGCACGTCGCCGCCGTGCTGGCGCGTGACGTAGCGCGCCGCCTTGGCGGCCAGGGGAGTCCGCGTCGCACCTGCCGCGACGCCCAGCAGATCCAGCAGGCAGCGCTTGGCCTGGTGCAGCTGCTCTGCGCCGAGACGGGTGCAGTCGTACGCATGGATCAGGGACAGCGGCTCAGGCGCCACGCAGGCCTTGCCAGATGCATCAGTGGCAGGCATGGCATGAGGCAGACAATCCGGTGCAGACATGGGACTTCTCCACGGTGGCAGACACGGCAGTGACGAACGGGATGGCGACAGACGCGAGCGAGGCAGACGCGCCCGCCAGAGACGACAAGACCGCCCGCTGGCGGCCTTGTCGTGCTGGCGTGGCCCCTGAGCCTCGCTGTCAGAGGATCAGGCGTACCTGAAGGTCACTTGAGGCCATGCTCCTTCAGGAAGTCCTCGGCGACCTGCTCGATGGTCTTCTTCTCGACATCGACCTGTGCGTTAAGGCTCGCCATGGTGTCGTCATTGAGCTCGGCGGACAGCGCATTCATCTGCGACTCGAGTTCCGGGTTGGCCTTGAGCGACTCCTCACGCACCACCGGCGTCAGGGCGTAGGCCGGGAAGTAGCCCTTGTCGTCCTCGAGCACCGTGAAGTCGAACGCCGGGATGCGGCCATCGGTAGCGAACACCAGGCCGACATCGACCTGACCATCACGCAGTGCCTGGTAGACCAGACCGGAATCCATGCGCTTGACGTCGGCGCGCCCGACACGGAAGTCATAGGCTTTCTGCAGCGGACGCCAGCCATCATCGCGCGCGTAGAATTCGGCGTTCAGCGCGAAGGACAGCCCCTTGTCGTCGTTGACCGCCTGAGCGAGGTCCGACAATGAGGCGATACCGCGCTCCTGGGCATCCGACTCACGCATCGCCAGTGCGTAGGTATTGTTGGCCGCAGACGGCTCCAGCCACACCAGGCCCTTCTCGGCGTCCAGCTCCTTGACGCGGGCATAGGTGTCTTCCGGACTCAGGCGCTCACTGACATCGTTGTAGTTGATCAGTGAGGTGCCGGTGTATTCCCAATAGAGATCGATCTGGCCGTTTTCCTGCGCCTGACGGAGTACGGCAGAGCCCATGCCGGAGCGTTCTTCCACGTCATAGCCCAGGCTTTCCAGATACTGCCCTGTCATGCTCGCCAGAATCTGTTGTTCAGTGAAGTTCTTGCCCCCCACCACGATCTCTTCGGCGTGCGCCGTCGAGAGGGAAGCGGCCAGTGCCGCGCCGGTCAGCAGAGTCGTCAAGGTCTTCATGGTGTTCTCCTATCCTGTGAAAAGTCGGTCCAGCTGGTTGTTATTGTTCAGGTATTGCAGTCTGTCACCACGCGCCGAGCGGGCCGGCTCGTGGGTCTTCGTTCATGCCCGCGCCGGGTTGACGCCTCGCGGCACCACGAGGAAGGCCACCAAGGCCACCAGCACATCCACCCCGATCGCCAGCAGCGCCGTGGGAATGGCGCCGGACAGCATCATGATGGGGTCATAGAGATCGATCCCGGTAAAGATCAGCTCCCCCAGCCCACCGGCGCCGATCAGGAAGGCCAACGGTACCGTGCCGACATTGATGGCCAGAGCTGTACGAATCCCGGCGAACATGACATACAGCGCATTGGGCAACTCGACCCGCACCAGGCGCTGAAGTGGCGACATGCCGATCCCGGCCGCCGCTTCCTTCAAGGCAGGTGAGACTCCCTTGAGCCCCGTGTAGGTATTGCGGGTGATGGGCAGCAGGGTCGCGACGAACAAGCCGAAGACCGCCGGCACGGTGCCGATGCCCAGAAAGCTCATCGACAGTGCCAGCACCGCCAGCGTCGGGATGGTGGTGCCCACGTTGAGCACCTGCATGGCGGATTCGGCGTAGCGCGTCATGCTGGGTCGCGACAGGATGATGCCCAGCGGGACCGCGACCAGGATCGCCAGCCCGCCTGAGAGTGTCGTCAACCAGAGGTGCTGTACCGTCAGGAACTGGATGTCGGGTATATAGAAGAGAAACTCTTCGATCACGCCACTCGATTGGCTCCAGACCCCGGCCATGAAGATCGCGACCACGGCCACCAGCCGCAGCAAGCCCGTGAATTTCAGTGTCGGCATGGGCTTACTCCTTGTGTAGCGCGGTCGCGGACATCTCAGCCTGCTGGCCCGCAGCCCCGCCACCTGAATGCGCCCGATAGCGAGACCCCAGGTGGTGGGTGATGGCGCGCTGCGTGATCTGGCCAATGATTCGGCCCTCATCATCGACGCACGGCATCCAGGTCATGTCGTTGGCAAACATCAGTGAGGCGACCTTGCGCAAATCATCATCCAAGGTGACCACGACGGGCACGCTCTGGAAGTGATCACGGCAATGGCCCTTGGAGGTGCGGGCGATGGCGGCACTGATGATCCCGACCGGCTGACGCTTGTCGTTCACCATCACGATGCTGTTCTGGTAGCCGTAGGCCTCGATGCGCTCGAGCGCCGTGGTCAGGGTGTCATCCGGCCTGACCATGCCGATGTCTTCGCTGGCCAGATCACGCACCTTGACCAGGTTGAGGCGCTTCAGGGCGCGATCTTCGCCCAGGAAGGATTCGACGAAGTCGTTCTTCGGCGCGGCCAGCAATTCATCGGGCGGTGAATACTGCACCAGCTTGCCACCGCGGAAGATGGCGATGCGGTCACCCATCTTGATCGCCTCATCGATATCGTGGCTGACGAACATGATGGTCTTCTTGAGGTCCTGCTGCATCTTGAGGAACTCATCCTGGATCACCGCACGATTGATGGGATCGATCGCGCCGAAGGGCTCATCCATCAGCATCACGGGCGGATCTGCCGCCAGGGCACGCGCCACCCCGATACGCTGCTGCTGGCCACCCGAAAGCTCACTCGGGTAACGCTTGAGAAACGCATCAGGCTCCAGCGCGATCATGCGCATCATCTCGCGCGCACGCTCGCGATAGCGGGTCTTGTCCCAACCCAGCAGCTTGGGAACCACCGTGATGTTCTCCTCGATGGTCATGTTCGGGAAAAGCCCGATCTGCTGTATCACGTAGCCGATATTGCGGCGCAGGTCCTGGGTATTGAGGTTGGTAGTATCTTCACCGTTGATCAGTACTCGCCCGGAAGTCGGGCGAATGATGCGATTGATCATCTTGAGGCTGGTGGTCTTGCCGCAGCCGGAGGGGCCGAGCAGGATGCAGATCTCACCGCTCGGGACCTTCATGCTGATATGGTCAGCCGCCGTCACGGCGCCTTTCGGGGTATCGAAGACTTTTGTCAGGTTGTCGAGTTCGATCATGAAGCGTTCCTTGTCGTGTTGGCAGAATCGCGCGCGAATGACGCGTCAGGCGGCGGCCGCTGTCGTGCGGTCCATGCCCTTGGGCGTCAGGCGCTTCTGCAGCGCCAACAATGCATAGTCGACGAGGATGGCCAGCACGCTGACCGCCACCGCCCCGACAATCAGCTGACGTGGATCTGACTGGGAAATGCCACGGCTGATGAAGGTGCCAAGCCCCCCGGCACCGATATAGGCCGCAATCGCCATCACCCCGATATTCAGCACCACGGCGGTGCGCACACCGGCCATGATGATCGGCACGGCCAACGGAATCTCCACCATCCACAGACGCTGATTCTGGCTCATGCCCACCCCTCTGGCCGCTTCACGCAGCGCCGGGTCGACATTGTTGATCGCGGTGTAGGTGTTGCGAATGATCGGCAGCTGCGAATACAGCAACACGGCAATCACGGCCGGCACATAGCCGATGCCCTGCCCGATCAACGACAGGATCGGAATCATGATGCCGAACAACGCGATGGAAGGGATCGTCACGATGATCGAGGCGATATACAGAACGGTCTTGGCGGCTCGCTCGTTCTTGGTGATCGCGATACCGATGGGCACGCCCGTCAGGGTGGCGATTCCCACCGCCACCCCGACCAGCGAGATGTGCTCAAGCGTGCGTGTGGTCAAGAGCTCCAGATTGTCCAGAGCATACTGGATCAGTTCCAAGCGAGATCTCCTTGCTTTTATTGTGTTCTGCACAGACTCCACACCGCGACGCACGCCTGATGATCAAAGCTCGAAGCATCAGAGCCCGAAAGATCAGGGCAACAAGGTCAGAGTCGTCAGGCACGACGGAAGCCGGTCGATGTGGGAATCTGCTTAGCTTAGCAAAGCGAGATAGCAGTTATTTATCGATTTGGATGAGCATGCAAAATGCCAGTTATCAAGAACAGTGATCCTCCTTGCCCCATGCGACCCCGAGGGCACGACTGGCCCACCGACGGCAGGTGTCACTGATTCGCTTTGCAGGTTTAGGGCCAATTTGTCACCGCTATCCGCCTTGTACGCGACGATGGTAACAAAAAAGCCAAAACAATTTATAAATCATCCATTTAGCATATATAGGCAGGCCCTACCCCCAGCGAAATGACGGTCGTGCAGCGGGCGCGAGCCTTCCACCCCCCTCAACTCCATAAGAAAAATGCATACCCTCCGATAACACTCACCCCCTACTTAGGTCCCATGCCTCGCTCCCATAATGGCCACGATATACAACCGTGCTAATGGAGAGATGCCTGCATGTCCCTGACCAATGCCCTGTCCGACGCGCTGCCGCTGACCCTGAGCGAGTCGCCGCTGTCACTGAACCTGATCACCGCTGAAGGCCCCGAGCCGGTCAGCCCGCTGTGGCTGCGCGAGCGCACCCAGGACCCGGAGCAGCTCGATGAGGTCACCACCCAGCGCCTGTTCGATTCGCATGCCATCGACGTCAATCTCGAGTTGACCGAGGCGCGCCCGGTCGATGAGACGCACGTGGAATTCACTTTCAGTGACGGGCATTGCGAGGTGTATGACCTCACCCTGCTGGCGCATGAGCTGCAGGGCATCACGCCGTTCCCCAAGGCCGAGAGCTGGGATGCGGGCATCGATCAGCAGGCGCAGCGCGTCGACTGGGAGAAGATGGGCAACAATGAGGACTTCCAGAAGGCACTGGAGGCCTATCTGCGCTTTGGCTACATCATCGTGCAGAACGTGCCGACCGATCCGGAGCGCATTCTGGAAGTGGCCGGTCACTTCGGTTACGTGAAGGACACCAACTTCGGCAGCTACTTCGAGGTGTATTCGCGCCCGACCGGCAACGATCTCGCCTATCGCAGCGTGGCACTTGGACCGCACACCGATAATCCGTATCGTGATCCGGTGCCGGGCATCCAGATGCTGCATTGCCTGGTCAACGAGACCACTGGCGGCCTGTCCACGCTGGTCGACAGCCTGAATGCGCTCAAGCAGCTCAAGGCCGAGATGCCGGAAGGCTATGAACTGCTGCGCACCACCCCGGTGGGCTTCCGCTTCCTGGATGCCGGTACCGAGCTGACCACCCGTCGCTGCGTGATCCGTGAGAGCGCCGATGGTGAGCCGATCGGCGTCAACTACAGCCCGCGTCTTGATCATCTGCCGCACATGTCGCTGGAGAACACACGCCGCTACCATCAGGCCCGCCAGCGTCTTGGGCAACTGTTCCAGGACCCGGCCAACGAGATTCGCTTCCAGCTCGAGTCCGGTGAGCTGATGATGTTCGACAACACCCGCGTGCTGCATGGCCGTACGGCGTTCGACACCAATGAGGGGCATCGTCACCTGCAGGGCTGCTACATGGACAGCGACGGCCCGCGTGAGCGCTTCGCCACGACCCTGATGCGTCAGCGTCAGCATCAGGCACAACAAGAAAACCGTGAGGAAATGGCGTAATGGATCAGGTTTCATTCACCCAGATGAAGGACGGCACCGCAGAAGACTATGCGTTGCTCGAGCGTCTTGAAGACCAGTTCAATGAAGGGCTGGTGGAGCGTCTCAAGCTTGCCCTGCGCAAGCTCGATGATGGTCTGAGCGGCTACAAGGTCAGCCGTCTGGAGCACTCCCTGCAGTCAGCGGCACGTGCCGAAGCCGACGGTGGCGATGATGATCTCGTCGTCGCGACCCTCCTGCATGACCTGGGTGACGAGCTGGCGCCCTACAATCACTCGCAGCTGGCCGCTTCCATCGTGCGCCCCTATGTGCGTGCCGAAGTGACCTGGATCATCCACCACCATGGACTGTTCCAGAAGTTCTACTACGGTCACTTCTACGGCGAGGACCGCAACGAGCGCGAGATCTACAAGGATCACCCCTGGTATCAGAAGTGTGTGGATTTCTGCGAGCGTTATGATCAGGCGGCCTTCGACCCCGACTATCCGACCCCGCCGCTGGAGCACTTCGAGCCGGCTCTGCGTCGCGTCTTCGCACGCAAGCCCTTCGATCCGGACGTGATCGGCGAAGAGCCCGCCGGCGGTTTCGACAGCCGCGTCTGAACGTGTGGATGGCGGGCGCATGAATCGCGCCTGACCTGCTCCACTCCTGTGCTTGACCATTGCCCCCACTGGCCCGCCCAGTGGGGGCAATGTGGTTTGTGGGCGTTGCGTTGAGCGCACCACGCCAACAGGGGGTTGAACCTCGCCACTCAGCCTTCATCATCGTGGGGCAAGGCAAGTATCCATGAAGACTGTCCCTGATGATGCGGCAGTCTCGCTCCTTGAGACGCATTCCCCCTCCCCGACCCGACAGGCAGACACATGGAACACCTCTTCATCTATGGCCCGCTGGGGCCAGGCGGACTCAACGAACATGTCATCGCCAACATCGATGGCGAATGGCGCCCGGCCTATCTGCGCGGCCGACTCGAGAACAGCGATCAGGGTACCGAGCACAACTTCCCCGGGCTGGTGGTCGACAACACGGGGCAGGTGATACGCGGTCACGTCTTTTCCTCACCGCAGCTGCCCGAGCATTGGGACGCTCTCGATGACTTCGAGGGCCCCATCTATCAGCGTCGCGTCACCACCGTCATTCTCGACGACAATCGTGAGCTCGAAGTCTATGTCTATGCGCTGGCGATGTGAGAATCTCCTGCCGGGCAGGCAGAGCGGCAAGTGACAGAGCGATCCCCCTGCCTCTGGATCGCGTCACCCTCTCGGCCCCAGCCTCGCCAGCACCCTCGCCCAGGCATCACAAGGAGAATTTCTCATGCAGCTTGAAGGTTCGTGCCACTGCCAGGCCGTCACATTCCAGCTCGAATCGCCGCACCCCTATCCGTATCAGCGCTGCTATTGCTCGATCTGTCGCAAGACGGCGGGTAGCGGTGGCTACGCGATCAACCTGGCGGGCGATGCCAACACCCTGAAGGTGGAAGGCCGGGACAATCTCTCCATCTATCACGCGGTGACCGACGGGGTCGAAAGCCCGGCGGAACGTCATTTCTGCAAGCACTGCGGCAGTGCACTGTGGCTCTACGATGCCCGCTGGCCAGAACTGATCCACCCGCAGGCGGGGGCGATAGACACCCCGCTGCCCGTGCCACCGGAGCATGTCCACATCATGCTCGACAGCAAGGCCAACTGGGTGGAAGTCGCGCACGAGGCGCGTGATGCCCATCACGCCGAGTATCCCGACGAGAGCATCGCGGCCTGGCATGCGCGAATTGCCGAGCGCGGCACTCAGTAAGCTCAGGGACGCCCTCCAACAGGAACAGGTGCGACCCTGGTCAGGATCAGGTGCGACCTCGCGCCCTGATTCGCCGGGCTGAGCGTTGATGTCACTCGCTGCGTCGCGTATAAGTGCCGCCTATACAAGGCGGCGCTCCTGCCTGATATCCGCGGTGTACGGCGTGAAGCCTCTCGCAGGCCCGGATATTCCAGGACAGGGTCGCCGTGACAGTGCATCACAGCGAGGACTCCCGTGCCGGCCCGAAAGACACGCTCCCCTGCGCCAGACGATACCGCCAGCCCTCTGGATGACCTGCCCTCCCTGCGCGGGCTGGTCGCCTTTGACGTGACGGTTCGCCTGGGCTCGATGACGGCTGCGGCCAATGAGCTGGATACCACCCAGCCCACCATCTCCCAGCGCATCCGCGCGCTGGAGGAGCACCTGGGCCATCCGCTGTTCGATCGCCAGGGCGGCAGGCTGATCCTCAACCACTACGGCGAGACCTTCCATGCCGAACTGGCAGGCGGACTTGGCCAGGTCTGCAGCGCCGTCACGGAAGCACGTCGCAAGGTGCACAAGCCGACACCGCGCATCACCATCGCCGCGGGTGCCGGTTTCGCCCATGTCTGGCTGCGCCCGCGGCTGGAGCGGTTGGAGCAGGCCTTTCCGGAGTGTCACTTCACGCTGCTGCCGATCGATCGCGATGAAGACCCGCAGATGCAGCAGGCCGATATCGCGATCCGCTTCGGCCCGCCGCTGACGGGCGATCATCGCGATACGCTGGTGGTCGCGGAGCGCGCCTTTCCTGTCTGCTCCCCGGATTACGCGCGGCGTCATGGGCTGGAGAAGGGGCTGGATGCCGAGGCGCTGTCGCGCATCACGCTGCTGCATCTGGACATGCGCGATAGCCGCTGGCTGGACTGGGCCACCTGGTGTCGTCATGCGGGACTGCCGGTACCGCGTCTCGACAAGGCCTTTCCCTTCAACAACTTCCCGCTGACGCTGAACGCCGCCGTCAACCATCAGGGAGTCGCGCTGGGCTGGAGTCACGTCATCCAGGACCTGCTCGACAACGGCTCGCTGATCGCCCTGACGCCGCATATCTCGCGTGACCGTCATGGCTATCGCATGAGTGTCCGCCATCCCAACAGCGCCGTGATCCAACCCATCACCCGCTGGCTGACACGCGAATTCTCAGGCCTGACATTGCCTGACGCCTGACGCCCGCCCTCCTCACTCATCAGCTCTCAGAGACCGGCCTGAAGATCGCGCTGTACCCGCCTGGCGCGCGCTGACAGCGGCCACTCCGCCCGTGTGATCCACCACAGCGTATCCACCACCTCGACATCCCCGTCTGCGGGTGCCACCACCTTGATGGCCTGAGGATTCTGGAAGGCCTCGCGTGCATGGCGAGGCACGACACTGAAGCCCAGCCCGCAGGCCACCGGCTCCAGAATCAGGCTGATCTGATTGGTGGAGCCACTTCGCGGCAATGAGCGGACCCCCGGATTGCCCGGGAAACGCCGACTGAGCAGTCGTGACGCCATGTCCTGGCCATCGGGATGATCGATGAAGCCCAACGTCTCGAGATCGCGCCAGTCATGGATCTCGACACCCGCCGGCACCACCAGCTCAAGTGGCTCGCGGGTCAGCTCCGTCACGCTCAGGCGCGGGTCATCCGGCTTCTGGGTGACGATGCCCAGCTCGAAGCGATTCTCAAGCACTGACTCCACCACTTCGCGCGTGGGGGCGAAGCGATGATGGATATTGAGACCGGGTGACGCCTGCTGCAGCGCCAGCAAGCGGGGGTATAGCGCCAGTCCGATGCTGCCCGGCGTGATCAGCCGAATATCCCCGTGACTGTCTTCATTGCCGGCCAGGCGCTGGGCCAGGCGCTGCTCCGCCGTCTCCATCTCGCGCGCGTAATCCAGCAACGCATGGCCGGCCGGTGTCAGCTCGAGCTTGCGAGGATGTCGAATCAACAGCTTGCCCAGCTGGGTTTCCAGATGTCGCACATGCTGGCTGACAGCGGCCTGGGTCAGATCGAGCTGCTCTGCGGTGCGCGTGAAATTGCCGACACTCACCAGAGTGCGGAAGGTACGTAACCACTGGGGTTGCAGCATGTCGGCTCCTCGTTGCGACAGTCATGGCACCCGGGACGTGTCTGGCCTGACAGCCGGCAGTCCTGATCGGCGACGACGCCGGCCCGCCATAACGAACTCTTATCACTATCATAACAGCTACGTAGTTTTCATTATTGCTCATGACGCCCAAGATGGCATCCAACGTCACGCAGACAGTGACTGAGCCAATTCCCTTCACGACTCCCTTCACGAGGTGAATCATGAGCAGCGAAAAGCACACACCGTATCCGCGCACCTTCTCCCATATCGGCCTGTCCGTCGGTGATGTCGAAGCCGCCGTCAAGTTCTATACCGAGGTACTGGGGTGGTACGTGGTGATGGAGCCGACCACCATCACCGAAGACGACTCCGCCATCGGCGTGATGTGCAGCGATGTCTTCGGTCCGGGTTGGGGCAGCTTCCGCATCGCCCACCTGTCCACCGGTGATCGTATCGGGGTCGAGATCTTCGAATTCCCGAACCACGAGACGCCGGAGAACAACTTCGAGTACTGGAAGACCGGCATCTTCCACTTCTGCGTTCAGGACCCGGACGTCGAAGGGCTGGCCGAACGCATCGTGGCCGCCGGCGGCAAGCAGCGCATGCCGGTACGCGAGTACTTCCCGGGCGAGAAGCCGTTCCGCATGGTCTACATGGAAGACCCGTTCGGCAACATCCTCGAGGTCTACAGCCACAGCTATGAAATGACCTATGCCGCCGGTGCCTATCAGAACGACTGATCAAGCCCCAGGCAGCGATGCACGCATGAGTCGATGACCGGCGCATGCGTGCATCGAACCAGCGCCCCTTGCCCCCTGCCATCAGGGGGGCAAGGGGCTTTTTTCGTCATGGCCAGGCCCTATCACGGTCGCCTCCTGCCGATTGTTGAGCAATCATTCAAATCTGCGTAAGCTGGTAGGCAATCGATGGGCGCTACCGGACCAGCAATGCAGGGAGATTCCTTTCACCGACATCCGCTGTACTGCCTCCCCAGGCCCACACCCCACACCCAGTCTGTCCAGGAGTGTTCATGTCCACCCCAAAGCCCGTCTCCGTTCTGGTATTCGACGTCAACGAGACCCTGCTCGACATCACCACCCTTTCACCGCTGTTCGGGCGCGTCTTCGGCGATGAAGGCGTGCTGCGTGAATGGTTCGCGCAACTGGTGCTGTATTCCCAGACCCTGACGCTTGCGCATCGCTATACCCCCTTCGGTGAGCTTGGCGTGGGTGTCCTGAAGATGGTCGCCGATATCCATCAGGTCACGCTCAAGGACAGCGATATCGATGAGCTCAAGTCGCGCATGGCCGAGATGCCGGCTCACCCCGACGTCGCACCGGCGCTCGAGCGCTTGAAGCAGGCCGGCTTCCGTCTGGTGACCCTGACCAACTCTCCCGCCGGTGCCTCACCGACACCGTTGGAAAAGGCCGGCATCAGCGAGGCCTTCGAGCAGCACTTCAGTGTCGGAGCCGTGGAACAGTTCAAGCCGGCGCCCGCGACCTACCAGCACGTGGCCGAGCAACTCGAGGTCAAGCTCGATGACATGTGCATGGTCGCCTGTCACGTCTGGGATACCATCGGCGCCCAGGCAGCCGGCATGCAGGGTGCACTCCTGACGCGTCCGCACAATGCCGTGCTGCCGGCAAACAATGTCCCGACACCGGACCATGTGGCCGATGAGTTGATGACCCTGGCCGATCACCTGATCGCCACCCGACACGCCTGATCTCCCCCACTGGTGAAAGCCGCATGACAGACACGCCACGGCGCCTACTCAAGGCCCGTGGCGTGTCTGATTCACCTCTTCCCCCGCCTCACCGCCACCTCCCTGGTGATCTGCAGCCTTCTTCTGCCCCCTGCCTCTTGTCGATGCCTTCACTCCAGTGACCGGAACGTCTTGAGCATCTCGTCACGGGTCTGGCCGAGGGCCGTCTTGATCTCGGCATGCCGGCTGGCAATGCGCCACTCCGGTCCCAGTACCGAGATGGCGTAATGCCCCTGACTGGTCTCGAGACCCATGGCGATGGCCGCGACCCCGCGAGTGTGCTCACCGGCGTCGTATGCGTATCCGCAGCGACGAATCTCCGCCAGCTGCTCGAGCAGCTCGGGCATGTTCGCGGTCTTGTCCGTGTAGGCCGTGAGCGCGGTTCCCAGCAAGTGCTTGACCTGCGCATCCTGCAGGTGTGCCAGCAGGACCTTGCCACTGGACGTCGCGTGCAGAGAGAGGAAATTGCCGGCCATCGGCGATACCCGCAGGGGCTGCGGGGACAATACGGAATGCAGTATCAGCAACTCGTTGCCGCTCAGGCTGCAGAGCACCACCGTCTCCTCGGTGGTGACACTCAAGGCTTCCAGAAATGACTTGGCGTGCGTGGTGATGTCGAGCTGGCTATGCCGTGCCAGTCGCATCAAGGCAGACCCCAGCCGGATACCGCCATGCCCATGAATCTCCAGCAGATCCTCCTGCGCCAGCGCGTCCACCAGCCGTTTGACGGTGGAACGCGGCAGCTCACTGCGCTGCGCGATCTCCCCCAGACTCATGCCCCGCTCATTGCCTTCCAGGCTCTTGAGAATCGCCGCGACCCTGGCCACGACCTGTACGCCACCGCCTTCACGTGTGGTCAAGTCACATCTCCTTAACAAGCTAACTACTTGCTCAACAAAACCACTGAATGGTACAGTGTACCGCATAACGAAACACCCACCGCGATATCTTCCTGCCCTTTCCGTCAGACGCGAGAACCTGCCAGTGGCTGCTGCTCAACCCTTCAATCTACGAATCGCTCTCGGCCTCGTGGGTATCCTGCTCGCCTCGCTGATGTCCGGTGTCGGCGAGCGAGTCACTCAGACGGTGCTGACGGATGTGATCGGTCACTTCGGCTTTTCCCATGATGAAGGCAGTTGGCTGACCACCCTCTACAGCGCCGCTGAAGTCTCGATGATGCTGCTGGCCGGCTGGTTGGCCGTCACCTTCAGCCTGCGCCGCTTCGCCATCGGTGCCTGCCTGTCACTGGCAGTGTTCTCGCTTCTGGTGCCACTGGCCGACAGCTTCCCGTTGATGGCGGGGCTGCGCGTTGCCCAGGGGCTGGCATCCGGCAGCATCCTGCCGCTGCTGATGATGTCGGCGCTGCGCTTTCTGCCGTGGCACAGCAAGCTCTATGGCCTGTCGGCCTATGCGATGACGGCCACCTTCGGCCCTTATCTGTCGGCACCGCTGGCCGCGCTCTATGGCGATCTGGGCGACTGGAATCTGGTGTTCTGGGAAACCGCGCCGATGTGTCTCATCGCGGCGGCGCTGGTGTCCTGGGGCCTGCCACAGGACCCGCTCAAGCTGGAGCGCCTCAAGCAGTTCGACTGGCTCGGCGCCCTGCTTGGCGTCACCGGTCTCTGTGCTCTGGTGGCCGGCATGACCCAGGGCGAGCGTCTCGACTGGGGCAACTCCCCCGTGATCATCGCCCTGCTGGGCACGGGCGGACTGGCCTTCGCCGCCTTCCTGATCCATGAATGGTTCCACCCGTTGCCGCTCTACAAGCTGCAGCTCCTGGCCCATCGCAACTTCGCCTTCGGCATTCTCACCCTGTGTACCTTCATGTTCCTGACCCTGGCCGCCGGCACCATTCCCGCCGCCTTCCTGGGCGAGGTACAGGGCTATCGCCCCATGCAGCTGTTCCCGGTGATGCTGACCATGGCTCTGCCGCAGCTCGTGCTGGCACCGCTGGTGGCGACACTGATCAATCGCAGGAACGTCGACAGCCGCTATGTGATGGCCACGGGCCTGATGTTGATCCTGATCAGCTGCCTGCTGGGCTCGCAGCTCACCAGCGACTGGAACCGTGACAACTTCCTGCTCATCGAGGTGCTCAATACCCTGGGCCAACCGATGGTGGTCGTGCCGCTCTTGATGAATGCCACCGGCGCCATCAGTCCGCTGGACGGCCCCTTTGCCACCGCGATGGTCAACTCGCTGCGGGCGCTGTTCACGGTGGTGGCCGCCACCGTCTATGGCAGCTTCATCGTCCAGCGTGATGCCCTGCATTCGACCCGTCTGAGCGAGGCGCTGGGCCTGCAGGGCAATCAGCCCGCCGGCCTCATCCCGCTGGACGCCGCGCGCGATATCGCCACGCGCCTCTCCGAGCAGGCCGCGGTGATGAGCTACGCGGATGCCTACCTCGCCATCATTCCCTTCGTGGTGGCCCTGCTGGTGCTGGTCATGGTGTTGCCGGTGCGCGCCTACCCGCCGCAACCGGCACCTGCCGTCCGCCAGCACACCCACTCTCCTGCGACCTGAAAAGCGAGAACACGATACTGCCATGAACAAGACACGCACGACTCTGCTGCTGAGCGGACTGGCCCTGCTGCTGCTGATTCTCTATGCAGCGCTCTACTGGAAGGGTCACGATGGCCGCGAGGCCACCAACAACGCCTACGTGCGTGCCGATAGCGTGATGGTCACCCCACGGGTGGCCGGCCAGATCGACACGGTACGGGTGGAAGACAACCAGGTGGTTCACGAGGGGCAGATACTGGCCACGCTGGACGACCGTGATTACCAGGCCTCCCTGCATTCCGCCCAGGCGGATCTCGCCGCCAGTCAGGCGGCGGTGGGAGATCTGGACGCCAACATCGAACGTCAGCGCGCGGTGGTCCAGCAAGCCCTCGCCGAAGTGAAGGCGACCGAGGCGTCACTGCGTTACGCACGCAATGATGCCAAACGCTATCGCAGCCTGCGCATGACCAATGCCGCCTCCCAGCAGGACAAGGAAAAGGCCGATGAGGAACAGGGCATCTGGGAGGCACGACTCGTGCAGTATCAGGCCGCTCAGCGCTCGGCCGAGAAACAGATCGGTGTCCTGCAGGCTCAGCGCGTCGAGGCCCGCGCCGAGGTCGAGCGCTCGCGCGCCACGCTTGAGCAGGCAGCGCTGAACGTCGATTACACCACCATCCGCGCCCCCAAGGATGGCATCGTCACCCAGCGCTCATTGCGTGTCGGTGCCTACGTGCAGCCGGGCTCCTCGCTGCTGGCCATCGTGCCACACAAGGAAGCCTACGTGGTCGCCAACTATCTCGAGACCCAGATGGCCGAGATGGCGCCGGGCCAGCCGGTAGAGATGACGCTGGACAGCCTGCCGGGCAAGACCTTCCATGGTCATGTCGAGAGCATCGCACCGGCCTCCAGCAACGCCTTCTCGGCAGTGGCCAGCGAGAACGCCACCGGCAACTTCACCAAGATCACCCAGCGCATGCCGGTCAAGATCGCGTTTGACCCCGATCAACCCGACTTCGACAAGGTGCGCATCGGCATGTCGGTGATCACCCACGTCACCACTCGGGACGCCTCCTGATCCAAGGGACTCGCTCCCGGACGCGACGGCCGGCTAGCCGGCAAGACAAGACGCCCCATCTGTCAGTGACAGATGGGGCGTCTTGTCTTGCGTGCCCTTGCAGACAGGCGATGCAGGCGATACGGCCTGCCTGGACACTCCGGACTATCCAGACGATGGCGGACACAGCTGCCAGTCGTCGTGCTCGATCTCCAGCATTGCCGCGATGGCGGCCGAGGCGATGACATGGGTCTGGCCATTGGCCTCATCATGCACATTCAGCCCACCGTGCACCACCGTGACCTCGGCGCGCCCGCGTGGCAGCTCACGTGTCACGACATCCACATCCACGGCCTCCGGTGTCTGTACGCCGATGGTGACCTCGACACGCATCTGACGATGATCGATGCCCAGGGACTGAAACAGCACGATGGAGGAATGATGCAGGGCATCCTGCACTGCGCGGCAGGCGGCCTTGGTGTAGTCCTCTCCGTAGAGATCATTGCCGGTGCCCATCTCGAGAATGATGCGCTGCTCGCTCATGCCTGACCTCCTGACGGATGGCGGGTCTGTCGCGAAGCCTGAGGGTGCTCCGGCATGTCGGTACCGCTCGCCAGCATGTCAAACGACACGATGAGGGCGACATTGGCGATCACGCTCACCCCGCTGCCATCCGGCTTGGTCACGTCTAACCCGCCCTTGACCACCTTCACGCTGGGCTGGCCATAGGGAAAGATCCCCAGCAGGGCGTCACTGTCGACCTTGTCGGGCTGCTGCACGCCGATCTCGACCTCGATCAGCATCGCCTCCTTGGGAAAGCCGAAGGCATCCGCCACATTCAGGGAGTTGTGCCACAGGGCATCACGAATCCCGCGGGCCGCCGCCTCGGTGTAGTTCTGGCTGCGAATGGAAGTGCCCATACCGAACTGGGTCACCATGCGTGTCCTGGACATGTGGCCTCCTTGAGAAACGTCGTGCACCGCGCCATGGCGATGGCACGGAAATGAAGGCAAGTCAGAGCAATCTCTCGGCCTGCTCCGCCATCATCCGCCATTAAACATCACTTTTCCATACAATACGTTCCACTTTCATGAATATCCATCCGCAACTGGCGCGATAGGCCCGCCATCGACGCTAGACATCCCAGCGGGGCTTGAACCAGCCAAGCACCCAGCAGACCCCGACGAGCACCACCACCGAGGCGAAATCGCCGCGAAACAGATTCACCACCGCCAGACCGGCCGACACCAACTGGGCATTGGTGAGCGCGATGCTTCTCCAGCGCAATCTCTGATACTCCGCCTCTGTCATGCTGGCCTCCACGTCAGACGTCTTGAGCACGCTTCTCAGGCGGCTCACCGCTCACCCGCTGCTTGCCTCAAGCGATTGGCCACCGCTCTGGTGAGCGTAGTACAGGAAGAATGCCGAATTCAGCCTCCCTTCGCCTATCCGACAAAAAGACTCGCGCTGACATGGTGGCGTCACCTCAGGGTTGCTATGTTCAGAATTCCCTTGATCACAGGAGTCTGACATGACCCGCCTGACCGCAAAGGATTTTGCCCCCGAGTTGCTGGAGCTGTATGACGGCTATGTGCATGGCCAGATCACCCGCCGCCAGTTTCTGGATCGCGCGGCAGCCTTTGCCGTCGCGGGCATGACGGCCACCTCGATACTGGCCAGTCTAAGCCCGAACTACGCACTGGCCTCACAGGTCGAGTTCACCGACCCCGACATCGTCGCCGAATACATCACCTACCCCTCTCCCGAAGGCCACGGCGAGGTGCGCGCCTATCGAGTGACACCGGCCAATGCCAGCGGGCCGTTGCCCGGCGTGGTGGTGGTGCACGAGAACCGTGGCCTGAATCCCTATATCGAGGATGTGGCGCGGCGTGTGGCCAAGGCCGGCTATGTCGCGCTGGCGCCGGATGGCCTCAGTTCGGTGGGCGGCTATCCCGGCAACGACCCCAGGGGCAAGGAGCTGCAGGCACAGGTAGACCCGGAAAAGCTGATGAACGACTTCTTTGCCGCCATCGAATACCTGATGGCCGAGAACCGCACCACCGGCAAGATCGGCATCACCGGCTTCTGCTACGGCGGGGGCGTCTCCAATGCAGCCGCCGTCGCCTACCCGGAACTGGCCTGCGCCGTGCCCTTCTACGGCCGCCAGCCACGCGCCGAGGAAGTCGCGGCCATCCAGGCCCCGCTGCTCTTGCACTACGCCGAGCATGACGAGCGCGTCAATGCCGGCTGGCCCGCCTATGAAGCCGCGCTGAAGGAGCATGACAAGGTCTACGAGGCCTATCTCTACCCCGGCACCCACCACGGCTTCCACAACGACTCGACCCCACGCTATGACGAACAGGCCGCCAAGCTCGCCTGGGACAGAACCCTTGCCTGGTTCGAGAAGTATCTGAGCTGACCTCAGGCGGCACCGGGGAAACTGCCACCAGCCTCGATACGACGAAGCCAGCCATCACCTGGATTGCGTGATGGCTGGCTTCGTCATTTCCGTGTGACCGGGGCCGATGCCCCTTCAGGCTAAGGCCTGATCAGTTCAGCACAGGCCAGTTCTGAAAAAAGCTCAGCTGCACAGCAGCCCACTGGCGACGATCTCGCTGAGCGTGCCCTGGCCGATACCGCTGATGCGGGTCAGTTGACCACTGGAACTCCACGGACGCTGACGGATGATGTCTGCGGCACGCGCCGGCCCGATATTGGGCAGCTGATCCAGCTGATCGGCATTGGCGGTGTTGAGGTCGATGCAGGTCTGACTCGCTGAACTGGAGGTACTGGACGCACGACTGGCCACCTCTGTGCCCGCCGCTTGGGGCTGACCGCCCTCCAGCGGCAGCAACGCCAGTGTCTCGCCGGTCACCGACAGATAGATCGGCGCGTGGTCCGAGACATCGGCACGCGCTGTCTCATGACTGATGCCCAGATAGTCCGGGAAGCGGAACACATCGCCATTGGCCTTGGGCCATTCACTCGGCACATACCAGATGTTGTCGTAGAGCGAGGCATAGCGGCCTTCGGTCTTGGAGAGTGTCGTTGCGCCTTCAGTGATCAGCGGGCGCAGGCCGAGGGTACGCAGATCTCCCCACGCAGGTTCATCCGGTGCCATATTGAAGTCGCCCATGATGATCGCCGGGGTGCCGGGCGAGATTTCCTTCATCAGGTCATAGATATCGGCCAGCGCGCGGATTTCCGGCGAGCGATCCGCCTTGCTGTCGCCATAGACGATGTGCACGTTGGCGGCGCTGAAGGCTCGCCCGCTGTCCTTCTCGACAAAGGTGGCGAGCAGCGGCTCGCGCGAGAACACATCCTCGGGATCGAGATAGACGGTAGCCCCGCCCTGATAGGCGATCGTCTTGTCGCGATACAGATAGGCGTAACGCTCGGTATAGGTGCTGCGCCCGACCGCATGGCTGACCAGGCTGTCCCACTCGTCGCCGGTCAGCGCTTCCAGCTGATGTTCAAGCTCGGTGACGACCTCCTCCTTCATCACCTCCTGCAGGCCGATCAGATCCATGTGGCTGGCCACCGCCGCGACCTGTTCGAGATGCTTGCCGTTGTTCCAGCCGGCATGTTTCAGGTTCCAGCTGGCGATCACCGCGTTCGCCTGGCTGGCGGCGGCACCGCCCAGCAAGACCGGGACCGACAGTGCCAGCAGTACCTTCTTGCCGACACTCCCCAGCCAGCGGCGCGCATGATGAGAGACGCATGTGCTGTTCTTGTCGAAAGTGTTCTTGTTGATCGAGTTCTTGATGACCAGATTGCTGGCGCTACCAGGATGACCTGTCTGTATCACTGCATGACCCTTGACTGATGACTCGTACACAAAAGACCGTAAGAGACTGTATCTTATGGACTTGTCGTCAAGGTTTATAGAACCATGATGTTATTTATTACCCTTTTCGCGGCTTTCGATGGCTAGCGGGTCATCCACACGCTCACGACGGTCGCCGCTTGACCTTGCAGCGCAAGCTCTTACCCTCGACTCACAGCGTCTTCCCTGCCTTTCCTGTCTTCCACCACGAGCTCCCATGACCACATCGCACCCCCTCTCCCCCGGCAACGCGTTGCGCCGTCTGCGTCAGACCACGCCACTGGTGCACAACATCACCAACCATGTCGCCATGACGCCGACCGCCAATACCCTGCTGGCCATTGGCGCCTCGCCGTTGATGGCGCATGCGCAGCAGGAAATCCAGGAGATCTCCGCCATCAGTGCGACGCTGTCGATCAATATCGGCACCCTGTCGCCCAGCTGGATCGAGGCCATGCAGCTGGCGGCGATGTGCGCCCACCGCGATGGCAAACCCTGGGTGCTGGACCCCGTCGGCATCGGCGCCTCAAGCCTGCGCCAGTACGCGTGCCGCGCGCTGCTGGAATATCGCCCCAGCGTGATTCGCGCCAATGCCTCCGAAGTGCTGGCGCTTGCCGGCGAGATGAATCAGGGTCGCGGCGTGGACAGCGGCGATGACGGTGAGGATGCGCTGGAGCGCGCCAGTCGGGCCGCCATCTCCCTGGCGCGTACGCAGAACTGCGTGGTGGCGATGACCGGCCGTGTCGATGTCGTCACCGATGGCCAGCGGCAAATCACGATTCAGGGCGGCCATGCGCTGATGGGCCGCGTCACCGCCATGGGCTGCGCGCTGAGCAGTGTGGTCGCCGCCTTCCTCGCCGGGCATGACGACACCTTGCAGGCCACCGCCGCCGCGCTGGCCTGCTATGCCGAAGCCGGTGAGACGGCGGGCCAGTCGGCGCAAGGCCCGGGCAGCTTCGTGCCACGTTTCATGGATGCCCTGTATACTCTCGACGCCGATTCCCCCCTGCTTGCCTCTCGTCTGGAGCTGACCGATGTCACTTGATCTATCCCTTTACCTGGTCACCGACCCCGCGCTGTGTGCCGAGCGCGGCCTGGAGGCCACCGTGATGGCCGCCGTGCGCGGCGGTGTCAGCGTGGTGCAGCTACGCGACAAGCACGCCAGTGACGAGGAGATGATCGCCCAGGCCATTCGCCTCAAGGAGTTGCTGGACGAGTACGAGGTGCCGCTGATCATCAATGACCGCATCGAGGTCGCGCTGGCCAGTGGCGCCGATGGCCTGCACATCGGCCAGAGCGATGGCGACCCGATCGAGGCGCGCCGCCGGCTGGGCGATGACGTGCTGATCGGCCTGTCGGTCCAGACGCTTGAGCAGCTCAAGGCCGTCGATGTCGAGCGCATCGACTACCTCGGCCTCGGCCCGGTCTATGCCACCGCGACCAAGCCCGATCACGCCGCACCGCTGGGCACCGAGGGACTCACCCAGCTGGTGCGCTCAAGCCCGCTGCCGACGGTGGCCATCGGCGGCATCTCGCTGACCAATGCGGGAGACGTCATGAGCAGCGGCACTGACGGCCTCGCCGTGGTCTCGGCGCTGTGTTGTGCCGAGGACCCCGCCGCCGCCGCCCAGCAATTTCTGGCGCAGTATCCTTTCTGAGCTGATCCTGCCCATCAGCTAGAGACGACAACGCCCGCCATGGTCAGCCATGGCGGGCGTTGTCGTCTTTGCTAAAGGGTCTGCCTGAGCGGATCAGCTGGCCGCGAGATCACTCTCGGCATTGGCCACCAGCGCGAACTCTTCCTCGGCGGTCTTCGCCACCAGCTGATGGCGACTGAAGATGGCGTAGTAGGCGATGCCCACCACGAACAGCACCACGGTGTAGTTGAAGGCGCGCGGGTCAAAGGCATAGACCCCGGTCAGCGCGATCAGCGACAGCACCAGCGCGATGGAGGAGGTCACGATGCCACCCGGCGTGCGATAGGGGCGCGCCATCTGCGGCTGGCGCAGGCGCAGCAGGATGTGACTGGCGGCCATCAGTGCGTAGGAGACGGTCGCCCCCACCACCGCCATGCCCAGGATCAGATCGCCTTCACCGGTCAGCGAGACCAGGAAACCGAAGACGCCCGGCACCACCAGCGCCCAGGTCGGCGCCTTGCGCTTGCTGGTCAGCGACAGCGTCTTGGGCAGATAGCCGGCCCGTGACAGCGCGAACACCAGACGGCTGTAGCCGTAGATGATCGAGAAGAACGAGGCCACCAGCCCGGCCAGCGCCAGCACGTTGACCAGCGTCGCCAGCCCTTCGCTGCCGGTCGCGTTCAGCGCATCCACCAACGGCACGGCACTGCTGCCGATCGCCTCGGCACCGGCGGCACCGGCCAGCAGGAAGACGACGAGCACGGCTGTGAACATCAGAAACAGCATGGCGCCGATGATGCCACGCGGGACATCACGGGCCGGGTTGCGCGATTCCTCTGCCGCCAGCGGTACCCCTTCCACGGCCAGGAACAGCCACATGCCGAAGGGCAGCGCGGCCCAGATGCCATACCAGCCATTGGGCATGAAATCGCTGGCGCCCCAGGCATCCGTCGGCGCGATGTCGAACAGGCGACTGCTGTCGAAGTCACCGATCAGCGCGACCGCGGTGGCGATGATCGCGAACACCGCCAGGCCGCTGATCACCATCATCACCTTGAGCGCCTCGCCGACCCCCGCCAGGTGGATGCCGATGAACACCAGGTAGAAGATGGCGTAGATGATCGGGCCATTGATGCCCAGCAGCGACTCCACCGCGCTGCCGATGAAGATGACGATGGCTGCGGGTGCCAGCGCATATTCGATCAATACCGCAAGGCCCGTGAGATAGCCGCCGGCCGGGCCCATGGCCTGACGCGCGAAGCTGTAACCGCCGCCGGCGGCCGGTATCGCCGCTGACATTTCCGCCAGCGACAGCACCAGCGCCAGATACATGATGCCCATCAGTAGCGCCGCGATCGCGAAGCCGCCCCAGCCCGCCTCCGCGATACCGAAATTCCAGCCGGCGAAATCGCCGGAGATCACATAGGAGACCCCAAGTCCCGCCAGCAGAATCCAGCCCGCCGTGCCCTTCTTCAACTGCCGTCTGGCCAGATAGTCCTGCTCGTTGGTGTCGTGGTTCGTGTCGCGAGTCATGGTGCCGCCTTGTTGCCGTCAAGCATTGTCATTGTTGGATCGGGAGATTCCCGCTGATGCGCTGCCATCCCGTCAGGACAGCAGGAAGTTCTGGATACCGCCCCCGCTCTCCAGCGAGTTGTCGCCACTTCTGTCCTTGAGCCCCACCCCGGTGAGGCCGAGCTTGCGGGCCTCGCGCAGCAGGTAATGCAGCCGCTGGGCGGCCATGGCGAAGTCGAGCCCTGCCGGGCGCACGTTGGAGATGCAGTTGCGACTGGCATCACTGAGTCCGACGCGCGGCTGCCAGGTGAGATAGAGGCCGAGGCTGTCCGGTGAGCTGAGACCGGGACGCTCGCCGACCATCACCAGCACCGCCCGCGCCTTGAGCAGTTCACCGACTTCATCGCCGATCGCGACCCGTCCCTGCTCCACCACGCTGATGGGTGTCAGCGTCCAGGCATCCGGGCCATCCTCGGCAAGCGTTTCCAGCAATGCCGCGATGAAGGGCGCGGCGTTGTTCTGTACCGCCAGAGACGAGAGCCCATCGACGATCACGATGGCCAGATCCGCAGGCTCCGGTGCGAGGCTGGACAATTGCTCACACGAGGCCGCATCGAGACGTCGCCCATAGTCGGGGCGTTGCAGATAGGTGGTGCGATCCACGGCGCGACTGTGCAGGCGCTGAAGGTCAGGGGCGTTCTCGAGGGCGGGTAGCTGATTGAGATCCTCGATCAGTCGGGGAATCTCCAGCGGCAGATGGACGGCGTCCTGCGCACGGGCATGCGCCAGCTGGAATTCCAGCGAGCGCTGGGTCGGCAGGCTGATGCCGGCGCGGCCCAGGCCGATGCGCGCATCCGTGAACTGCCCCAGCAACTGCCAGGCATTGGGCGTGACGATGGCGGGCGATTCGCTGACAGCCGTTCCCTGCTGGCCCTCGCGAGCCGCGGATGACGCATCACTGGGGGAGGAGTCGTGGCTCATGCCTCACCTCCGGATACCTGACGCAGGGAGTCGGCAAAGCAGGATGGCATGTCAGCGGGCAGCTTCTGCTGGGCGACATCGGTGAAGATCTGCATCTCCTCGAGCCAGGCGGCGAATTCCGGCGCCGGGCCCAGGCCCAGCACCCGTCGTGCATAGAGAGCATCGTGGAAGGAGGTGGTCTGATAGTTGAGCATGATGTCATCGGAGCCGGGGATGCCCATGATGAAGTTGCAGCCGGCCACCCCGAGCAGCGTCAGCAGGGTATCCATGTCGTTCTGGTCGGCATCGGCATGATTGGTGTAGCAGATGTCGCAGCCCATCGGCAGGCCCAGCAGCTTGCCGCAGAAGTGGTCCTCAAGCCCCGCGCGGATGATCTCCTTGCCATTGAACAGATACTCGGGACCGATGAAGCCGACCACGGTGTTCACCAGCAACGGCGAGTACTTGCGGGCCACCGCATAGGCGCGTGCCTCGCAGGTCTGCTGGTCCAGGCCGTGATGGGCATCGGCGGACAGCGCACTGCCCTGGCCGGTCTCGAAATACATCACGTTGTCGCCCACCGTGCCGCGCTTGAGTGACAGCGCGGCCTGCTGGGCCTCCGCCAGCACGGAAAGCTCGACGCCGAAGCTCTCGTTGGTGGCCTGGGTGCCGCCGATGGACTGGAAGACAAGATCCACCGGGGCGCCCTGCTCGATGCATTCAATGGTGTTGGTGACGTGGGTGAGCACGCAGGACTGGGTGGGGATTTCGTATTTCTGGATCACCTCATCCATCAGACGCATCAGCTTGATGCTCTGGGCCACGTTGTCGGTGGCCGGATTGATGCCGATCACGGCATCGCCGTTGCCGTAGAGCAGGCCATCGAGAATGCTGGCAGCGATGCCGGTGACATCATCGGTGGGATGGTTGGGCTGCAGACGTGTGGAGAGATGGCCGCTCTTGCCGATGGTATTGCGAAAGGCCGTGACCACCTCACACTTCTTCGCGACCAGAATCAGGTCCTGATTGCGCATCAGCTTGCTGACCGCCGCGGCCATTTCCGGGGTGATGCCGGCACGCACCTGCGCCAGTACCGCGGGCGTCGCGAGATCACTCAGCAGCCAGTTGCGGAAGTCGCCGACGGTGAGATGGGCGATCGGCAGGAAGGCTACCGGATCATGCTCATCAATGATCAGGCGGGTGATGTCGTCCTGTTCGTAGGGAATCAGCACGTCGTTCAGGAAGGTCTTGAGGGGCAATTCGGCCAGACACAGCTGAGCGATCACTCGCTCCTCGGCAGTTTCCGCGATCACGCCAGCAAGGCGATCTCCGGAGCGGGCGGGGGTCGCCTTGGCCATCAACTCGGCCAGACTGGCGAAGCGATGGACCTGACTGCCCAGGGTGTAACGGTATTCGCGACTCATGGGTGATTCCTTGCACTGACAGATGTCATTTCATCTCAGTCGTTTTGCAGGAATCACGCCAATTTCTTCAGGTCCCTCTTTGGTCCTGCACATGCCTGCAGATCCCACGCTGCAAGGCGTGCCTGCATGACTGACACGCCTGCACGGCGAGAGTGAACATCACCGCGGCGACACCCTCGCACCAGATTGGCGCGCCTTCAGTCATTCGCGAACGGAGGCGAGCAGACAGATGCTGCCAATTGGTGCGCCCGCCCAGCCATGCCGCGTGAGATGGGACGCGTGAGATGGGACAAGTGCCTCGGCGCCAGATCAGCGACGTGCGCCTCCCAGCTCCGTGATGATCGCCTCGCGCTGCTTGAGCGAGGCCACACCTGCCTCTCCCAGCTTGCTGGCCACCTCGCTGAGCAGACCTTCGGCGAGAAACATGAAGGCGCTCATGCTGTTGCTGTAGAAGAGGCTGTGATTGGGCACATGGAAACTGTGGCGCGCCAGCGGCGCCAGCGGGGAGCTGGCCGAATCAGTCAACGCGATCACCACGACTCCGCGTTTCACTGCGACTTCGGCACAGGCCACCACGCTTGGGGTATAGGGGAAGCAGCTGGCCACCACCAGCACGTCGCCGGCCGCCAGCTGGGCCAGCGCATCCGCCACGCCCTGACGACTGGCATCCAGCGGCGCCACGTCCGGGCGCAGCATGCCAAGTCCATAGGCCATGAACAGTGCCAGAGAATTGAACTGACGCATGCCATGCAGGCGCACGCGCGGTGCCTCAGCCAGCAAGGTGGTCGCGGCCTCGAAGTCCGCGGCGTTCACCTTCTCGAGCATGCCGAGAATATTGGCGCTTTCCTGACGCCCCAGTCGTGCCAGCTGTGCCATGGCACCACTGTCGGCATCACGTGACGAGAGTCGCGCCGCCTGCTGACTGTAGAAGTGCTCGCCGTCCGTCACGGCCTGACGGAAGACATCCTGAAACCGGCTGAAGCCCTCGTAACCCAGGCGCTGGGCCAGACGCGAGAAGGTCGAGGCATTCACGCCGGTCATCTCCGCCAGCTGGCTGATGGAAGACACCGCCGTGCGCTGCGGCGATTCGATCAGCACGGCCAGCACGCGTCGGGAACTCGCGCCGAGGCGGATCTCCACCTCACGACGATCGATCGCCACCAGCAGCTGCTTCAACCCTTCCAGGGTCTCCGGCGGCGAGTCAGGGGATGCGGGCCCGGGGGCTCGGGAGGATGGGGGCATGGGATGCCTCCTTGGCAAGGGACAGGACAGATGGCGGCAACGGTAGCATCTCTGGCGGGTCGAGTCCGAAGGCACAAGCGACAACATGCAATTATTGATTGCGCAAACGACAAATGCACTACATATTTGCATTACGCCTTCGCGCACCCGCCCCACGGAGCCCCCATGAGCCACGTCTTCCATCGCAACCTCCATCAGGACTACCCCACCGCCGTGCAGGGCGATGGTCCCTACATCGTCGACCGAGAGGGTCGCCGTTATCTGGATGCCAGCGGTGGCGCTGCCGTGTCATGCCTGGGCCACAGCGACGAGGCAGTGGCGCAGGCCATCAAGGAGCAGGTCAGCCGACTGGCCTACGCGCATACCTCGTTCTTCACCAGCGAGCCGATGGAGCAGCTGGCCGACTTCCTCATCGAGCGCGCCCCCGAGGGGCTAGAGTCCGTCTACTTCGTCTCCGGTGGCTCGGAAGCGGTCGAGGCGGCACTCAAGCTGGCCCGCCAGTATTTCGTCGAGATCGGCCAGCCCCAGCGCAAGCATCTGATCGCGCGGCGACAGAGCTATCACGGCAATACGCTGGGCGCGCTGGCCACCGGCGGCAACGCCTGGCGCCGCCAGCAGTTCGAGCCGCTGTTGATCAACGTCAGTCACGTCAGCCCCTGCTACGCCTATCGGGACCAGCAACCCGACGAGACGCCCGAGGCGATGGGCGTGCGTCTCGCCGCCGAGCTTGAGGCGGAAATCCTGCGGCTGGGCGGTGAGAACGTGATGGCCTTCGTGGCAGAGCCCGTCGTGGGTGCCACCCTGGGGGCCGTCACGGCGGTGCCGGGCTACTTCACGCGCATCCGCGAGGTCTGTGACCGCTACGGCGTGCTGCTGATTCTCGACGAGGTGATGTGCGGCATGGGACGCACCGGCAGCCTGTTCGCCGCCGAGCAGGAAGGTGTCACGGCGGACCTGATCACCATCGCCAAGGGGTTGGGCGCCGGCTATCAACCGATCGGCGCGACCCTGGTCAGCCAGCGCATCCGTGATGCCATCGCCAATGGCTCCGGCTTCTTCCAGCACGGCCATACCTACATCGGCCATGCCACCGCCTGTGCCGCAGCGCTGGCCGTCCAGCAGGCCATCGAGTCCCGCGAGCTGCTCACACGTGTCAACGTCCTCGGCGAGGGACTGCAAGCACGCCTGGGCGAGCGCTTCGCGAACCATCCCCACATCGGCGACATCCGTGGTCGCGGTCTCTTCCGCGGGATGGAACTGGTGGCGGATCGCGACAGCAAACGCCCCTTCGACCCTGCTCTCAAGCTGCACGCACGCCTCAAGAAGGCCGCCATGGCCGAAGGCCTGATGTGCTACCCGATGGGCGGCACCCTGGATGGCCGCCAGGGCGATCACATCCTGCTGGCGCCGCCGTTCATGCTGGAAGACTCACATCTGGACGAGATCACCGACAGGCTGGGGCGTGCCATCGACACCACCCTGGCCAGCCTGTGATGTTTCCCCCTCGATCCGTTGCCGTTCCTGTCGCCGGGCCTGCTGGCACCCGTACTGATCGGCGACCTGTCATTCACCCACAGAACGGAGCTTCTGCCATGGCGATCACATCGCGCCTGACCGAACTGGATGAGGCCAGCATGAGCGCAGCCCAACGCGAGGTGATCGCCGAGATTCTCAGCGGCCCGCGCGGCAACCTCGATGGCCCGTTTCTGGCTTGGGTCCACAGTCCGGAGCTTGCCAATCACGCCCAGCGCCTCGGCGCCTTCTGCCGCTACGCCACCGGCCTTGAGCTGCGCCTGAGCGAGCTGGCGATTCTCACCACGGCGGTGTGGTGGAAATCCCAGGCGGAATGGCAGATCCACGCGCCGATCGCCGAGCAGGCCGGTCTCTCGCCGGATGTCATCACGGCACTGCGCGAGGAGCGGGAGCCTGAGTTCGACCGCGATGATGAGCGGCTGATCCACCGATTCACCCGCGCGCTCTACGCCGAGCGGCGCATCGATGATGCGCTGTATGCCGAGGCCGTCGCGATGTTCGGCGAGACGGTCGTGGTCGAACTGGTTGGCATACTGGGTTACTACGCCCTGGTGGCGATGACGCTGAACGTGTTCGCCGTGCGGCGTGGCGATGACATCCCGCTGCCCTTCGAGGAGCCGAACGGCTCCTGAACCGCTCGCCGCAAGTCGCTCATCGCCTGGCGCCCATCGCCCTGGCGGACACGCTGCCGAGACGCAGGACGCCCTTGCCGAGATATCCCCTGCGAGGCATGCTCGGGTTGTCACACTCTGCGCCCCGGCTGACTCCGGGGCGCGATGCATTGCGGCGCAAGCACCCCGACAACAACGACAAGACAACATGGTGAGCATTCGATGAGTGATAGCGAACACACGGAAGTGGCCGTGATCGGCGCGGGCGCCGTCGGTGTCGCCTGCGCCCTGTGGCTGCGGCGCAGCGGCCACGAGGTGACGATGATCGAGCGCGAGGGCATCGCCAGCGGCACCTCCTTCGGCAATGCCAGTACCCTCGCGGATTATGGCTGCCTGCCCATCGCTCGCCCCGAGATCTGGCGCAGCATGCCCTCACTGCTGCTGTCACCTGACTCCCCCTTCGTCATCGACTGGAAGTGCCTGCCGAGGCTCTCGCCCTGGCTGATGCGCTTCATGGGTCAGTGCAACGCCACGCGCTTTCGAGCCAACAGCGAGATGCTGGCGCGTCTGCTCAGTCACACCTACGAGGACTATCAGCCGCTGCTGGACGATGCCCCGGCGGCGGCCGGGATGATTCAGCGCAAGGGCTGTCTATATGCCTACGGCAAGGCCGAGAACCTGCAGGCCGCACAGGACGATATCCGGCTGCGTGACCAGCTCGGCATCCAGCAGCAGGTACTGACAGCGGACGAGCTGATCGCGCTGGAACCCGCCATGGCAGGCCATACCGCCGGCGGCGTGCTGTTCCCCTCCTCCTGTCATCTGGATGACCCGCAGGTGTTCATCGATACCCTGGCCGCTCCGCTGCGTGAGGAGGGCCGACTCGTCACCGCCGAGGTCACCCGCCTGAGCTCTCAGGCCTCCGGCATGCTGCTGGAGTACGCCGACGGCAGACGGCTGATGGCGGACCGCGTGGTACTGGCAGCCGGGGCCTGGTCGGCACATCTCGCCCGCCAGATCGGCGACAGGATTCCGTTGGATACCGAGCGTGGCTACCACATCGAATTCGATCTCGAGCACTCGCCGCTCAACCGCCCGACCTGTCCGGTGGAGAGCGCCTTCTACATGACGCCTCTGCGAGGCGCCGAAGGGCCGCGTCTGCGAGTGGCAGGCACCGTGGAGTTGAGTTCGCTTGCGGGGCCCGCCAACCCGGCCCGCTTCGACTATCTGGAAACCCGAGTGCGCAGGGTGCTGGAACTGGATGCTCCAGTAGCCCGGCGCTGGCTGGGCTTTCGCCCCACCCTGCCGGACTCCGTGCCGGTGATCGGCCCGTCACCCAACGAGCCACGCGTGATCCATGCCTATGGCCACCAGCATATCGGCGTGACCCTGGCGGGCGTGACCGGGCGACTTGTCAGCGAGTGTTTAGCCGAAGGCTTACCGGACTGGCTGGCACCCTGCTCCCCGGCACGTTTCTGATACGACGCGAGGCATTCTAGGCCGAGCCTCAGGATGCCTTGTCCAGCACCCGCTGCCCGGGCAGCATGCGCGCCAGCAGCTGCTGCCACTCGTCACACAGGACGTCGGCATCGAAACGTGCCGCGTTCTCGCGCGCCAGCAGGGACATCTGCTGGCGCCGCGGCGCGTCCTCGATCAGCAGGCAGAGCTCACGCGCCAGTGCCGCAGCATCTTCCACATCCACCAGCACGCCACTGCCGCCCTGGAGGATTTCCGCCGGGCCGGTCTCGCAGTTGGTGGAGACCACGGGAAGACCGAAGGACTGCGCCTCCAGCAACGTCATCGGCAATCCCTCCCAGCGCGAACTCATCGCGAACAGCGCCGCCCGCTGATACTCCTCTTCCACCCGGGAGGTGCGACCGACGAAGACCACGCTCTCGCTCAGTCCCAGCGTCCAGGCCTGGGCCTTGAGGGCGTTCTCATCCTCTCCCCAGCCGACGATGCGCAGTCGCCAGTCCGGATGTTGACGGGCGACCCTGGCCCAGGCCTCCAGCAGGACATCAAACCCCTTCTGCTCGGTGAGGCGGCCGACGGCCAGCACGGTGCGCGATGCCTGAGTCGGCGCATCCTCCTGGGAGATGCGCGGCACCGGATTCCAGATCGCCTGCACCTTGTCGGTGATGCCATAGCGTGCACGCCACGCCGTGGCGTCCCGCTCGGTCAGCACCACGATGGCATCCGCCAGACGCACCGCGGTCGAGCGCCCCACCGTGCGCAGGTGCGAGCCATGATGCGTGCCGAGATTGAAGTGCTCCCAGCACACCAGTCGCGAACGCACGAAAGGTGCCCATGACGCACAGAAGGCGAACAGGATGGAGTCCACCAGAATCACCGCATCCGCCTGATGGCGGCGCACCTTGGCAAGCAGACCCGAGCTGATGCCCATGAAGCGGCGCACGCCACCGCGCGCTTCCTTGAGCTTGAGCTCACTGGTCATGACAGCGTCATCGAGATGAAAGGAGGTGGTCGCGGGACCGAACAGGCTGGCGATGGTGACATCATGTCCCGCGCGTGCCAGTCCACTGGCGATCTCGCAGGTCACGCGTTCCGTACCGCCGTCACTGGAAAGATTGCCGACGATGAACAGGATCTTCATTTCTCATGCGCTCCGTGCAGGGAAATTCACGCAGGAGAGCCGTGTCCGGCAGGCGCAGCCAGGGGCGCGGTGCACCAGACATGACAATCTCCGGCGCAGAAAAAACCCGCCACCGACGAGTGTCGATGGCGGGGTCTATTTTGAAGGGCTATTTCGAGTGGACGATATAGAGTGAGCCATTTCGAAAGGCTAGCTCGTAAGCCAGTTCGAGGGGCTCTGGCGAGAAGCCATGTCCGGGGGCTCTGGCGAGGGTCGATCACGCATGGCCATCGCGCTGTCTCGCCTGACAATCGCGAGCTCGGCCCACGATCGCGGTGTCACGACGACATCATGCGTCGCTCAGGAGGAGGCTCTACCGCCCGGCTTCGCCTCATGCAGAGCTGGGTGATGCTCCCTGTCGGAGACCTGGTCAATCACGCCACAGTCCTCGCAATGATAGCGAGGCGGCAGCCCGATCAGCCGCTGCCACCAGTGGCGCTTGATACGGTGCACGCTGGCACCGCCACATTGGGTGCAGAAACGATATCCACGCATGATGACTCTCTACTCCATGTATTCTCAGATATCCCGGGCACGACCCCGAGATGCTTCCATTACGTGCATGGCAACTGGCAGAACAGTCAAATGGCGCAATCGCCATCATGCGCTGCCCTCTACTCGGCAGACTGACACCGCGGGCTCGCGCCGTGTGGGCGTGGTAACGACAAGGCGATGACGACGTGAAGGTAACGGCGGCGCAGGCACCAGAAGGATGACGGCCTGACAGGTAACGTGGTCTGTCCATTATGCGCCTCTCGCGCGCACGCCGTTTCCGATATTCGCCGCACTGCATAGCAGCAAATCCGTCATGCTTTCGCCGCTCAGGCCGGTGACATCGCACCGCGCCCCCGTCCGATTTCCGGCGCCAGGGTGTGCTGCATGCACCCGAGATAGGCCCGTACCACGATGGCCTGATCGAACTCGCGCTCGATACGCTCCCGTGAGGCCAGCCCCGCCGCCTCCAGGGCCTCGCGGGGCATTTCCAGGCAGGCCTGCATGTGCTGCTCGAGAGAGTCGATGCTGCCGGCCTCGCACAGCCAGCCAGTGGCCCCCGGCAGCACCGAGCTGCGACAGCCGGGCACGTCGCTGACGATGGCGGGACGCCCCATTGAGGCCGCTTCGAGTACCGTACGCGGCATGCCTTCTCGGTAGGACGGCAGCACCAGGATGTTGGACTCGGCCAGGAACGGCCTGACATCACGCTGTTCCCCCAGATAATGCAGCACGCCCCGCGCACGCCACTGGGCGATTTCCTCGTCACTGATCGCGGTGCGGTTGCTGATGCCCGATGGTCCGATCAGCCAGAAGCGTGCCTGGGGATAACGCTCATGCAGGCGTTCCGCCGCTGCCACGTATTCCCGCACGCCCTTGTCGGCGATGAGCCGCGCGACCATCACGAAGGTCAGCGGCGGGCTCTGGGGCTGTTCGGTGAAGGCGAAGCGTTCAGGGTCGATCCCCGCACCGGGCAGCACCACGGAAGGTGTCGACTTCTGCAGCCCCATGCGCAGGAACAGCGCCTGGTCATCCCGATTCTCGAAGAACACGCAGCGTGCGCCGCGATTGGCGATGCCGTACAGCGCCCGTACCCGGCGGAACAGCCAGCTGTCGTGGAGGAAGGCGGTACCCAGTCCCGAGACGTTGTTGGTGTAGGGGATGTTGAGCAGGCGACAGGCAAGCCCCGAGTAGATATTGGCCTTGATGGTGAAGTTGAGGACATAGCGTGGCCTGAGCTTGAGCAGCGTCATCAACAGCGCCATCAGGCTCTTGCCCTCACCCACGAGTGACGTGCCCTTGCCTTCCATCCCCAGCGGCCGATGCTCGACCTTGAGCTCATCGACCAGGCGCGCACTGTGTGCATCGGTGGGAGCGAGACACACCACGCGATAGCCCGTGTCGCGCAGGCCCTCGATGACACCGCGATGGAAGTTGTAGAGGAAGAAGGACGAGTTGGAGACCAGCACCACCGTGGCGGGCCGGGAATCTGATGTCGGCATGTGGCTATCCTTGGCATGTGATGCAGAGGAACAAGCGAGGGGCACGGATCGCCTGCCCGGTGATCTGCCAGCCACATGAGCGGCGGGAAGTGTGCGGGCAGGCGATCAGCGCGAGGCGTCAGTCGAGCAAGGCCGGGCGGCGTTCCTGCTGCCAGCGGCGAATCAGCCCGGTGTCGTAGGCCATGCAGACCACGTAGATGACCAGGAACGGGAAGCGGTAGCGCACTGCCGTCCCGTAGTTGAAGACCACCAGTCCATAGATGGTGAAGGCGCCGATCAGGTACAGCAGCCAGAAGAGCGTCTTCTCGCGCTGGACCTGCCAGCATTGCAGGGTCAGCCAGACGAGGAAGACCACCACCAGCAGATTCTCGCCGGCCTGGATCAGCTGCAGCGGGTTGGCCGCCTCCCAGGGCAACGGTTTGATCAGGAAGTACAGCGCCCCCTGGATGCCCGTGACCACGAAGTCGCCGAAGCCCTGGATGATCTCGACATCCTCCTTCTTGCCGCCATCCTCGATGTACATGGCCGCGCGGAAGAAGTTGATCTGGTCCACCGCCAGCGGATAGATGATCAGTACGCTGGCGACCAGACCGACCAGCAACCAGCAGAAGCGCTTGGTGGAAAGGCCACGGCGGCTGACGTCGTAGACCACGTAGACGCCGAGGAACACCAGCATGATCAGCATGTTCTGGAACTTGATCAGCCACAGCGGCATCAGCATCAGCAGTGCCCAGCCCGGTCGCCGTTCGATGGCCAGCAGGAAGCTGGCCAGCATGAAGCCCGTCACCAGGGTGTCGCGCAGACTCAGCGAGCTGTAGAGCACCAGACTCGGGTAGCAGAGCAGGAACAGCAGCACCGCATGCGAGATGATCCCGCGGCGCAGCATGACCATCAGCCCGCCGATGTAGAGAAACTTGTTGAAGAATCCCAGACTGGAAATCGTCTCCACCAGCGGCAATGGCAGCAGGGCCAGCAGGCTCGAGGAGAACGAGACGGTCAGCGAGTGATCCATCGAGTCCCAGTCCATGCTGCGCATGGCCAGTACCTGCTCCCAGTAACGGAACTGGTCCGGCATGTATTCCGGCGAGAACAGCACATTGTTGAGCAGGTAAGGCACCAGGCTGCTCAGACTCAGGATGATCGCGACGTTGCGGGTCACCCACCCGCGCACGAAGCCCACCATCACCAGTACCAGACAGACGAGCAGATTGGGCAGGTCGAGCAGTATGGCTTCCATGAAACGGCTCAGTCCCTGACGTCGGTGTGTGTAGCAGACAGGCCGGCATTGGCCGTGACGCGATACGTCGCCGATGCCCTGTCACCCGCAAACGCGGTGATTGGCACGGTCTGCGTGTCCCGTCCCTGCACGCGTGCGGGAGTCGCGGACGCGACTGACGGGCTGTCTTCCAGCTCTTGCGTGTTCATGCCTGCCGCCTGCATCAAGAGCCACAGACACCGCATCAAGGGCCCTTCTTCCAGCGCCGCAGACGATTCCCCGGCGTGCGCCGCGCCACCGATGCGCTGTGGCGCGAGATCCAGTTGCGCGGTATTCGCCTGCGGGATGCCTGCCTCGCTGGCCAGTGCCTGAGTGATCGCTTCGCTGGCCCCGATCACCAATGCCGCCTGCGGATACTTGAGCGCCATCGCACGTCTTGCCGCGTCGCGACGATTCCCCGCCGCTGCCAGCTCCTGCGCCAGCGCCGCGACGTGGTGGATGACCACCGGCACGCGCCGCCGATTGAGGCGCGCCGCCTTGAGCGCCGTCAGGTTGGCTTCCAGACCGCTGGACATCAGCACACAGGGCTTGTGGCGCGCCAGGTAGCGCGTCAGGGCCAATGACAGGGCCAACGGCCCCTGCCTGCCAAGCTCCACCAGACGCACGCCATGCGCCAGCGACGTGACGACGTCTTCCTCGGCATGCGGCAGTACCACATCCACCTCGTGTCCCAGGCGGGTCAGACCCGCGGCCAGCGCCAGCATCTGACGAGTCTCGCCATGATCGGAGCCGGCCGAGACGAATAGCGCCATCCTGTGCGTTTTCATAACGATTCCTTTGCAGTGGATGGACACCCCCGAGGGGGTGTCCGCGCGAGGTTCATGCCACTCGCTGGAAGACGCCCCGTGCCTGACGCTCCCAGGAAGCCGGCAGCAGCTTCATCACCCGGCGGATGCCACGCTTGCATTGGCGTGTCATCCACTTGCCACGCTGCAACTTCAGCATGGCCAGCCATTCGGGGTTGACCATCTGCTGGGCATCCACGCAGTAGACCGGCTTGCCGGTCATCTGCGCGATGCTGCTGGCCTGCCCCACTTCACTCTCGATGAACAGCCGACAGCCCGACTCGCGGTAATAGCCGGCCTTGTGGCTGGCATGACAGCCCAGTTTCAGTCGCGCTTCCTTGCTCGGCAGATCCAGCATGATCAGTCGCTCATAGCTCACGCCATGGCGCGCAAGCCAGGCCTCCGTCTCGGGGCGGTACTTCTCGAGACGGTTGGTGACCAGCGAGTGCACCCGGTAGGTGGGCAGATGCAGCGGGGTCGCCTCGAGCAGGAATCTGCGATAGCGCGGGCCGTCATCGTTGTCTTCGGGGGAAGGATCGAGACACAGCACGCCATCGATATCCACGCAGGCATCCTCCAGTGCCGGATGGTGGAAGAGGTTCCACTGGAAGGCGCGCGGGTGTTCGAGCTCGACGAGCGCCAGATCCACTTCATTGGTGACCCCGGGGTTGGCGTAGATCACGCAGGTCATGATCTCGCAGGGGCAATCCGCCGGGATGCGCGCCAGGGAGGCCTTGAGCGAGGCACCGCTGTTGAGGCTGTCATCCACCAGCAGCACGCGACGACAGGCCCAGGCGGAACGTGTGCCTTCCTCGGCCCCCTCGCCGGCGGTGGACTCGCGCAACTTGCGCGTGATGCCCTTGCCGGGCACGCCATCCGCCAGGAAGGTATCGAGATCGGTACAGGCGCGATTGAGCATCGCGCTGATCATGTAGGCCGGCACCATGCCACTGCGCGGAATGCCGACGATCAGGTCGAAGTCCCCTGCCTGCAGGCGTGACATCTGACTGGCGATGTCACGGCCCAGATCGCCGTAGCTGCGATAGTTCATGCCGCTGCCTCCGTGTCCTTCGCCTGCCCGGGCGTGGCAGCCTTGCGACGCGTCAGCTTGGCGAACATGTCGCGGCGGACCAGCGACAGCACCTTGTTGCGCTGCATGTGGTGCAGATAGCCCAGCCCGCGGCGGAAGTTGGCGAGGCGCTGCTGGGTGGTGCCGGGCGCCATCACGTACTGCTTGAAATAGTGATAGAGCGGGATATACAGGGTGTCGGCTTCCGGCAGCGTGCGCGTGGCGCCATAGAAGGTGTCGATGGCGGCCAGCATGTCGCGCTGGTAGCGCTGCTCGACCTCATGATCCTGCTGCTGGGAGGTCCAGGAGCCCTTGGCGTTGCGACGATAGACGCAGGCGGCATCCTCGTAATAGAGCGTCTCCCCCAGCAGCGCCATGTAGGCCTGTAGGAAGAAGTCCATGATCGGCGCACCACGGTAGGATTCCAGCATGGCGTCCACATGCGACTCCACGCGGCGGAAGGTCAGCGCCGGTGACGGAATGGAGCCGCCCCGCAGCCCGATGATGGCCTCGGGGGAGAGACGCGCGACGCTGTCGGCATAGCGGCAGATGATCGAATGCTCATCGCGATGCTCGTCATACTCGATGGCCGGGTGGAAGCACACGGTGGCACGCGGGTTGGCATCGAACAGCGCCACCTGACGCGCCAGCTTGTCGGCCTTGACCCAGTAATCATCCCCTTCGCAGTAGGCGATGATGTCGCCGCGCATCACCGGCATGCAGAAGGTGATGGGCCACACGTGCTGCGAGTACTGGTTCACGTCCTGCAGGATCGGCCGGATGATGGAGGGGTAACGCGCGGCATAGTCCTCGATGATCTCGCGCGTGCCGTCGGTGGAGGCATCATCATGCACCACGATCTCGAAGGGAAACCGCGTGCGCTGCATCAGAAAACCATCCAGCGCCATCGCGATGTAGTCGCCGTGATTGAAGGCGAAGCACATCACCGAGACACGCGGCGTGGAGAGATTCCCCTCCCAGTCCGCCATGATGGTGGCTTCATCCGCCGGCGCCGGGGGTACCGGAATCGGCCCTTCCTCGAGGGCGCCCCCCGTGACCGGGGTACCCTGCGCCTGGGAATAGCTCAATTCAGCTAGCATGAAGATTCTCCACTTTCCGTTGTGAAAGACGATCTCGTATCAGACCAACACCCGACTGCCAGGCCGGAAAGCGCAGCAGGCAAGAGAGCAACAGGTAACTTGCGCCGGAGAGACATCCCAGTCCCAGCAGCGCCGCCCACGGAGACCAGTCTGGCGATGCCGCCAGATGCTCCACCGCCAGCCAGCAGCAAAGCGCGATGACCGATGACAGCATCAGGCTCGGCAGGAAGTCGACGCACTGCTCGCGGATGCTGTAATCGATCAGCGTTCGCGAGAACCACGCATTGGGGATGTAGGACAGCACCGCCACCACGATCTGACCGATCAGGATCGCGATCACGCCGTGTTGCCAGGTGAGCGCCAGCACCACACAGATCAGCAGCTTCTTGATCACCTCAAGCCCCAGGAACAGGTCCGAGCGCCCCTTGACCTTGAGCACATTGAGGTTGAGCGAACTGAGCGGATACATGACGGCGGCGATGCACATCAACTGCAGATAGGGCACGGCGTCCAGCCAGCGGTCGGGGAACAGTGCCTCGAACAGCGGACGGGCCAGCGCCGCCATCAGCAGCACCCCGGGGAACAGCAGATAGACCATCAGCTGCAGAATGCGTCGATAGGCATCCTTCAGCCGCACCGGGTCATGCTGGATGCTGGCCAGGGCCGGGAAGGTCACGTTCTGGATCGCGGCGACCAGTTGATTGAGCACCAGCTCCTTGAGGCGATCGGCAAAGAAGAACAGTCCCGCCACCGAAGCCGCGAACAGCTTGGCAATCACCAGCACGTAGAGATTGACGAACACCACGTCCAGCATGCGCGACAGGAACATCTTGTAGCCGAAGCTGAACATGGCCTTGAAGGCGTCCATGTCGAAGGTCAGGTGCGGACGCCAGCTGCCCCACCACCACATCAGTGCCGTGGTCACGAAGGCCGCCGTCAGCATCTGGCCCACCAGCGCCCAGACCCCGAAGCCCAGCCAGCCCAGCAACACCGCGACGCTGCCCGAGATCACGCTGCCGGGGATGCCGGCCTTCATGCGGGTGCGAAAATCCAGTGCCCGGTTGAGCATCGCGCCCTGGATCACCTCGAAGGCGTTGATCAGCACCACCAGCCCGCCGATACGCACCAGCACGACAAGCCGTGGTTCAGCGTAGAAATCGGCAATCAACGGGGCGCTGAAGTACAGCAGCGCATAGGCCACCACCCCGAAGCCGATGTTGCTGAAGAAGGCGGTGCTGGCATCACGCGGGCCGAGAGTCGGCAGACGCAGGATGGCCTGCTGCAGGCCCGAATCCATCATGGCCGAGGCGATGGTCAGAAAGACCAGCACCATGGCCAGCAGCCCGAAGTCTTCCGGCAGCAGCAGACGGGCCAGCAGCAAGGTGACGATGCTGGCCATGCCACGGCGCAACAGCTGATCCATGAAATTCCACAGGATGCCGATGGTCGTCTTGTGGGTCAGTGACACGCGGCGACGCCTCCGGCTGCTTCTCGTGAAGAGGCGCGCGGGCGCGAAGCAGGCTCTGCAAGCGACGGCTGCCAGAGCTGTTCCATGCCCTCAGCGGCGGGCCCCCAGGGTGCATCTCCCGACAGCAGGGTGTACTCCGCCAGCCGCGAGACGACGTCGGCGCGCGAGCACCACATCAGCACATCGATGATCGAGAGACTGCCGACGAACTCGCCCTCGCGTGCGCCGGGCGCTGCCTGGCGGTAATCACGCGGATGGCTGGAGAGAAAGGACAGACGCAGCCCTGCCTGCTCGAAGGCCTCCCCCCGGTAGAGCTTGCGCCCGCCGATACTGTTGACGTAGCCGCGCCCGCCGCGCTGGCGGGAAAGTTCAATCAGACGGTCCTGCGCCGACTGGCTGCGCTCGTAATCCATCTCGCTGGTCAGCGCGAAGCGACACTCGAGCCCCAGATAGCGGCAGATCGTCTCGAAGCTGAACTGGCACAGTGCCCCGATGCGGCGATCCTCATGCATGAGAATCGTCTGCAGCAGCGGCATGACCTCTGCGTAATGCGGCGCCTTGGCATAGGCATGGTGCAGAGTGGTCAACAGTGACTGGGGGGTCGGTGCGAACGACAGCTCGCTGATGCGCCGATTGGGTGAGGCATCCGGCACCGACAGCGTGAAGCGATGGGCCTTGCCGCCCAGCAGCACGCTGTTGCGGTTGATGTAGCCACGCGGGATGTAGGCGACGTCGTCATAGATGAGGAATTCGTCACAGGCGTGCATCAGCTGGAAGTAGCCCAGATGCGGCAACAGGTAGGGTTGCATGATCGCGATGTTCATCGTTCAGGCTGCCTTCTGATGCCGATCGACGATGACGCGCACCGCGGCGAGAATCTCGCTGACCTGAAGTCCCGAGAACAACGGCAGACACAGGATACGGCTGGCGATGTCTCTGGAATGCACGATCTCGGGCTGCTGGAAGTCCGCGTCCTGCAGGTCTGCCGCCGGTCGCCCCAGAAATGCCAGTGACTCCAGCGACGGGCAGAAATAGCGCCGCGGCTGGTAGCCTTCCCGCTCCAGACGCTGCATCACCTCCAGCAGGACACTTTCGCTTTCCAGAATGATCGGGAAATAGGCGTAGTTGAGGCTGACGCCCGGCTGACGTGCCTGAAGCTGCACGTTGCCCTGAAACGCCTGGGCATAGGCATGCCAGACCAGCGCGCGGCTCTCGAGGTTGCCCTCGATCTCGTCGAGCACGCACAGCCCCATGGCGGCCTGGAACTCGTTCATCTTGGCATTGATGCCCAGCTCCTCGATGCACTCGGGACCGGTGATGCCGAAGTTGATCATCTTGCGGGCACGCTCCAGGTCTTCCTTGCGCTTGAAGATGATCGCGCCGCCCTCGATGCTGTGGAACAGCTTGGTGGCATGGAAGCTCAGGGTGCTGGCATCCCCGTACGACAGCAGGCTGTTGCCACGGTAGGTCGCGCCGAAGGCATGGGCGCCGTCATAGATGACCTTGAGGTCGTGCTCTTCCCCCAGCGCATCGATGGCTTCCACGTCACAGGCGTTGCCGAACACGTGCACCGGCACGATGGCGCGGGTACGCGGCGTGATGGCCGCCTCGACCTGTGCGGGGTCCAGGCACAGGGTGGCAGGATCGATGTCCGCGAAGACCGGCTGCATCCCTTCCCACTTCAGGCTGCTGGCCGTGGCGATGAAGGTGAAGGGAGTCGTGATGACCTCGGCGGGTTCGCGCTGCCCGACCACGTTGTTGATCCCCAGCGCGCGATAGGCCACCTGCAGTGCCAGGGTGCCATTGCTGACCAGCAGCAGATGCTTGACGCCCAGATAGGTCTCCAGGCGCCGGGTCAGCTCCTGCTCCAGCGGGCCATGATTGGTCAACCAGCGGCTCTGGAAGATGGCATCCACATAACGATCGAAATTCTTCCGCTCGGGAAAATAGGGGCGCGTCACCGTGATCATGATCTCGACTCCTTTCGTGCATCAGACAATGGGTGGTAGCTCATGGGCCCCTGTCAGGTCGCGAGTGCCAGGGGTAACCGGAGGAAGGAGGGTCGGCTAGCGCGACCCGTTCCCGCTGATCACGATCCGGATGGTGCGAATCACCACCAGCAGATCCAGCCAGAAGGAAAAGTGCTTGATGTAGAAGAAGTCGTATTCAAGCTTGCGGATCATGCCCTCGACTTCCGCGGCATAGCCCTGCTCGACCTGCGCCCAGCCGGTGATGCCCGGGCGTACCACATGGCGGTAATGGAAGAACGGCACATCCTTGCGATACCAGTCCGCCAGATTCATCGATTCCGGACGCGGCCCGATCAGACTCATGTCACCCTTGAGCACGTTGAACAGCTGCGGGAGTTCATCGAGACGGCACTTGCGGATGAAGCGCCCGACCCGGGTGATGCGCGGGTCACTGCCTTCCTGGGTGAAGCCGGCCCCCTTCATGCCGTCATACATGCTGCGAAACTTGTAGACGGTGAAGGGACGGCAATGAAAGCCCATGCGTGGCTGACGGAAGACCACGGGGCCCGGGCTGTCCAGTCGGATGGCCAGCGCGGTCAGCAGCATCACCGGTGCCAGCAGCGGCAGCAGCACCAGCGCCACGCTGAAGTCCATCCAGCGCTTGATGACCTCGTAATCCTCACGCGGCATCAGCGAGCCGAATTCATTGGCATAGAGGTGATCGAGCAGCACGCGGCCGGTGATCATCTCGTGGGCCTGGGTGGCGTGATAGACGGGAATGCGGTGGATGGTGCAGTCAGCGAGGAAGCTCTCCCACTCACGGGGCATCTCGGCACGCAGGTCTGCCACCACGCCATCGATGCGCCGCATGCCCACGAGGTCCGGCCCCTTGAGCGTCAGCCACTCGACCTCGCGACGCTGACACAGCGCCGGCGCCTTGCCGAACGGCACCACGGCAAAGCGCATGCGCCGGACATGGGTGTCGATGTAGTAGTAGGCCGTGCACAGGCTCACGGCGAGCAGGAAGGACAGGCCGACCTGATGACGCGAGTAGTCGAGATCGAAGACCCCCAGCGCCAGCATCAGCATCAGATAGCAGATGACGATGGTGGGTACCACGTAGAGGTAGGAGCGGGTCCCCGGCAGGCGCGACAGGCGATTGACGGCGGTGATGGACAGCGTATAGGCCACCCCCGTGCCGATCATGGCGTGCCATTGGGCATCGCTGGTCAGCCACCAGCCGTGGTCACCGGGTACCAGCTCGTTGAGCCCCGCCTGGTAGAGTGCCGGCGCGATCACCACCACCAGCATGCCGAAGACCAGCTGCAGGCGTTTGCTGGCGATCAAGCGCTCGTAATGATGCGAGTAACGACGCTGGTGCTCCATCGATAAGGGTAAACCGCTCATCGTGCCATCTCCTCCGTGATTCAAGCGTCATGAGAGCCGTGCCGCGACACGGCATCAGGTATAGCTGTAGTTGTAATACCCGTAGTGCTGCTTATCCCCGGCCTGCTGCTCGATGGCATTCAAGATCGCGCCCTTGACGTGGATGCCGTTGTTCTCGAGCTTCTTGCGAGCATGTTCCAGCTCACGCACCTGGTTCATGCCGAAGCGCGCCACCATCAGGCTCGCGCCGACATGGCGCCCGATGATCAGCGCCTCGGTGACGGCGAGTACCGGCGGGGTATCGATGATGATCAGGTCATAGCGCTCCCCCAGCTGCTCCAGCAACTGGGCAAAGTTTTCCTGCATCAGGAGCTCGGACGGATTCGGTGGCGCCACCCCACGGCCCAGGAAGTCCAGGTTGTCGATGCGCGTGTGATAGATGACCTCTTCCAGAGGACTTGCGCCGCTGAGGACATCCGATAGGCCGCCCTGCTCGGAGGTGCGCTGGAAGGCGTGGTGAAGATGTCCGCGCCGCATGTCGGCATCGATCAGCAGCACGCGCTGGCCGGCCTCGGCGCTCACCGCGGCCAGGTTGAGGCTCACGAAGCTCTTGCCGATGCCCGGACTCGGGCCGGTGAACATCACCGACTTGCGCTGATTGTCCAGCAGCGCGAAGTGCAGGCTGGTGCGCAGGCTGCGCAGCGCCTCGATGCTGATGTCGGAAGGCTGCGAGGTCGCCAGCACGCCCTGATAGATCTCGCGCCCGGACTTCTCGCCCTTGAGGCGCACGCGACGCATCATGCCCTGCTGCAGCGGCGAGAGCGGGATGGTGGCGTAGACCGGCAGGTCCAGGGACTCGATCTGTTCGGCGCTGTCGATGCCCTTGCGCATGGAATGCCGCAGCAGGATGCCCAGCACGCCCAGCAGGAAACCGGCCATCGCGAAGACCACCATCATCAGCGAGGTTCTCGGCGAGATGGGGCCAGGCTGCAGGACGGCGGGATCCAGAATCCGCACGTTGCCGACCGTACCGGCCTTCTTGAGGCGCACTTCTTCGCGCTTGTTGAGCAGCGCGACGTAGATTTCCTGGCTGACATTGACGTTGCGGTTCAGATTGAGCGCTTCGCGCTGCGCCGCCGGCAGCTGTTCCGCCTGCTTCTGGACCCGCGCCTTTTCCTGATTGAGGGAGTCACGACGCGCCACCAGTGCCCGATAGGCCGGGTGCTCATGGGTGTAGGCACGCGACAGCTCCGCCAGTCGCAGCTTGATCTCGGTCAGCTGGTTGTCCAGCCCCACCAGGTTCTCCATCACCTGCTGGCTCTCGGCGGTCAGGTCCACGGAATCGCGGCGGCGGCGATAGTCGTTGAGGGCGGATTCCGCCTCATCGAGCTGGCCGCGCAGCGTCGGGATCTGGTCACCCAAAAAGCCCAGCTGATTGTCGGCCTCGGCGGATTCGCGCTCGATGTTCTGCTGCAGGAAGACGTCGGTGATGGTGTCCAGGGTGCTGACGATGGCCTGCTGGTCGCTGCCGGACAGACTCAGAGTCACCACGCCGGTATCGCTGCCGTTGCGCTCGGCGGTGAAACGCGACTTGATGGAGTTGATGGCACTGAGGTCCGAGATGCTGGTCAGCGCGAAGCGCGCCCCGGGGCTGGCCTCCATGCGCTGGACGAAGACCTTGATGTCACCGGACAGCGCATTCTCGCCCACCGTGCCATGCATCAGCAGGTTGCCCTCGGCGTCCAGCAGGCGATAGTGCTGCTCATCGACCACTTCCAGGGTCAGCGTCTGTCCCTGCCACTGGCCGCCAAGCTCCAGCGTGGTGACCTTCAGGACGTCATCCCCCCAGGCATATTCATTGCCGCCGAGACTCTCCGGCAGACGCATTCCGCGATGGGACAGCCAGTCGCCGATGACGGGGTAGCGCACCGGTGTGACGACGATGTTGAGACGCTCACGCGCCACGGCCTGCCCGAGCACCAGCCGCGAGGCCAGGATCTCCAGCTCGTCACTGGTACTGCCCTCCTCGGGGCCTCCGGACTGACCCGTCAGCGTGCCCAGCAGGCTGGCGCTGCCGCCCTTGTCCTCGATCTGGATCAGCGAGTCAGCCAGATAGATGCGCTGCTGGCTGCCGACCACATAGATGCCGATCAGCGTCAACAGCACGGTGCTGGCGATCAACCACCAGCGACGATGCCAGAGCAGTGCCAGCAGGGTGCTGAAGTCCAGGCGACGCGTCGCGTCCCGGCCAGCGTCACCGGAAGATGGCGGCATGGGAGAAGTGAACTGATTCATGGACCTCAATCTCCCTCGATGTCGTCGATGACCGAGACGAAGGCCCCGGTACTGGTGACCGACGGCAACAACTGACTCAGCACGCGGTTCCAACGGCTGACCGGCGCCGCGGTGACATAGACCACATCCCTGGGCTGCAGCGGGAAGCGTGCCCCCAGCATCAGCGAGGTGGCATCGGAGATATCGAGCACATAGACGGTGGCGAGCTTGTCAGCGTCCGGGCCGTTCTCCCGGACCACGAAGACACCGGAGGGGTCGGCACGGTCCTCATCCACGCCACCGGCGCGTGACAGGGCATCGGTCAGACTCAGACGCTCGTTGCCCACCGGCATGTTGCCGGGCTTGAGGACCTGCCCCAGCACGAAGACGTTCTGGTCGGTCGCCACCGGGATATTGATGACGTCGCCATCGTGTAGCAGGCGGTTCTCACGCATGTTGCCCTGCTGCAGCAGCTGATAGAGGCTCAGGTGCTCCTGGTGGCCGTCGCGGGTCAGGGTGATGTCGTGGGTATTGGCGAGTTCGGTGACACCACCACTGGCACTGATGGCATCGATCAGGGTCAGGGGCACATCGGTGACCGGCACGAAGCCCGGCTCACGGACCGCGCCGCTCAGATAGACGCGCTGCGAGCGGAACTGGGCGACGGAGACGTTGACCTGCGGGTCGGTGATGAAGCGTGACAGGCCACGCACCAGCGAGGCGCGCACCTCATCCACGGTCATGTCCTTGACGTTGATGCGCCCGACGTAGGGGTAATACAGCGTGCCATCCGGCTGCACGATGTAGGTCAGCGCTTCCACCGTCTGGCGCTGAACGCCCGTCTCCTGGGCCAGATCCAGCGGCGTGCTCAGATTGATGGCCAGGATGTCACCGCCACCCACGCGGTAGACGTAGCGCTTGATGTCATCCACCAGCGCGTCATCGGCCGGGGCTGTCTGAGCCGGGAGTGCGCGATAACTGCTGATCAAGGCCGGCGTGATCGGGCTGACCGTGACATGGTCCGACAGCGGCGCCGTCTCGACCTCATAGTCCATATGGCCGCCAGGGGCGAAGGCACAGCCTCCCAAGGCGGCCAGCATTATCGCCAGGGAAACTCCCCGCAGCGTCGATCTGGTCGATCTCTTCATAACCTCTGTCATCCCCTGTAAGCCCTGCGCTCTGCTCGATCACATCCTGATCGGCGCATTCATCGTGTATCCGGACACGCTACCGCCCCGAGGAATCGGCTTTCTCCCCTGCAGCACGTGGAAATTCTGTGACGTTCCCTTGCGAGACAGGCGCGAATCATTCCCTGCCTCCGCCAGCGCGCCGTTGAACGAACGGTGACCTGTCAGGATCGACCCAATCCCGACATGTACCGGATCATGAAAATCATCCAACGGCATCAGACCATCCTGATCCATGACACGGCCTGAAGAATCAGCACAACTCATCATGACGACATGAAAGATAATCACGGCATCTTCATCGATGACTCATGACTCTCATACTCGACATCATCAGTATCGTCATTGAAGGATGACTGATAGCGTGATCAGCCATTACAGGAGGGCATAAGAACGAAAATGAGGACTCATTTTCGCCGGTATTTCAGAGATCTCTCGACACTTCCCCGAGTATCAACAACGCATCACGAGAAGGCCTGGGTGAATCGTGAAACGTCAATCTCCGCATTGCATCACCGGATGAGCAAGGGCGAACCCTCTGCATCCGGCATCAGGAAAAGATGACATTCACGTATTCTGGAGTGGTGAGACACAATGAAATACAGCAACTTGCGACCAGTTCGTACCTGCCTGACTTCCTGTCGGCCTTTCCATTCTCTTCTCCCATGCCACGAACTGGCGCCATCGAGACTGACAGCAGCGATCAGAACGTCACAGGGATTTCGTGATGGATTCGGCACTTGACCATCATCAAATCACCCTCTCATCTACGATGAATCGTGAATAATCACGTCTTAATCGGCGTGACATCATCGATATTTCATGAGGTGGCGATCTGCTTGATTTTCAATGTCTGATTACGGACTTGATAATAAATTAATCGACCACAACAGCAAGGCGTAAACTCTCTTTCACGACGATTGTATTGCCGCACTTCACTTTAGACTGTTTTCTCTCATCTCAAGTATTAGTAGAGCGATGACATGAATGAATCGCCAACCGCTGAGAGCCACTCATCCTGATGCCACACCTGACTGACATCCGCATGAACCTCATGACCCAGCACTCCCCATCATCTGGCATGAGACGTCTCATTCAGGGGCCGCATAGCGCCATTCCCCATTTCCAGGATAAGAAAAAGGGCAACCGATCACCGCATCGGTTGCCCACTCTTCTGACTGCCATGTCCAGCGCCAGACCCCGCATCTCAAGCCCGCTTTTCAAGCGCACCTTTCAGGTCCGCACCGCAGGCCCATTCTTCAGACCCGCAGGGCCCCATGCGCACTCTTCTCCCATTCGCCACTCTCGCCCTGCGCGTTCAGACCGAGACTTCGGGTGCCGCATCCAGCTCGCCTTGCAGCCGGCTGGTGTAGAGCTCCAGATGCCCGGCCAGCGCCGTGTTGATGTGGTAGCTGCCGCCGTGGCGTCGCGCGTTGCGCGCACAGCTGCGTCGCAGCTCCTCGTCAGCCACCAGGCGGGTGAGAGCATCGGCATAGCGCGCCGGCGTCTGCTCATCCACCACCAGCCCATTGCCGACCCGATGCACGACTTCTGCGCAGCCACCGACGTTGGTGACCAGCACCGGCAGCCCGCTCAGCGTGGCTTCCAGCAGCGAGATCGGCAGTCCTTCCCAGGCAGACGACATCAGGAAGATGTCCGATGAGGCCAGAAGCCCCGCCACATCCGAGATGTTGCCCAGCAAGGTGACCTGATCCTCGAGCCCGGCGTCACGGATCTGCGTGACCAACTCGGCCTTGAGCGGCCCCTCCCCGGCGATGCTGAGCGTGACATTCAACCCCTGTGCCTTGAGGCGGCGGCAGCTCTCGAGCATCAAGGGATACTGCTTGGCTTCGGTGAGACGTCCGATGGCTGCCAGCTTCACCGGGGTATCCAGCGCCGTCATCTGCCAGCCGCTGTGCTTGAGGCGTGCCCCCGAGACGGCATTGTCGATCTGGACCACCGGCCGCCTGACCAGCGGCGCAAGCTTGCGCGTGCAGGCGTGACAGATGCCGACATAGGCGCTGACGCGACGATCGAACAGTCGAAACAGCCAGTTGGGCGCCCCCAGCTCGATACTGTGCACGGTCATGATCACCGCAAGCTTGCGTGGCAGCAGGAAGGCGAACATCAGCGCGTAGTAGAGATGGCAATGCACCACATCCGGGGCGAATCGATTCACTTCCGCGCGCAGCCGCGTGCCGCCCCGCCAGGGACGGCGACGCGTGTCGGCGCCCAGAAACGAATGACTGATGCCCGCCTGACTCAGCTGGGCCAGGAAGTGTCTTTCATAGTCCAGATCTCGCCCGCACTGCTCAGCGGTTTCCAGAAACGTGACATGAACGCTGTGCCCCGCCGCGACCATGGCAAGGCTCAGGTCCTTGACGTAGACCTCGGCACCTCCTGATGCGGGGGTCGAGATGACATGCATGATTCTCACGGCGATAGCCTCCTGCTGTCGTACCTGAAGATTCGTATCCGATAGCGCGAACGCGAGCCCCGAAAGGAGGGCTCGCAAGTCACATGTCTGGTGCCTGACTCAGCTCAGATGACACGTAGCAGTGCCGGGGCTTCCAGTCCCTCCAGCACGGCCTGCCAACTGGCCTCGACGGTACGGCGCGAAAACCGCTCCAGGCCGTAATCGACATTGGCACGCAGGCGCGCAAGCACTTCATCATCACCGAGCACGGCGCCCAGCTGCTGACTGAACGCTGCCACATTGCCCTGCTCGACCAGATAGCCATTGATGCCATGCTTGAGGATCTCGCGGGGCCCGGCCGGGCAGGCGAAGCTGATGCAGGGCACGCCACAGCTGAGCGCCTCGACCAGTACCAGCCCGAAGCCTTCGAAACGTGACGACAGCACGAACAGGTCTGCCGTGGCGTATTCGCGCCGGATGTCGCTGCACTGGCCGGGCATCTGAAGCTGGCGCGTGATGCCAAGCCGCTCCGCCTGCGCCTCCAGCGCCTCGCGTGCATCACCCTCGCCGACGATGCGCAGCACCCAGCCATCACGCGATTCGGCGGGAATCGCCGCCCATGCCTCCAGCAGCAGATCAAAGCCCTTCTGGTGCGTCAGGCGCCCCACCGCCACCGCCACCTTCGGCGCGACGGCCTCAGAAGGCGCCACTGCGGGCGGCGCGGCGGCGGCGTCCTGCAGCCGGGCCTGACGCTGGAGGATCTCGTGCTCCAGCGGATTGAGGTTGGGCACGACGCTCAGACGCTCGGTGGACTGGGGGAGCAGCTGCTCCCAGTATTCGCGGTCCTCATGGGAAAGCACCACGATACGATCGGCCCGCCTGGCCGCGAGACGCCGCGCGGCATTGCGCCGTGGCACGCCGAGATCCGAGGTGGCATTGAAGTGTTCCCAGCAGAGATAGCGCGTGTGCCGCAGCAGATAGCTGGGCAGCAAGAATGGCAGGAAACCGATGCTCTCGACCACGATCACCACGTCCGGTCGCTTGCGCAGCACCATCCAGAAAAGCCGCAGGAACAGCAGCACGCCGCGCAGCGCCCCCAGATGCTGACGTTTTGGATACAGCGATTCATGCACGATATCCTCGTGCAGGGGATAGGGGCTGTCGGCAGGGCCATGCTCGCTGACCACCTCCACCTGATAGTCACCGCTGGCCGCCAGCATGTTGGCGGTATCGGCGCAGGCACGCTCGGTGCCGCCGGTGCGCGACTGGGCGCCGGTGTAGAACAGGATATGCTTGCGAGTGCTCATGACGCGTATTGGCTCCGCCGAATCAATTGCCGGGACAGGGAAGGACTGAACGCATAGCTCATCAGCAACGCCTTTTCCTTCAACGACAGCTGACGCAATGCCGCCCAGGATGACTGGCGCAGCTGAGACATCACCACCTGCCTCACCTGGTCATCGTCGTGGGTCTTGTTGATGGCCTGGCGCATGATGAAGCTCACACCGACGAAGCGCAGGGCGCGAATCTCCAGCAGTGCCAGGCCGTGGGCGGCCGCGAACTGCTCGCGGTAGCGGGAATCGAACACCTGCCAGCTGCGGTGAAATCGGGCCAGCTCGCGATTGCCGAAGGGCTTGCGGGTCAGAGAACCGTCGCTGCGCTTGTCGAAGCGATACAGCACCTGGGGCAGATAGAGAACGCGTGCCGCCCGACCGAACAGCTCGAGGTTGTAGAGACCATCCTGGGAAACAGGAAGGTCAGGAAAGCTCAGGGCGCAGGCGAGATCGGCGCGGATCGCCTTGCCCCAGGGAGCGGAGACGATGCGGTCGTGCATGAAATCGGTGAAGGCCTGCATCTGGGTGCGCTCAAGGGGCTGGCTGCACAGTGGCGTGCTCTCCCGCTCTCCCTGTGGCCCCTGCAGGCAATAACGGAACACCACCACCTGCGGGCAATCGAAGGCCACGATCTGCGCCTTGAGCGTATCCAGGGCGCCGGCCACGAAGGTGTCATCCGCATCGCAGAACAGCACATAGCGGCCACGTGCCAGACTCAGGCCATGGTTGCGGGTCGGCCCAGGCCCGAGATTCTCGGCATTGCGGCGCAGTACCAATGAGGTCGGTGGCCGGGCGGCGTGACTGCGCTCCACCCGCAGAAAGGAATCATCCGAAGAGGCATCATCGATGATGATGTGTTCGTAAGCGGTGTCGTTGGCCGCGAGACTGGCGATGCAGCGCTCGAGCCCGTCACCCGAATTGTGATTCGGCGTCACGATGGTGAAGAAAGGAGATTGTGCTGCGTTGCGTTCCATGCCCGGATATCCATGTGGCGGTGCTTGTCCATCAGGGGCTCACGCTCAGGCCGTGTTCATCACTGCCAGGCATCAAGCAAGGAGGCCAATGAATCTGTCGGCTGGCTTGCCCTGCCAAAGCCCGGCCCAAGCCACCAGCGACATCATGTGGCCGCAAATGGCGACACTTCATGCCCCCTTGTTCACCACAGACTAATAAGCTGCTGATATTCAAACAAGGCGACATGTCGCCAAAAACCGAATTCATGAGGGTTCATGTCGCAAACTCCTTGCATCTCATGCGTAAGCTAAGCAATTCAAGACCACTAAATTACCTATGCAAGTTTGAGCAGGATGGGCCGAGCTGCTGACACGCTTCATCCGCGAAAGCTCACATGACTCACCCTCGCCGGCTGGCAGCCACGAGACTGTCGCCCTTTTGCGGCTGGCCCGCGCTATCATGGCAGCGCAATGCCTCCACCCTCCCCTCACGCCGAACGGGGCCACCCAACGGAGTCACCATGACCCTCTGGCAACTCGCTGCCATCCTGTTGAGCCTGGCACTGGCCAGCTACATCCAGACCCTCACCGGCTTTGCCTTCGGGCTCATCGTCATGGGCCTGCTGGCCACTCTCGATGTCCTGCCCATCGAGAGCGCCGCCCTGCTATGCGCCCTCTTGAGCCTGTTCAACAACTGCATGGCACTGCGGGGTCACTGGCGGGAAATCGACCTGCGCCTCGCGCGGCGACTGCTGGTCACCAGCCTGCCGCTGCTGCCGGTCGGCTATTACCTGGCCACCTGGCTGGGAGAGGAGCGCGCGCCCCTGCTCGGCATGCTGCTGGGATGCGTGATCCTCATCGCCTGCCTGGCGCTGCTGATGCAACCCAAGCCGCGTGAGACGCTGTCTCCCCGTTGGCACTTCCATGCCGCCGGCGGGCTCTCGGGCCTGATGGGCGGGCTGTTCGCCGCCAACGGGCCGCCGCTGGTGGTAATGCTCTACCGCCAGCCGATGACGCTGGTGGCGATCCGCTGCACCCTGTTCGCTGTCTTTCTGGTCGGGGGCGCCATGCGCATGGGACTCTCGATCATCTCTCCCGGACGCGCCGGCGAGCACCTGAGTGAGCTGCTGATGATCGGTGCCGCAGGCGTGTTCGTGGTCATCGCCTTCACGGAGCTCGCACGCCGCTTCCCACCCCCGCTCAGTGACCACCACCTGCGCCAGGTGGCCTACGCCATCCTGCTGGTCTCCAGTGGCAATCTGATCCTCAAGGGGTTGATCTGATGCGCGAGATTCCACCGTCACAGGTCGAGGAAGCGCCGGGAGAGGAAGGCTTCATCGAACTGGCGCCAGGCACACTGGAGGCCATCAAGGCCGCGGGCAGGAAACTCGACGATGACGTCAAGGCGGGGCGTGTCAGCTCAGGCAGTTCACGCTGGATCACGGGGCCGGGGGGAGATCGTTTCTGCATTCGTCATCAGGGCCCCACCCCCGAGCCCCCGGACACCTGCGAGACGGACACCACAGCCGGGCGGCGCAGCTGGTGGCGCCGTCTGTCGTCATGGGTCCTGCCGGGCTGAGCTGCATCAAGCAGGCAGCGTCAGGCAACCGCCGGCGGCATGATGCGCGCACACGAAAAAAGGGACTGCCCATGGGCAGTCCCTTTCGTCTTCATGCGAGACACAATTCAGTGCCCGCGCGGGATCACTCTACCGTGACACTCTTGGCGAGATTGCGCGGCTGATCGACATCGGTGCCCTTGAGCACGGCGACGTGATAGGACAGCAGCTGCAGCGGGACCGCATAGACGATCGGCGCGAGGAAGCGACACACCCCCGGCACGGTGACGACGTGCACGCCCTCACCGGCCTTGAGGCTGACTTCCGGGTCGGCGAACACGAACAGCTGGCCGCCACGCGCGCGGACTTCCTGAAGGTTGGACTTCAGCTTCTCCATCAGGTCATCCATCGGCGCGACCGCCACCACCGGCATGTCCTCATCGATCAAGGCCAGCGGGCCGTGCTTGAGCTCACCCGCCGCATAGGCTTCGGCGTGGATATAGGAGATTTCCTTGAGCTTGAGCGCACCCTCCATCGCGATCGGGTACTGGCTGCCGCGCCCGAGGAACAGGGTGTGATGGCGATGCATGAACTTCTCGGCCAACTGGGCGATTTCCCCGTTCAGCCCCAGCGATTGCTCGATGACATGCGGCAGGTCCTTGAGACGCATCAGCAGCTGACGCGTGAGCAGGTCATCTTCCTCGTCCTGCGGCTGTCGACGGCTCTGGCGCAGGGCCAGCGTGGTCAGCATCAGCGCCACCAGCTGGGTGGTGAAGGCCTTGGTGGAAGCCACCCCGATCTCCGGCCCGGCATGGGTCAGCAGTGACAGATCCGACTCACGAACCAGCGAGCTTCCCGCCACGTTGCAGATGGCCAGACTCGCCAGGTAATGCCCTGCCTGCGGCCCCTCGCGGTTGAGCTTCTGGATATCCCGCAGGGCCGCCAGCGTGTCGGCGGTCTCGCCGGACTGCGACAGGGTGATGAACAGCGTGCCCGGGGCCGCGACACGCTCGCGGTAACGGAACTCCGAGGCCACCTCGACCTGCGCCGGAATACCGGCGACCTCTTCCAGCCAGTAACGCGCCACCATGCCGGCGTGATAGCTGGTCCCGCAGGCGATGATCTGCACCTGACGCACATCGGCCAGCAGCTGCGTCAGTCGCTCGACATCGACGACTTCCCTGCCCTTCTCGGCGCCGTCATCCGCGGCCAGGAAGGAATGGCGCGAGACCTCGAAGGCCTCCAGGCGCACGCCCTGCGGGTCGAGACGCTCGGCCAGGGTACGCGACAGCACGGTGGGCTGCTCCATGATCTCCTTCATCATGAAGTGGCGATACTCACCCTTGCCCGCCGCTTCGACGCTGTGCTCATAGCGCACCACTTCGCGGGTCACCGGCGTGAGCTCATCCTGCTCGGCACCACGTTCCAGCACCTGGATGCCACTCGGGCTGATGGCCACCATGTCGCCCTCATCCAGATAGATGAAGCGGTCGGTGACCGGCAGCAGTGCCAGCGGGTCAGAAGCGATGAAGTGCTCCTCGATTCCCACACCCACGACCAGCGGGCTGCCCTGACGGGCGCCGACCAGCAGCTCGGGATTCTGCTGTTCCATCACCGCCAGCGCGAAGGCGCCATCCAGACGCGCGGTGACCACATTGACCGCCTCCGGCAGCGCACGGCCAGCGCGCAGTTCGCGGTCGACCAGATGCGCGACCACCTCGGTGTCCGTCTCGGAAGTGAAGTCATAGCCCTCCTGCTCCAGCTCACGGCGCAGCGCCTCGTGGTTCTCGATGATGCCGTTGTGCACCACGGCCACGCGCTCGCTCGAGAGGTGCGGGTGCGCGTTGTGCTGGGCCGGACGCCCGTGGGTGGCCCAGCGGGTATGGGCGACGCCGATGGCACCGGACAGCGGCGCTTCACGCAGCTCGTCCTCCAGCGCGCGGACCTTGCCGACGGCACGCGCACGGCGCAGTTCACCGGCGGGGTCGATCACGGCCACGCCAGCGGAGTCGTAACCCCGGTATTCGAGGCGATGCAGCCCCTCGATGAGAATCTTGCTGATGTCACGCTGAGCCAGGCCGGCAACGATGCCACACATGGAAAGCTCCTTGTCTGCTGCCGCCCCGTGCCAGGCACGGAGCGGTTCGAACGAATGGGGGGCAAGGCGGTGTCCTTGCAGAGGTCACGGACGCGACCGCCTTGCCGAGAGGCTGAGTCAGAGAACTTAGCCACAGAACTGAGCCACAGAACTGAGCCAAAAGGCTGAATCAAAGACTGAGTCGGGATGCCGCGACGACGGTTTGCAACCGCACGTGTCGCAGGCCGCCGCCTGGGTCAGTCGCGCGTCAGCGCCAGGGTGTCGCCACGGCCGACCGCGTAATACATCAGGCCGGCAGACTTCATGGCGGACGGCTCGAAGAGGTTGCGGCCATCCACCACCACCGGGAAGGCCAGCTGGGTCTTGAGCCAGCCGGCATCCAGCGTGCGGAATTCCTTCCACTCGGTGCAGATCACCAGCGCATCCGCGCCCTTGACCGCCTGGATGCGATCCGCCACCAGCACCAGATCATCGCGCTCGCCGTAGATGCGGCGTGTCTCACGCATGGATTCCGGGTCATAGGCCTGCACCTTGGCACCCGCCGCCCACAGCGCTTCCATCAGCGTGCGGCTCGGCGCGTCACGCATGTCATCGGTGTTCGGCTTGAAGGCCAGCCCCCAGACGGCGATGGTCTTGCCGGCGAGATCGCCATCGAAGGCACGTGACAGCTTCTCGAACAGCGTGACCTTCTGCCGCTTGTTGACGGATTCCACCGCGGTGAGCAGCTCGGCCTCATAGCCGATCTGGCTGGCGGTACGCGCCAGCGCCTGGACATCCTTCGGGAAGCAGGAGCCACCGTAGCCACAGCCCGGGTAGATGAAGTGGTAACCGATGCGCGGATCACTGCCGATCCCGCGACGCACTTCCTCGATATCCGCGCCCAGGCGCTCGGCCAGGTTGGAGATCTCGTTCATGAAGCTGATCTTGGTGGCCAGCATCGCGTTGGCGGCGTACTTGGTCAGCTCGGCGGCGCGCACATCCATGAACATCAGCTTTTCATGGTTGCGGTTGTAGGGGGCGTAGCATTCGCGCATGCGCTCGCGCACCTTCTCGGAATCGGTGCCGACCACGATGCGGGCACCACGCGTGAAGTCCTCCAGCGCCGCGCCCTCCTTGAGGAATTCCGGGTTGGAGCAGACATCGAAATCCACGCTCACGCCGCGGTGCTTGAGCACCTCAGCCACGCGGGCGTGCACGCGGTCTGCCGTGCCCACCGGCACGGTGGACTTGTCGATGATGACTTTGTAGTCATCCATGTACTCACCGATGCTCTCGGCCACCGCCAGCACGTACTTGAGGTCAGCACTGCCATCTTCATCCGGCGGCGTGCCCACGGCGATGAACTGCAGCACGCCATGCGCGACGGCCTCGCGGGCGTCGGTGGTGAAGCTCAGACGGCCGGCTTCCACGTTGCGCAGCAACATGCTCTCGAGTCCCGGCTCATAGATGGGAATCTCGCCCTGCTTGAGGCGCTCGATCTTGGCGGCGTCCACGTCCATGCACACCACATCATGTCCCACATCGGCCAGGCAGGTACCGGTGACCAGGCCTACATAACCGCTTCCGAAAATCGTGATCTTCATTGAATGTCATCCTTGTTGGCCTGACGGCCATCTCGAGTGTGAACGCAATGCGCCAAAGCGATGCATGAGCGATACCGGTCGGGGCGGATCTCCCACTGCAGGGAGACCGTGAACCACTGACAGATCGCCCCTCGGCCCGAATCCGGCGTGACGTTACCCAACCCACTGACGGGCAACGTCAGTGGGGAGAGAGAAAAGCGCAGAGACTGCCATCCATCGGCGTCTGCCCATGCCGATTCGGGCGTACGTGTGTGTCGCGCGGGCGACTAGCGGAAGAAATTGCCGACGAAGGTCGCCAGATAGCCGCGCTTGAAGGCGATCGGGGCCTTGCGAACCAGGAAGGCCAGTGCCAGCGGCGAGAAGCGACTGCCAGTGACCCGAGCGAACATCCGCCCCTTGGTGCGCGCCTTGGCGGGCGAGCTGTAGAAGTCGCTGCCGGAGGTGACCCCCGCATGGGCGACGATGCCCAGATTGGCGCGCATCAGGCGCGCGCCCTGACGGCGGGCATCGCTCATCACGATGAATTCCTCGCCGGAGGGTTGGTCGGTGCCCAGCCCGAACTGCTCATCGAAGCGGGCATGGAACTGGCAGAGATCCAGCGCCATGTCCACCGAGCGCACGCGAGCCAGTGACATCAGGGTGTGGGTCTTGAAGGCGACCGGCGGTGCCGGACGATCCGGGTCCCGTTCGTGCAAGGGGAAGGCCTTGACGTGCGGGAAGCTGATCGCCGCCGCCTCGGTACAGGTGAAGGCTTCCATCACCAGCGACACTGCCTGGGGATGCAGCTGGACATCGTCGTCCAGGATGTAGGCGTAGCGTGTCGGGCAGGCCGCCAGCGCGATGTTGCGGCTCTTGGAGAGACCACGCCCCGCGACCGCCAGATACTCGAAACGGCTGTCGAAATGGGCCAGCACGTACTCGCGGAAGATATCGCGCTGCGCCTCGTCCTGATGGGCTTCCGACAGCTGATGCACGATCAGGAAGCGGGCACCGGGCAGCTCGTCATAACGCGGCACGCTGTAGATCCCGGCATCCAGGGTCGAGATCAGGAAGGTCAGTTCCGGCACCTGGCGACGGGCACTGTCTTCCACCTGACGCTGATGCTTCAGCACACGAGCACGGGATTCGTGCATGGGGCGGCCTGCATGACGAGCGGGATCGACGGAGATAGTTTCATCAACGATGTTTTGCATAACCGTTCACCGCGTAATGGACAAAGTTGCGACTGGCGCTGATCACATCCATCCCCAGCACCTCACGATACAGACGCCACTGGTAGGCGGCGGCCTTGAACTTGTTGGAGGACACGCTGCTCTCGCGACGCGTGTAACGCGCCAGCGGCTCGGGCATGCCCTGCGCCGGGCCCAGCTGACCGATGATGATCAGCCACAGCGCCAGGTCCTGACGCTTGCGGATGGTCGGCATGTAGAAACGCCCGAAGCGCCCCGCGTCATAGATGGCGGTCAGGCAGCCGATGGAGTTGGAGCGCAGCATGTCGTCACGCGTCAGACGCGCCGGCGGTGCGAAGTGGGAGACATGGTTGCCCTGCTCATCCACCATCTCGTAGCCGGTGTAGGACAGTCCGGCGCCGGTCTCCTGCATGAAGGCGATCTGGCGTTCGATCTTCTCCGGCAGCCAGGCATCATCGGCGTCCAGGAAGGCGATGTAGCGGCCCTGGGCCTCGGCGATGGCACGGTTGCGGGCACGCCCCGGCCCGCCGTTGGTGTCGGTCTCGAGGATGCGGATCTCGACGTCGCCGGTCTCCAGTGCCGCGAAATCCTCGCGCAGTCGCGCGGCGGCACCATCGGGTGAGGCATCGTCGCTGATCAGGATCTCGCGCACCGGCTCGCTCTGGGCCAGCACGGAATCGACGGCGGCATGCAGGCGGCGATCATAGCCGTAGTTGGGCATGATGACGGACACATCAGCCATGGGCCTTCTCCTTGGAATGAGGCGAGTGGGATCCACTGACGCTGACGCCGTTCACGAATGCGCGCTGGCGCGAATCGGCCGGCACCAGGCGCGTGATCAGGCGTTGATAGTCCGGCAGCACCGCATCACGGCTGTAGTGGGCAAAGCTCTCGCGTGCGGCCTTCGAGAGATGCAGCAGGCGATGGTCGTCAAATTCGAGACGCGCCAGTTCATGCGCCAGCTCCTGCACGATCTCCACCTCACCGGCACTGTCCGCTTCGGCACTCAGCACGCCATCGACATCGTGGCGAATCAATGCCAGCGGGCCTGAGCGCACCGGGCGTGACAGGCACGGCAGGCCCTCACGCTTGGCTTCCAGCACGTTCATCGGCAGGCATTCACGCTCGGACGTCAGCAACAGCAGACGGGCTCGGCGCAACTCACGCGAGACGTCCTGCAGCGCGCCGGTGAACAGCACCCGGGTGTCATCCGGCACGCTGTCATCGTTGGCGCCCTGGAAGACCTTCAGCCCCAGCTCGTGGCACAGCGCCAGCAAGGACTCACGTTCCGGACCATCCCCGACCAGCACCAGACGCCCGCGGCGGTAACCCGAATGGGCAAAGGCACGGATCGCCAGATCGACACGCTTGATCGGCGCCAGACGCCCCACCATCACCACGTCGGCCTGACGCTCGCACTCGGCGCGCGTCTCGCGCTCCGCGAGATCATCCAGATAGTTGGGAATCACCGTCGGTTGCAGACCACGCCGCCGCCAGCATTCCGCATCCACCTCGTTGAGCACCTGCAGGACATCGAGATGACGATAGAGCAGGTGCTTGATGACGCGCTTGGCGCGACGATCGTGATGATAGGCGCTGTGCTCCTGGGCGATGACGCGGGTCAGCGGGCGCGAATTGCCCGCCTCGTCACGGCCTCCGGTGCCACGCGCCGCCAGCTGGGCGGCCAGATGGAAGGCGAAGTAGCCGCTGACCATCACCTCGATGCGCGCCTCCAGCATCAGACGACGCAGATGCGTCACCCAGTGGCGGAAGTTCTTGCGCGTACCGGTGGCGGGCAGGCCCAGGGTGCGGTATTCGACACCCTCGAGACGGCCCCAGTAGGGCTCGCCTTCACGCACCGATACCAGCGTGACCTGATGGCTGTCGCGCAGATCACGCGCCAGGCCGTGCATCACCTTCTCGACGCCACCGCAGGCGCTGATGTCCTGGATCAACAGAGCGACATGGGCCATGTCAGACTCCTCGCACGACAGGCTCGCTGTCGTGGGTGGCGTGCTCAGCGGCCGGGGCGTCCGTGGCCACGGGGTCCGTCGCGGCAGGTGCCTTGGCAGCCGTCGGCGCCGGATAGGCGTCGTCATTGAGCTTGAGCTCACGCTGGCCCCAGACACCGGCGCGTCCCGGTGCGCGGCGCAGGAAGTCCCGCGTGATGTCGGCGGTGATCGCCAGCTTGTCGGCGATGACGCGCTCGGCAAGTGCCGGGAAGGCCTTGTCGGCGACCAGCGCCTCGATGTCGGCCACGATGCGTGCCGGGTCGAAGTTCTCGATGTCCTGAACGCTGTCGCCGAGCCCGAAGTCACGCATGATGCCCGGCGCCTTGGGGCCACAGTAGGACAGCGCGTAGACCGGCGTGCCGGACATCAGCGCGAAGATGACCGAGTGGAAACGCGTGCCCACCAGGAATTCAGCGTCGCGGTAGAGATCCACCAGCGCATCCGGGCTCGGGTCGCCCTGCACCAGCTCGATGCGCGTGGCGAGCTCCTCGCCCCCGTCAGCGGCGGCCAGTGCCTTCTGCAGGTGATCGAACACCAGCTGGGAGATGCGCTGGTCATTCTCGATATCGGTCGGGCCCAGCACGTGCGGCACGATCATCAGGCGCTCGATGCCCAGACGCTCACGGGATTCCAGCAGTGAACGCGACAGCACCTCGACACGCTCGGCGAAGGCCTGCTGATCCAGCCCCCACCAGTCACGCAGGGTGATCACGGCATAGGGAGAGGCCACGCCGCCCGGTGCCTTGACCTCGGCATGTTCATCGCTCGCCCGCGGGGCCATGGCGAAGGCCATGTCGGTGCCCAGCAACGCATGCGGCAGCTTCGGGTCGGCCTTCTGGGTCATGGCGTGGGTGATCTCCTCACGCGAGACCACCAGGCAGTCGCTCAGGGTGCGCAGGAAGAAGCGCTCCTGGGCCGGGGTCTTGAACGGGCCGAAGGAGTGGCCCAGCAACAGCACGCGCTTGCCGGCCTTGCGTGCCAGCATCACCGGCGCCAGATAGCCGATCAGCGCCAGCCAGGAAGACAGGGTCTTCTTGAAGCTGCCGTTGTGGAAGATATGACCGCCCTTCACCACCACCAGGTCGGCACCATCGATGACATCGTTGCCGCTCTTGCCCTGCTTGCCGAACGCCATCTTGGCCCCCAGCCCCAGCAGCGAGGTGACGAAGCGCAGCTTGTCACGCATCGGCGGCATCAAGGGCTGACCGACGGTGACGCGCTCGCGGTAGCGGCGACGAATGTGGCGGAAGGGTCCGCGCTCGGTGGCGAACACCTGATCATCGATGGGCAGGATATCGATGCGATGGCCTTCGGCCTTCGCCACGCCTTCACCGGAGACATCGCTGCGGCCGTGTTCGGCATCGATCAGCTGGTCGAGGAAGTCGATGGTGCCCATCAGGATGGCGGAGTCGCCCTTGTTGTCGTCATGCCATCCGTGCGTCATGCATATCTTGGCCATGCTATTCGTCCTTCTGTCCGTAATGTCGCTGTTCGGTGTGCACGATGCCCGGGCATCGCCACGTGAAATGTCGTGTACTCGTCGGCCCCAAGGCCGAACGTCAAGGGCTGGCCGTCGCGGCCGCCTCTTGCTGGCGAGCCGGCTGGAAGAGGATCGCCATCGCCAGCATCACCAGCTCCGCGGTGACCGGCACGCACAGGAAGAGGTGGTAGAGGTCGATGCCCAGAAGGCTGCCGCTCTCGCCGGACGCGTTGCCGAGCGAGTGATTGAGCGCCGCGATCGAAAGGCCCCCACCGACCACCAGAATGGCCCCGGTGCTCTGGCACAGCAGGCGCTTGCCATTCAGGCGCAGTGCTGCCAGGCGCGTGAAGGCGCAGGTCACGAAGGCGTGCACCAGGTAGACCAGCGCGAAGGCGCGCAGTGTCATGGTCAGGCGCGGGTAGGCGCCGCTCAGGAAGTGCTCGGCCAGCCACGGCGCCACCAGTGCCAGACCGCCCGCCACCGGCAGCGCGAAGCCGCTGGCGATGATCAGGTATTCCTTGAGGCGGCCATCACCCTGGGTCAGCTTGGGCAGGTAGTAGCGATACAGGCTGGTGGGGAAGACATAGAGCGCGAACACGATGGAGGTCACCACCGAGACACTGGCCACCTGGGCGGGCGCGAAGGCGAGCCCGGCCAGGATCACCCAGGCCTGCAGGTAGGCGAATGACATCAGGTTGTTGTAGAGAAAGCCGCGTCCACGCGCGAAGTCCGCCTTGCTCGGCAGGCGACTTGAGCTTGCGCCATCGCGGCTGGCAGCCGCCGCCCGGGCATCCGCCGCCGCGTCATGTGACAGCCACATGCCCAGCGCCATCACGATGACCAGCGCGAGGGCACTGACCATCACGAAGGTGGCCACCGGTGCCAGGCCGAACATGCCGGACGGCGTGGTCAGCTCGGCGCTGAATTCGGCGCCGGTCAGCAGCGCGACGCCCTGATGATAGAGCGCCGGACCTGCCGCGCAGGCGACCGCGATCGCCACCGCCAGCGAGATCAGCACCGTCATCAGATTGACGCGCCCCAGGCGCTCCTGACGCTGCAGGCGCGAATTGACCATCTGCAGGCCGACCTGCTCCGCCCCGGCGCGCAGGGCACAGAAGGCGAAGATGAAGGCAGACAGCCCCAGCAGCGGCGCGATGCCCACGGCGAAGGCGATGGCCAGCAAGGCGTAGAGGCCGATGCCGACGCCCATCCAGCGGCGCAGCGCCGCGCCACTGGCGCCATCTTCGGTGACCAGCAGCACCTCGTTGCCGCCCATGCGCGCCAGCACGCCCAGCAACACCGCATAGTTGAGGGCCAGGGCATATTCCCCGAAGGCCTCGGGCGCCACGGCTCGCGCCAGCAGCAGGCCCGCCGCGGACGACAGGCCACGCGCCATCAGGTTGAACAGCGAGAAGATCAGCGCTTCGCTCATGACTGACCTCCATTGCCGACCACCAGTGCTTCATCGCTCAAGAAATAGAATTGGTAGTTGTTCAAGAAATCATGATCCTGATTGCCGGCCGCCACCTTCAGCGACATGAAGAACAACGCCATCATCAGCGCACCGCTGATCAGACTGGGCAGCAGCTTGTCGCGGAAGTGCTCGATGACGTCACAGATGACGAAGATGGCAAACGGCAGGAAGTAGTAGCTGGCGCGGGCCACGTGCTCACCATAGGTGATGAACAGGGTGTAGAGCGCCACGCCGATGAACATCAGATTGAAGGCCCAGGGGTCCAGTGACAGGCGGAAATGCTTCCAGAGTCCCAGCGTCCCCAGGCAGATCAGCAGATAGATGACATAGAGCTTCTGCCCGCCCCCGGAAAAATCCTCGAAGTAGTGGGCATAGAGCCCCAGCGCACTGAGCGCGCTCTTGGCCAGCGGTCCTGCCACGAAACACAGCGGCAGCAGCCCCAGATAGACCCAGAAGGGATAGGCACGTCGCAGCAGCGGGTAGAGCACCAGCAACGGCAGATACAGCGCCAGGGTGTAGTGGAAGCTGGTGCCGACGAGCATCAGCACCAGCGCCGGCAGCCGCATGCCACGCTCCAGACAGGCCATCGCCACCATGAACAGGGCGATCGCCACGTGCTGCTTGACGAAGCCGAAGGCCGAGAGATAGATCAGCGGCAGGCAGACGAAGAACAGCAGGCACCAGGCCAGGTTACGGCGGCTCATCACCAGTGCGGTGACGAAGCACGATACATAGAGGAAGGCAGTGATGAAGAAGAACAGCTGCGGTTCCCCCCAGGCCCGAGCCATGCGCGCCAGTGCCGCCGGCGCGGGTTCGAGGAAGCTCAGGTCGACCTGCCAGGTGGCCATCTGGCGATACGAGAAGTAGTCGTATCCTGCGTCGTAACGCAATGCCATGAACGCCAGACACAGCCCGCCACCCAGCCAGGCACCCACCATGCGGGTGCGCTCGCTGGCCGCCAGTGGCAGAACTGCCACCAGCAGGGCCATGAAGCCGACGTAATAGCCACTGACGGTCAGCATGCTCAGCGTGCCCCGAAACCGGTCAGCATGGTCTTGATGGTACGACCGACGATCAACAGATCCAGCCACACGGAGAAGCGCTTGATGTAGTAGAAGTCGTGCTCGAGCTTCTCGCGCGTCTCGTCAGCGTCGGAGGCGTACCCCTGGGTCACCTGCGCCCAGCCGGTGATGCCAGGACGTACCACGTGACGGTAGTTGTAGAACGGGATCTGTTCGGCGAATTCATTCACGAACTTGACCTGCTCCGGACGCGGACCGATGAGGCTCATCTCGCCCTTGAGCACGTTGATGAACTGCGGCAGCTCATCGATGCGGGTCTTGCGGATCACGCGGCCGATACGGGTCACGCGCATGTCGTTGGCCTGGGCGAACTGGGCACCGGACTTCTCGCTGTCATGGCACATGCTGCGGAACTTGAACATGCGATACGGACGACCGCCCTGACCGACACGCTCCTGCACGAAGAACACGCCACCCGGCGAATCCAGACGGATCAGCACGGCAGTCACCAGGCAGATCGGCAGCACGAACGGGGCCACCGCCAGCACGGCCAGCACGTCGAACAGACGCTTGAACAGCTCATATTCACTGTTGGGTGCCAGCTGACCGAAGCTGTTCTCGCGCACCTGGTTGAGCTCCACGCGACCGGTGAGCGACTCGCGCACTTCACTGGCGTCGTAGACCGGAATGCGGTTGAGCACGCAGTTGGCCAGGAAACGCTGCCACTCGGCCGGCATCTCGGCTTCCAGATCCGCGACCACGCCGTTGTAGCGCTCCTGGCCCAGGTCCGGTGCGCGCATCAGGTTCCAGCGCGCCCCACGGGTGGTGAACAGGTTGCGATAGTCACCGAACGGCACCACGGCCAGCTTGCGGATGCGGGTGCGCTGCTCGGCCCAGAAGCCGATGGAGCAGATCAGCATCGCCGCGAGCCAGGAGCTGCCCAGCACGATACGGCTGAAGCGCAGATCCAGCGCGATCAGCACGCTCATCGCCAGCAGATAGCTGATGGTGATGGCCGGCAACACGTAGGCGAATGCCTTGGCACCGGGGTAGCGCGACATGTGACGAATCGCCTGCAGCGCGAGCAGGAAGCCACCGCTGGCCGCGATGACGCTGTGCATGCGCATCTCGCTGACCCAGGGGCGCAGGCCATTGATCAGCAACAGCGGGACACCCACCGCCAGAATCAGACCCACCAGCGCCTGACACAGCGAGTTGAACATCAGACGTTCGTACATGCGCGAATGTCGCTGACGCCCCTCGAGTCCGGTCGTCGCTGGATTTGTCGTCGTGTTCATGTGCCTGTCTCCCCCTTGGTTTGCGTTCGAGTGGTGTTTCCGTTCATCACACCCGGTGCCGTCTCTCGCCGCCCTTGCGGCCTGCACCGGTCTATCGCAAATCGTGCTGTCTTCTCATCACGCCGCATGCGCCCTTCGGGCCGGCATGCCGCGCCGTGTCGGTGACGTGGTGTCGAGTGACACCGGGTCTTGCGATACGTCGTCTTCCGCCTGGGTGTCTGTTGACGAGCTGTCATCAGACATAGGGGCGTCGCCGTGGATGGCAAGTCAGCACTCACGTATTTGCGCCGCCCTGATACTGGTAGTCGTGATAGCTGTAGCCGTAGCTGTAGGCCGTGGTCGCCTTGCGCTCGACGGCGTTGAGGATGGCGCCATCCACGCTCACGCCACTGGAAGCGAAGCGCTCCAATGCGGCTTCGATTTCCTTGGGCGAGTTGTGCATGAAGCGCGTCACCATCACGCTGACGCCGCACAGCTTGCCGACGATGGCCGCATCGGTGACCGCCAGGATCGGCGGCGTATCCACGATGACCATGTCGAAGTTCTCGCTGGCCCACTCGAGCAGCTCGGAGAAGCGCGCCTGCAGCAGCAACTCGGAGGGATTGCTCGGTGAGGTGCCGCGAGCCACGTAGCAGAGGGTGTCCGGCGTCTCACCGCCTTCGCCGACCACCGCCAGGCTCTCGTCGGCGATGCTGCGGATGATGGCGCTGCGCTCCACCTTGCCGAGCAGGTAGTCGCTCAGCCCCGGTGCCACGGCGCCCACCTGATGGCCCGCCATGCTCTGATGCACGTGACCACGGCGCATGTCGGCATCGATCACCAGCACGCGGTTGCCTGCCTGGGCACAGACGGCGGCCAGGTTGGCGGACACGAAGCTCTTGCCGATGCCCGGGCTGGGGCCGCAGATCATCAGGCGGTTATCGGGAGCTTCCATCATCGCGAAGTGCAGGCTGGTACGCAGACCCCGCAGACCCTCGATGGAGAGATCCGCCGGATTGCGCACCGCCAGCAGGCCAGGCGCGGCATTGCCGGCCGCCGCCGTGGCGCCCTTGCCGAGTTTGAAGGAGGAGAAGCGCTTGATGCCTCGCGCCAGGCGACGATTGAGGCGCGCCTGCTCCTCGGAGAGCGGCAGGGTCGCATGCACATTGAGGCCGAGATCGGAAAGCTCCGACGGTGTCTCGATGCCACGATGCAGCAGCGAGCGCAGCAGCACGAAGACCACACCCAACATGGCGCCCAGCAGGGTCGCGATCACCACGATCATCGCCTTGCGCGGGCTGACCGGGTGCGGCTGCGCCACGGCCTCATCCAGGATGCGGATGTTGCCGATGGTGCTGGCCTGGGCGATGTTCATTTCCTGGGTCTTGTTGAGCAGCTGCACGTAGATCTGCTGATTGACCTCGACTTCACGCTCCAGACGCAGGATCTCCTGCTGGGTGTCCGGAAGATCCCCCACCTGCTTCTCGAGCTCACTGCGCGTGCGTTCAAGATCCGCGCGCTTCTTGCGCAGTGCCACGTAGCTTGGGTGACTCGGGTTGAACTTGCCGGAGAGCTCCGCTTCCTCGAGCTGGGTCTGGTTGAGCTGGTTGTCGATGTTCACCAGCTGCTCGAGCACCGACTTGGTCTCGAGATCCAGATTCACGCTGTCACTCTTGCCGCGATAGGCATTGAGACGCTCTTCGGCCTCGGTCAGCTTCTTGCGGACGGTCGGCACCTGTTCCTTGAGGAATTCGAGCGACTTCTCCGCTTCCGCCGATTGACGGTCGATGTTCTGCTGCTGATAGGTCTGGGTGATGCGCTCAAGCACCTGCTGGGTGCGCAGCGGGTCTTCCCCCACCAGTGCCAGCCCCAGCACGCCGGTCTCCTTGCCCATCTCGGCCACCGCGAAGCGCGCGCGCAGCGCATTGGTGGCTTCCAGAGTGGACTGGTGCATCAGGGTGAACTCGGCTCCCTCGCCCGCGGTGAGCGAGGTCACCTCGAGACTCACCTCGCCCAGCGGCCCCTCGAAACGCTCACGCTTGCCCACCGAGCCTGTGCCGAGCACCTTGCCGTCGTAGCGCAGTTCATAGCGGCCCTGCTCACCCGAGCCGAGCGTCACCAGCGTCAGCGGGACGTTGTCCCAGCCCTTGGGCACGGCCAGGCTGGCCACTTCCAGTGACTCGCCGGCCCACACCATGCTGGAACCGGATAGCCAGCTCGGGCGCTCCACCTCGTGGCTGCGCAGGAAGGTCCCGATCACCGGGTACTGGTAAGGCTTGACCACCAGATCCAGCTGCTCCTTCTTGACGGTCTCGCCCAGCACCAGGCGCGAGGTGATGATCTGGATCTCGGATTCCGACGGCGGCGCCTCCCCCCGCAGCATGCTGGAGACATCCCGCAGCGGATTCATGTTGCTGCCACCATCCTCGACCTGCACCAGCGCATCGGCCTTGTAGATCGGCGTCGCCAGCAGCGCATAGAGCACCGCCAGCACGGTGAAGGTGCCGGTGATCAGCGCCAGCGTCAGGCGGCTGTCATACAGCTGACCCAGCATGCGGCCCAGATCGAGACTGGTGCGCGCCGGTACCGCTGCGGGTTCGGTGGCCCCCGTCTGACGGGAGGAATGGGCATTGCGAATCGACATCGTTGAGTCACTCTCCTGGTGTCCTGCCCGTGCATCGCGACGGGCAGGGACGCCTTGACGACCCCTCGCCTTACTGGCCGAGGGTATCGAGGTTGTCCTGGATTTCGGTGCTGTAGTAGATGGAGCTCACGGTGGGCAGCAACTGACTGATCACGCGGTTCCAGCGCGACACCGGCGCGGCCGTGACATAGACGACATCCTGCGGCTTGAGCGCGAAGTCGGCGCCCAGAATCAGGGCCGTGGTGTTGCGAGCATCCAGCTGATAGACGGTGGCCAGCTTCTCGGGGTCTTCCCGGTCCCGCCGTACCACGAAGATGCCGGAGGCATCCGCGGAGTCTTCCTTGATGCCGCCCGCCTGGGCGATGGCATCGGTCAGCGAGATGGGGCTTCTGCCCAGCGGCAGGCTGACCGACTTGTCGACCTCACCCATCACGAACACCTTGCGGGTCCCGACATCCGGCACATACAGGACATCACCGTCCTTGAGCAGCCGATCACGTGCCTCGCCGGTCGCCGCATTGCGCTGTGCCAGCAGCTCGTAGAGGGAGATGACGGTCTCCTCGCCATTGCGCTTGAGCACCACGTTGTGCCAGTCCGCGTCTCCGGTCATGCCGCCGGCGGCGGCGATGGCATCGAGCAGACTCAACGGCACATCATTGATGGGCTGCACGCCAGGCTGCTCCACCTCACCGCTGATCCGCACCTTCTGACTGCGGAAGGCCGCCACCTTGACGTCGATCTGCGGCTCGTTGAGGTAGGGCTGGAGGCGCTCGCCCAGCACCCGACGGATCTCGTCCAGGGTCTTGCCGCTGACCTGGACACGGCCGATGTAGGGATAGAAGAGCGTGCCGTCGGCATGCACCACGTTGCCGGCTTCCTGGGCGCTGCGCTCGGAGCCCGTGGGCAACGACAGCTCCGGGTGGTCATAGACGACGATATTGAGAATGTCGCCCGGCCCCACGTGGTACTGATAATCCGGCGCCAGTTGCGCACGGGTACTGCTGTTGAGCTCCTGGGTCAGCGCCTGCTCCAGCTCGCGCTGGGTGCCGTCACCCCGAGCCGCCTGGCGTGCCTGGGCATCCGCCCGCGCCTGGGCCTTGATCAGGCCGAAGGTGATGGGCTCCACATCGACGATGTCATCCACCGGCGCGGCCGAGGTGTCATAGTCGATGTCGCCGCCGGGCGCGAAGACGCAGCCCGCCAGTCCGGTGAGGGCGCCGAGGCTCAAGCTGGCGCCCAGAAGTCGTGCGATCAGTGCATTTTTCATCTGAAGTCCGTTGAGTCGACAGACCCGAGCAGCGATTGATGCGAGGCTGCCCCGATCATTCCCGCCGCACGCTGACGCCGGGACCAATTCGATAACGTCTTCGGTTCGCCTTGCGTAACGCGATGGCCCCATGTGCAACGACGGTTGCAACGACGGTGACCTCGGGCCGAGGGTGATCCCTCGTGCTGGTGTCATGTCTTGGTTTGCTTGAGTGCTTGCGCCTGCTGGCGTCCCGCCCCTTGCATGACGGCTTGCGCCTGTCTGGCAATGGCGCGAACACTCCCTTGGGCAATCACGCGAATGCTGGCCCATGAAGACGATGAATGTGATTGAGTCCCCTTCGATTTACACGAAGTCTTCCTCATAAAATCACGTCTCTGCTGCACATCGATGACACCTTTTACAGGTACATATTCACGCCATCGACAGTGCCCACCACACCCACCTGACGGCGCAGGTTCCACAACGTGATGGCAACGTTTATCGCACTGTCCGCTGCGTCGTCTTCATGGGCATCAAGAGTGGAGTGACCAGACTCCATCTGTTGCGCATTTTACCTGATCCACGCCGCTCGCCAATCGAGCGCTGTTACAAAAATCCAATAAAAACATTGCTTTGTATCATCATCAGCACGACGTGTGTCGCTAGCCGCCACATGATGACGTAGCCGATAACAGACAGTGCAACGCTGGGTTCGTCTGCAAATCGACACATCCTTCACAAGAATTTCAGCAGCCATGCGGATCAAGTCCAGCGCCCGCGGTGTCTGAAAGATCGACAGGCATGTCTGCTTTTATCCACACCACGATTACTCTTTTTTACATAAATATTTCGCTTTCCATCAACGCCACATCGACGCGACCTCTCTCGCTAGACAGCCGACATTTTCTGGTTAACATGGGCCTCGCTTTCACGGGGGATAGAGAGAGGCGTCCGTCTGAAATGTGCATGCACATTTCTCATGACGACGGCGATGTCATCACCTCGAAAGCGAGCAATACGGTGGCCAGGGAATGCGGCCATGGCAGGAACACCTCAGGAAGAGGCTGCGCCAGGGAAGATGCTACGGACGGTATCAGGGACGGCGCCCTGCACATCATGGAACAGGCGTGAGCTTGCTCACGCACACCACGACGCAACTCTCAGCAGCAGTGTTGCCGATGGTCAGAGACAGCACGGCATCCGGCATGCACGACGCTGGCCTTGGCCACCCATCACCGAGCCCAGTCATCGCAGCGCCCTGACTGGCAGATGACCGGCAATGCTCATCAAGGAGACTTCATATGCGCAAGTCACATATCGGCGCCATTCTCGGCCTGTCCGGTGCCCTGCTGTTGGCAGGCAACGCCATGGCGGAAGAGGAGGCACCTGCCGCTGGGCAGGCTGCGACGGGGACGACCGGCACGACTGGTACTACCGGCACGACTGGCACGACAGGTACCACTGGCACGACTGGCACCACCGGCACGACTGGTACGACTGGTACGACCGGCACGACTGGCACCACCGGCACGACCGGTAGCGTTCCCACCGGCAGCGCCGCTGGCAGCGGCACGGCCAGCCAGAGCGCGTCCGGCAGCGTGACCCCGAGCACCAACGGCGGCAGCATCGCGGCCGGCGCGGCCACGGGCACCGTCGGTGGCGGGACGACCGGCACCACCGGTACCACCGGCACGACAGGTACCACCGGCTCTACCGGGACACGTTGATGACGTCGCGCTCCGCATCGCGTCGTTCAGGCGCGAATCATCGCCAATCGCCAGCCAGGCACCTTCCAGGCATCCGGCGCTCGCTGACGCTGCTGGGCATCACTGCCTGTGCCGTGTCAGTGAGCGGCTGTGCCCAGATAGTGGCCAGTTCGGTGGGCGATGCCTTCGGCAAGGATGACTTCGAGGCGGCGCGCGCCAGTGAACTGCCCTACGCCTCCCTCAAGTTCCTGCATGGCAACAACACGGCACTGGTCGTGCTGGCCACGCTCGAGGATGAGGGACGCATCGCGCGTTTCGAGAGCCAGGACCGCGGCATCATCGAACTGCGCGACGGCGTACTGTCCGCGACATCCGGCTTCACGCGAGACATCGCGGACAGGCATGAGCAAAGCACTACCGGGCGCGCCTTGGCGCGTCCGGCCTGGCTGATGGCTGACGACAGCCGCTATCGCGTCAGTGTCAGCGCCCTGAGCCCCTATCCTCGCCGGCTGGAGCGGGCAGATGCCGCTTCCTCCGGCAGTCAGCATCAAGATGACGTGCCGGTGATGCAGGTGCATGAAGCCGATGCACATCTGCGCTGTGAGGCCGCCGCGCCACACGCGCTGCCACTGGCCGAGCTGTCGCTGCAACACTGCACCGAGACCCTGGCATGGGACGATGGCCACACCACCACCAACGAGATATGGCGCGATGCCACTCGGGTGTGGGCCGCCGACATGACGGCCTGGCCGGACGGGCCACGCTTCGGCTGGGAGATCGCCAAGGCATGGTAATGCGCTTTTCACGACGTGATTCTGCTCGCCCCGCACACGATTCGGCCCGCGTCGAGGGACCGCTGCGCGCCCTCGCCCGCACATTGCCCACGGGGATGTGCCTGGCTGCCCTGCTGACCCCGACCCTCGCCCGGGCGAACGAGACGCCGCTGCCCTTCAGCGCCGCCAGCACGCCACTGGCCAGTCAGGTACTGGAACAGCAATGGTCCTCCCACCAGACACGCATGGCGCTGGACTGGCGCTACAGCTTCGTCAGCACGCCGCTGATTCGCCGGCAGATGGCCGCGACCGCCAACCGCCTGAGCGCCGAGATTGAACTGATCGCGGCTCGCTACGCGGTGGGGGCGCCCGAAGGCAGCTCTCGGGCCGCCTATGTCGAGGGGTTGCACGCCTGGCAGCGCTATCTCGATCAGGGCCGTCAACAGGGTGAGCCACGCAGCGTGCTGGCACGCCTGCCCGGCCAGCTGAATCCGCTCACTGACATGCGCGATGGCCCGCGGGCGATACGCATCGCTCCCAGCATGGTGATCGGTGCCTGTCAGGCTCCCCGCGACGTGGTGATCCTGGACGCCAGCGGCGTGCACCAGCGCCAGTGGAGCCCCGGCCTGACACTGGACGCCTTGATCGATGAGCGCCGCGCCGCCGACTCGCTGGGCCAGGCGGCACGGGCCAGCCTCGTCACCCCCCAGGGGCAGGTGCTCACGCGGCCCATCGCCAGCTGGAATCGCCTCACGCGTGGCGCAGCCGACCTGCCGGTCGCGCCGGGAGCCAGCCTGGTGATCCATACCCCCGGTATCGATACCGCGCAGCAATGGGTCAACGAGGCGCTGCCGCAATGGCTGGCCAGCCGCCTGCCCGGTGAGAACTGTCACAGCTGGCAGCTGGACGCCGCCTCGCTGCCGTCAGCGGACGACGAGCCGACAGCTCCCGGGACGTCAGGCACTGACCCGCAAGCGCCGGCCCGCTAGCGGTCGTTCCCGGCACTGCCAGCATCGCCTCGATGTTTCTATCCTCCATACCCTCATTCACGCTCACGCGCCTGTCGCGCGGGAGCATGCGAGACGCCCATGTCGAGTCCCTTTCGCCCAGCCCATCCCTCCACGCGCCCCCGAGACGAGCAGCGCCCTGCTCCGGCACGCACCGGCTGGCTGGCGCTCGGCATGGCGGGAGGCCTGCTCGGCGCCCAGATCGCCCACGCCGCCACCGGGGAATCCCAGAGTGATTTCGGCGGCGTGGGGCTGATGCAGACTCCCACGGCACGCTTCGCCCCACAGGGCGAGCTGAGCTTCACCTACAGCCGTACCCAGCCCTACAAGCGCTTCAGCGTCAACGCCGCCCCCTTCGAGTGGATGGAGCTGGGCTTTCGCTATGTCTCGGTGGAAACGGTCAGCTACGGTGAGGCCGCCCCGGACCGCGACTACCTGGATAAATCCTTCGACACCAAGTTCCGGCTCTGGGAAGAGGACCGTTATCGCCCGGCACTCGCAGTGGGTCTGCGAGATCTCGGCGGTACGGGGCTGTTCAGCTCTGAATATCTGGTGGCCAGTAAGCGCTACGGTGATCTTGATGTCAGTCTGGGGCTCGGCTGGGGCTATCTGGGCACGCGGGGCGACTTCAGCAACCCGCTGGCGCTGGTGAGAAGCAGCCTCGAGACGCGCAGCGACACCACCAGCGACAACGGGGGCGACTTCCAGCTGGGCAGCATGTTCAGTGGCAGCCCGGCCGTCTTCGGTGGCATCGAATATCAGACGCCCTGGGACCCGCTGACCCTGATGCTGGAATACGAGGGCAACGACTACTCCGACGAGCCCCTGACGGTGGAGATAGACCAGGATTCACCGTTCAATCTGGGCGCGACGTTCAAGGTCAATGACAACCTGTCGCTGCATGGCGGCTGGGAGCGCGGCAACACCGCCATGCTGGGCCTGTCGCTGTCCACCAATCTGGCGGGGCTGGCTCAGGCCAAGGATGACGGCACCCCGGAAGATGTCGCCCCCAGTCACCATTCGCGCTACCGCCATGACCAGACCCCGGAAGCCTTCCGGGTGCGCTCGCTGGATGCCGTCAATCGTGGGGACAGCGAGACAGTCCCGTCGGATCGCCCGTCACGTCCCGCCGGTGCCACGCCGGCCTCAACGCCCTCGCTGGACGGCGACGAGGCTGCGCCGCTCTCAACGCCCTCGCCGACCGGCGACGAGGCTGCACCTCAAGGCCGCCTGCTGACGCTGCCGACCTCCCCGAGTGCCACCACGGGCGAGCCCGCCGCAAGCCCGCCAGCGCCGATACGGCTGGAGGACGTCGACTGGCAGGCACTGGCCGCGACGCTGCGTGCCCAGACGGGGCTTGAAGTCTCCCGCCTGCGGGTAGAGGGCGAGACCTTGATCATCGAGGCGGAGGCCACGCGCTTTCGCAAGGACCTGCAGGCCGAAGGCCGCGCCAATCGCGTGCTGCACAACCGCCTGCCCGCCGAGATCACCCACTTCCGCTACCGCCTGAGCAGCAACGGCCTGGCGCTGCGCGAGGATGAGCATCCGCGAGAGGCCTTCGTCGCGGCCGCCAACGACAGACGTTTCGGTGCCGAGTACGAGCATTCCATCACCGCTCGCGCCGCCTCTCCCGCGCCTGACGACGACGCCAGCGCGGAGGCCGCCACGCTGCTGGACAGGGAACCCGCCGGCTTCAACTGGGGATTCTCGCCCAACCTGAAACAGAACTTCGGCGGACCGGACGGCTATCTCTACCAGCTCAACCTGCAGCTGGATGCCCTGTGGCGCACCGATCGCAATGGCTGGTTCTCCGGCGTGGCCACCTATCAGCTGGCCGACAACTACGAGAACTACGAGTACATCGCCGACTCCGACCTGCCACGCGTGCGCACCTACGTCGGGGATTACGTCAAGGAGACCGATCTGGGCATCACCAATCTGCAGTACACCCGCACTCATCAGTTCGGGCGTGACTGGTATGCCCAGGCCTACGGCGGCATTCTCGAGATGATGTATGCCGGTGTCGGTGCCGAGGTGCTCTATCGCCCGATGAACAGCTCGCTGGCACTGGGGCTGGATATCAACCGCGTCCGCCAGCGGGAATTCGATCAGCAGTTCGGCCTGCGCGACTATTCCGTCACCACCGGCCATGCCACCGCCTACTGGCAGTCCGGCTGGCACGATGTGCTGGTCAAGGGCTCGGTGGGGCGCTATCTGGCCGGCGATATCGGCGCGACGCTGGATCTGTCCCGCCGCTTCTCCAACGGGGTCAGCGTCGGGGCCTGGGCGACCATGACCGATGCCGGCGATGACTATGGCGAGGGCAGCTTCGACAAGGGGCTCTACGTCAGCATTCCGCTGGACGCCTTCTTCACCACCTCCAGCAAGGGCAGTACCGGCTTTGCCTGGGCACCGCTGACCCGTGATGGTGGTGCACGCCTCAATCGTCGCTACCAGCTCTATTACATGACCGATGACCGGGACCCCGAGGGCTACTGGGAAGGGATCGACAAGGTCTACAAGTAATCCGTGCGTGAGTATGTTTCACTGCCGGCTGAAGCGTGCCGATGATGGCACCTGACTCACTGTGGCTGACCCTGACCCGATGAATATTCCGATTACCGACGTATCGCCGTTCGCTACCGGCGATACGACACCTGTGAATCCCGAGATCACCTGCAGCAACTGCCAGGCTTGCTGCTGCAGGCTTGAGGTCATCCTGCTCACCGATACCGGCGTGCCGGACTATCTGATCGACGAGGATGAGTGGGGGGGCGAAGTCATGCGCCGCCTCGATGATGGCTGGTGTGCCGCCGTCGATCGCGAGACGCTGATGTGCACCATCTATGATCGCCGCCCCCAGCTATGCCGTGACTATGAGATGGGCAGCCCGGAATGCGAAGACGAGCGCAAGGAAAACGGTCTGGATCAGTGATCCGCCCTCCTGTCGCTTGTCGCTTGGCTTTCGTCGCCTGTCGCTTGCCGCTTGAGTCAATCACTTGAGTCAATCACTTGAGTCAATCACTTGAGTCAGTCGCCTGAGCCGCCCTGGTTTCTGGCGTCTGGTGGCTGGCCGCCCCGATGGCGAGAGCGGCCTGAACGCCGCGCTAGCCGGCGCTGACCTTCTCACCTGCCTGCTTCGCCGGCACATCGCCGCGTTGCTCAGGCGTGCACAGGGCGCGCATGTTGCCGTGCACTTCCACCTCGCGATGCCAGCTGAGCGCCTGCTCCAGGCAATGCGGGGTATGGCCGCCCCGCCGGCAGGCCTCCTCGAAGTAGGCCCGCAGCGCGGGACGATAGCGCGGGTCGGCGCAGTTCTCGATCACCAGCACCGCGCGTTCTCGCGGTGCCAGACCCCGCAGATCCGCCAGGCCGTGTTCGGTCACCAGAATGTCCACGTCATGCTCGGTGTGGTCCACGTGACTGACGAAGGGCACCACGCTCGAGATATCCCCGCCCTTGGCCAGTGACTTGGTGATGAACACCGAGAGCTGGGCATTGCGCGCGAAGTCCCCGGAGCCGCCGATACCGTTCATCATCCGCGTGCCGCACACGTGGGTGGAGTTGACGTTGCCGTAGATGTCGAATTCCAGCGCGGTATTCACGGCGATCACGCCGAGACGCCGCACGATGCCCGGATGATTGGACAGCTCCTGCGGACGCAGGATCAGACGGTCACGGTAACGCTCGAGGTCCTTCCACAGGGTGCGCCCGCGCTCCTCGGTGACCGTGATGGAGGAGCCGGAGGCGAAGTCGAGCTTGCCGGCATCCAGCAGATCGAAGGTGGAGTCCTGCAATACCTCCGAGTACATGGTGAGGTGCTCGAAGGGCCCCTCCTTCAGTCCGCTCATCACCGCGTTGGCCATGCTGCCGATCCCGGCCTGCAGCGGCAGCAACGCAGGCGTCAGACGCCCCAGCGTGACCTCCTGCTTGAGCAGTTCGACCAGATGGTCCGCCATCCGCCGGGTATCCTCATCCGGCGGGGTACAGGTCGAGGGGCTGTCCTTGCCACGCGTCAGCACGATGGCGGCGATCCTGGCAGGGTCGATGGGGATGTACGGCGTGCCGATACGCGAATCCGGCGCCACCACCGGGATCGGCTGACGGCTGGGGCGCATCTGCGGAATGTAGATATCGTGCAGTCCCTCGAGTGCCGCCGGGGACTCGAGATTGAGCTCGATGATCACCTTGTCGGCCAGAATCGCGTAGCTGGCCGAATTGCCCACCGAGGTGGTCGGCACGATCCCGCCGTCGGCGGTGATGGCACTGGCCTCGACCACCGCGACGTCCATGTCACTCAGCTGATGGTTGCGCAGCAGCTCCACCGTCTCCGAGAGATGCTGATCCATGAACATCACTTCGCCGGCATTGATGGCACGGCGCAGCACCGGATCGACCTGGAACGGCATGCGCCGCGCCAGCATGTGGGCGTCCGCCATCTGACCGTCGAGGTCATTGCCCAGCGAGGCGCCGGTCATCAGCGTGATGGAGAACGGCTCGCGGCGCGCCTTCTCCACCAGCGCCAGCGGCAGGGCCTTGGCCTCCCCCGCCCGCGTGAAGCCGCTCATGCCCACCGTCATGCCATCGCGAATCAGCTCGGCGGCCTGGCTCGCGCTCATGTGGCGTGACTCCCATCCCTGCCAGCGACAGCGCCGGGCGAGCTCGCCACGCAGCGCCTCGTCAAGCTCCGTCACCTCCATGCGCGACAGCAGCGAGAACGACTGGCGAAAGGACTGGGCATCGGCCACGTCGCTCGCGGCAGGCGGTGCATCAACGAATCGGGACTTGGAAGAAGACACGGTACGGGTTCCTCGATGACAACGAACAAGGGGTAGGCAGCAAGTCGCGCAAACACCTCACGACACTGGTCAGGCTGTCATCCAGCATCCCACGCGCCGTGGCGGCGTCGCATCAGGCCTTGGTCGCAAGCCGGGGTCGTGCACTGAAACAGGACGGTGCGCTCCAAGCGACGCCCTGACGCGGGCCTGTCCCTGCCCCGGAAACACGAAGACCCGCTTCGAGGAGCGGGTCTTGCGATGCCAGGCAGGCCTGAGGGGAGCCCTGTCACGTCATGGCAGGCGTTACACCATGCCGTCGAGGTCCATGTTGTCGAAGCTTTCCGGGGCATCGGCGTAGCCGTAGAGCGTGTTGCGGCGCTGCAGGCGGAATTCGCCCAGCAGCTGCTCATAGCGACGCGGCACCTCGGCATTGTCACGCGTGACGATGTACAGGTTCTCGTAGACGGCCTCGGTGAGCGGCATCTCGCGCACCTGGCGCTGCCACGGTGACGTCTCCAGCACCGTGCGCGAGACGACGGTGAAGCCCAGGCCACGTGCCACGGCATCCAGCACCATGCCGATGTCGTTGGTGAAACCCTGCTGCGGGAAGTGGCTCATCGAGCGGAATTCACCGGCGAAGTTCTCACGCAGCAAGGCGCTGGCGTTGTTGACGCCGTCGGCGTAATTCATGAAGCCCAGCGCCATCAGCTCATTGAGACTGTTGCCGGCGAAGTCGGCGGGCACCACCAGGCACAGCGGCTCCTGATGCCACAGCTCGAAGTTGAGATCCGGATGCTTGACCGGCTCGGTGACGATGCCAAGATCGAAGCGCCCCGCCAGCACGTCCTGCACGATCTCGGAATTGAAGGCGAAGCTGTAGCTGACCGTCAGCCCCGGATGCTGCTGCTGATAGCCGAGCGTGAACGGATAGAACATCAGCCCGACGCTTGAGGGGCTGGCCACACGGCATTCCCCGCTGTCAGGCGAGTCATCATCCAGCGAGTGCATGAACTGGGTGTGCTCGGCAAACAGCTTGACGGAGTAGTCGTAACAGCGACGCCCCGCTGCGGTGAGCGAGAACTTGCGTCCCTGACGGTTGAGCAGCGAGCGCCCCAGGTACTGCTCCAGCTTGCGGATATGCTGGCTGACGCCGGGCTGGGTCATTTCCAGCTTGCGCGCGGTATGGGTAAAGCTGCCGGTCTCCACCAGGGTGATGAAGGTACGAAAATACTGGGCGTTGAACATGGAGGCACTGACCACTCACGAACGGGGGACGCGACTCGGCGCGTCGTGTTGCCGATAGCTGCCTGAATGTCTGCACAGGGCCACCGACCCGCAAAGGCCATGATTCTACCAGAGCCAGCCGCCATGCGCAGCGCTGCGCCGTGGCGCCCTCGCGTGTTAGCATCATCCTCATTGCCAGGTGCCGCTCTGGCTGCGTCTTTCGTGGGCGATGCCCGAATGACGCGGCAGGGCTCGGCGCCTTTCCTCTGCCCCGACCAGTCCTCGCGACTGGCCCGAATCACGAGATGCTCCAGATGCTTGATCCACTGGCCGCGCGCGGCGAAGCCATCCACAAGGCACTGCTCGCCATGGAAAGCGAATGCGCCGAAGTCGACCTCTTCCCGCTGGGATACATGATTCCCCAGGTGGAACTGGTTCTCGAGAACGCCGATTACGATGCCGCCGATGTGGTCGCGGAAGATTTTGACGCCACCTTCGAAGAGTGGATGCAGCACGCCTTTGCCCAGGACGGCATGAGCGTGGACGACCGCGAGCGCATCGCCGAACTCTGGGCAGAAGCCCGGAACCGCGCCCAGTCAGCCGTGGGCGCCTGACACAAGGAAGACGGTCATGAACTCTGTCACCAGTGAAGCTACCACCTACTCCCGCGATGCCAGCTCGACGCTGGTCTCCACCATCATCTCACCGGAAGGCAGCCTGGAAGTTCTCTCCCAGGATGAGGTCAATCGCCTGCGCGACACCTCCTCCAATGGCCTGCATGACATCCTGCGCCGCTGCGCGCTGGCGGTGCTCAACTGCGGCAGCCAGACCGATGACAGCGTCTCGGTGCTCAATGCCTACAAGGACTTCGAGATCGAGGTGCTGCAGCAGGATCGTGGCATCCGTCTGAAGCTCGACAATGCGCCGGGTGATGCCTTCGTGGATGGCAAGATGATCCGCGGCATTCGTGAGCACCTCTCGAGCGTGCTGCGCGACATCGTCTACGTGGCCAACGAGATCCAGAACACGCCCCGCTTCGATCTCTCCACCACCGAAGGCACCACCAACGCGGTGTTCCATATCCTGCGCAACGCCGGTGCCCTGAAGTCCTCGCGTGAGCCGAGCCTCGTCACCTGCTGGGGTGGCCACTCGATCAATCGCGAGGAATACGAGTACACCAAGGACGTGGGCTATCACCTCGGCCTGCGCGAACTCGACATCTGCACCGGCTGTGGTCCCGGCGCGATGAAGGGCCCGATGAAGGGGGCCAACGTCGCGCATGCCAAGCAGCGTCGCAAGCAGGGCCGTTATCTGGGCATCTCGGAGCCGGGCATCATCGCCGCCGAGTCACCCAACCCGATCGTCAATGAACTGATCATCATGCCGGACATCGAGAAGCGCCTTGAGGCCTTCGTGCGGACCGCGCATGGCATCATCGTCTTCCCGGGCGGCGTGGGCACCGCGGAAGAGATTCTCTACCTGCTGGGTATCCTGCTGCACCCGGAAAACGAAGGCCTGCCGTTCCCGGTCATCTTCACCGGCCCGGCCTCCAGCGCCGACTACTTCCAGCAGATCGACGAGTTCATCACCTATACGCTGGGTGAGGAAGCGCGCTCGCGCTATACCATCATCATCGACAATCCAGTCGAGGTGGCGCGCACCATGCGAGGCGGCATCGATGACGTCGCGGAGTTCCGTCGTCAGCATCACGACGCCTTCTACTACAACTGGCGTCTGCATATCGCCCCGCACTTCCAGCAGCCCTTCGCGCCGACCCACGCCAACATGTCGAGCCTGGCGCTGCATCGCAACCAGCCGGTGCATGAGCTGGCCGCCAACCTGCGTCGTGCCTTCTCGGGCATCGTCGCCGGCAACGTCAAGAAGGAAGGCATCGAGGAGATCGAGCGCGATGGGCCCTTCCGCCTGACCGCCGAAGCCGAGCTGATGGAGCGTCTCGACGCCCTGCTCACCTCCTTCGTGGCCCAGGGCCGCATGAAGCTGCCGGGCAGCGACTACGAGCCCTGCTACACGCTGTGCAAGTGAGGCCGTGACGCCCGGGACATCAGCCCCGGGCCTGATGCGACGACGCCCCCGACCATCACTGGCCGGGGGCGTCGTCGTTTGCGGCAGACAGGGCTCAGTCGCTCTTGCGGCCCCGATGCATCCACAGACTGATGACATGCGCCACCAGCCCCAGTGTCAGGCCATCGACCAGCACTTCCAGCGCCCCTTCCCTGGGGCGGTCAAGCATCGGCGCGGCGAAGTTGAAGGCTGCCATCGCCGCCAGGCCCACCACCAGCCACACGAACACGCGACGCATCAGCCTCGGCACTTCGCCCTGGGCGACATCGGAGAGCTGGCGATAGATGTAGACCCCCAGCGCCGCGACGGCCACGGCAAAGCCACTGATCAGCATCAGGCGCGTGGTGTCACCGCTGAGCAGAAAACGCGGAATGTTGGCGACCATCACGATGGCGAGGCCCGCCAGCACGGAGACACGTTGCGGTGTCAGGTTGCGGGCGCGCGGATGATCAGGATTGAGTTTCGGCATGTGCAGCAGTCTCGAGGAAAGGTCGGGCAACGTGGAAATCGAACACGATGAAGAAGTCGGACGCCGGGCACACCCAGCGTGACGGGATCAGGCGGTCGCCGGCAGCGTCGGAATCCAGCTCTCGACCCACGGCAGGGCCGCGTCATCCGCCATGAAGGTCTCCATGGCATCGATCTCGAGGCGCTCGCCGTGGCGCGTGGCGCCCAGATCCGCCAGACGCTCGTCCAGCTGACGCCCGGCACCGCAGTAGGTCTCGCCGTAGGAGCTATCGCCGAGAGCGATCAGACCATAACGCAGCCAGTCCAGCGCCGGTGACTGGGCCGAGAGCGCATTGAGGAAGCCGCTCAGGTTGCCCGGCACATCGCCACTGCCGGTGGTGGAGGTGACGAACAGCGCCAGATCCGGGCGTGTCTCCGTCAAGTCTTCCAGTGTCGGCTGGTCAAGCACTTCCACCGTATAGCCTGCCTGCTCGAACAGCGGTTGCACCTGCTCGGCCACATCCAGCGAGCCGCCATACATCGTGCCGACAAAAATCTTCAGAAGCGCCATGCATCCTTCCTTATTCGTACGATCACCCGCCACGGGCGGGAACGTGAGTGCGGTGCGAAGAGCCGTGCAGCGGCTCTCCAACATTTGGTCGCGATGGTAGCACAGCCTGCCCGCGGGACGCAGGCCGGCCGGGGCCCGCGCCATGGAGCACGCGTACTCCAAAGACAAGACAGCGCCACCGTGAAATCACGATGGCGCTGTCTTGTTCTTGCGCTGATGTTCTTACGCTGATGCTCCTGCGCTGATGCTCCTGCGCTGATGCCCTTGCATCGGTGCTGCCGCTGCCGCCGTGTCGCTACCTCGTTCTCTGGAGCGGGGCTACGCGTCAGTGAAGCCTCCCGGGGTGCGAGCCTGGATCACGACCGCTGGCGATGCCCTTCCGTCAGAGACACGCTGGCTGACAGCACCTTTTGATCAGAAGCGATACGCCGCCGACAGACGCACGTCACGCCCCGGACTGGTGATGGCGCCCGGCGTGATGCCACGCGGGCTGTTGGTTTCCAGATAGAAGGTGTTCTGGTCGGAGTATTCCTTGTCGAACAGGTTGTAGATACCGGCCGTCAGGGTCAGGTCCGGCATGTCACCCGGCACCCAGCTGGCGTAGAGGTCATGCGTGGCGTAACCGGCACGCTCGCTCTGGTCATCCGGCAGGTCGGTGAGGCGCTCGTAGGCGGTCACGGTCCAGCCCAGGGTCAGCTGCGGGTCGGCGAAGGTGTAACGGTTGTCCAGACTCCAGCGGTCTCCGGTCTGGTTGCCCAGCCCCATGTCATCCACCACGGTCTCGCCCTGGTTGTCTTCCAGGTCCATGGTCAGGTAGCCCAGCGTCATGTCCCAGCCGCCCAGCCCGTAGGTGGCTCGCGCCTCGACGCCCTTGCTGGTGACGATACCTTCCATGTTGGTGATGGTGGTCACATCACCCGCCGACCCTTCGGTGATGTAGTTGTCGAAGTGGGTATCGAAGTAGGTGACTTCCAGTCCGGCGCGGTCACGCTGGGTGAGGATGCCCTCGCCTTTCCAGCGGGCACCGACCTCGGTGCTGCGCGAGGTCTCGGCCTCGAGACCCGGCTCGACCACCAGCGTCTCGCCCGGGCCGACGCCCCCGTCGATCAACAGGGCTTCGCGGCCCTTGTTGCCACGCACGGCCGTGGCATAGCCGGTGAACAGCTCGACACCCCCGCCGACACGCCAGTTGAGGCTCGCGTTGGGGCTGACATCGGTATCATCCAGCGTCTCGCCATTGGCGTATTCGGTCCGGTAGTCATCGACCCGGGCACCGAAGGACAGATCCACCGCGCCGAGCGTCATGCGGTGCTGGGCGTAGAGCGCGATGTTGCGCGCCGTCTCGTCGAAGCCAGCGGTGCTGGATTCATCCTCGACGTAATCACTGCCCAGGGTCAGACGGTTGTTCATCGCCTCGGGGCCGAAGCGGAAGGTATTGTTGAGATCCCCCCCGACACTCTCGACCTTGGCATTCGAGCTGGCCCCGGTAGCGAGGGACGTGCGGTCCACTTCCGTACTGGAGTGGAAGACATTGGCGTGCACATCCACCAGCCGCGATCCCGGTTCGAAATCGTAGTTGGCGGTATAGGTGTCACGGCTCAGCTCGGTATCGACCTTGGCGTTGTTGAACGGCTGACACTCCATGTTGGGACGCACGCAGTAGATGCCGGTGTCCTCATTGTGCTCAGCGCTGAGTCGCAGGCTGTGCGCGCCCTGATCCAGCAGGCTGAACTTGCCGAAATAGCTGCGCTGATGACCGCCGGTACCCTCTTCCTCATCACCGCCGCCGGTGCGGTAGTCATCGCTGTTGCGTGCGCTGGTGGTGAACAGCAGCCCCGCGTTGGGCGCCACCTCCCCATACACCGACAGCGTGCCCTTGACGGCATCTGCCGCGGATTCCGTGCTGCCCTTCACCATGCCACCGAAACTCTGACCCGGCTTGAGCAGGTCCTGGGCATCCTTGGTCACGAACTTGATGCTGCCACCCAGCGCGTTCGGCCCGTTGTCCGCCGCCCCCGGCCCGGCCTGGACCTCGGCGCGCTTGAGCAGCTCCGGCTCGATGTTGAAGTTGGAGCTGTGGTGGAACAGGTAGCCGTTCTGGCTGGCACCATCGATGCTGATGTTGAGGTTGGTATCTTCCAGCCCGCGCACGTAGAGCTTCTCGGAGGAGGCCGTGGTGCCGCCAACGGTGACGGAAGGCGTATCGCGGAAGATGTCCTTGAGATCACGCGCCTGATGCAGGGCAAGCTCTTCGCTGTCCACCACCGCCGTGGCCTCGAGGCGATCCTCCTCGACCTGCAGTGTCTGCATCTGCAGCGGCTCAGCATTGACCGTCCCGGCACACAGCAAGGCGATGGCCGCGACCAGCGGACGAGGAGTGAAGACCGTCGCGCGTGAAGCGCTGACGGTGTGGCGCGAAGAGAGGCAGACTGTCATGTGCGGAGCGTTCCCAAGATTAATAATAATAATGATTCTTCTTTGCAGGCGAGATAATGCACTTTCTTGCACATTTCCGTCATCTACCGTTTCTGCAACGCCTCTTCTCGAAACCTGCAATCGGGTGCCCTCCTCACGGGCACGCCCACTCGCCTCGCGCCCACCTGCCCCCTCGCCGATTCCCGATTTCTCGTGGCAGAAGGCCCCCCCCAGCCGCGCAAGGACCTGCCCTGCGCCTTGCCTCACGAAAAAGACACTTTTTCTCACCTGTCTGTCATCAGATACGGAACCATCTCCGGTCACTGACGTCTGAGCCGTCATGCCGCCAATGACGCCAGTCCCCCCGCCGTTGCGCATTCTGCCGAGGTGTCACGTTTCACGGAGATCGGAATTGCGCAATGCGTGCGACTTTGGATGCAACAATGACGGGATGGTGATATTGTTAGCCTGCTCAGAGTCACCATCATCCAGCGCCTGAAATCCGTTCTCGCGTTTCTGGCGCGGCACTGTGCGCGAAGCCGGGTTTCGAGACCGGTTTCAAGACCGGGCTTCAAGACCAGGCTTCAAGACCAGGCTTCAAGACTGAGCCCCAAGACCGGCTTCACCAGCCAGCCGCAAGAGCTGAAGGCAAGAATCAAGTGCAAGACCTGTCGACGTGCGCTGCGGTGCACGACTGACAGGAGCGGTTGTTGATCGATGAGCGCGTCTTTGCCCGGGGCATCCCCCGCGGTACGAGGGGCACGGTCATCGACAGGCAATCCGTTGTGCAGCCCCTGCGCTGCGACGGGCCCGACATGGCCCGTACAAGGTGGGTGTTTCCCTGACGACACACCCCGACCCCCTGAACAACCGGACCTATTCGATGAGCGATATCGACGCCTATAACACCTTTCTGATGGTCGCGGATCTCGGCAGCCTGTCCCGCGCTGCCGAACGCCTGCGCCTGCCCAAATCCACCGTCAGCCGTCGCCTCGACGCCCTCGAGGGCCGCTTCGGCACTCGCCTGGTGGAACGCGGCCATCGCGGTATCCGCCTGTCGGAAGCGGGAGAGACTCTCTACCGCTACGCACGATCGATGGCCAACCTCGATGATGAAGCGCACCGCGCCATCGAGGATCGTCAGTCGGACCTCACCGGCACCATTCGGATCCACGCCACCCCAGCGCTGGGTCGTCACTTCCTGGGCCATGCTCTCACCAGCTTCCTGTCAGAGCACGACGGAGTCGATATCAAGCTGAAGCTGTGGCACAACGGTCGCGAGATTCTCGAGAACCAGCCGCATCTGGTCATCGGCTTCCCGCACCTGGCCGGCAGCACTCACGTCTTCCGCCCGCTGACCCAGTGGCAGCAAGCCGCCTACGCGGCCTCGCATGTCGAGCATCCCGAAGAGCTGCCGTGGGGCGAGCTGGAACCGCTGGTCTCCGGCACCTCGCTCTCGCGTCACCCGGAAGACCCGCGCCCGAATCACATCCAGTCCGATGACCTCGAAGTCCTCACCGACTACGTCGCCGATGGCCTGATTCGCGCCGTGCTGCCCATCGACTGGGTCAACTCGCTCAGCGAGCGCAACGGCCAGTCCTTCAAGCGTCTGGAATGCGACGAGATCCCGCCGGTCGAGATCGGCATGCTGCTGCCGCGCGGCCCCATCCCGACCCGCGTGCGCATGCTGGCCGACTGGCTCGCCCGCGAGATCGGCAAGACAGAACCGGAACGCGTCACCGCCAAGGCCGCCCGCCGCACCGTCAGCGAAGCCGCCACCACCACCGGTTGATGGCAGCGATGCCATGCTGTCGCCCTCCTCTCGCTTGAGATGAGCCAGCGCAGCACGCAGCAAAAAGGCCAGCCCTCCGGGGCTGGCCTTTTGCGTTCTGGCTTGTCATGTTTAGCATGGACTGAATCAATGACAGGCAGGGCTTCTCATGTGGCAACGCGACACTCTCACCCTCTCCGCTCGCAAGCGCGGTTTTCACCTCATTAGTGACGAGGTGGAGCAGGCATTGGCCGAAATGCCGCCGGTCAGTGTCGGCCTGTTGCATGTGCAGCTGCTGCACACCTCCGCCTCGCTGACCCTCAACGAGAACGCCGACCCCGACGTGCGCCACGACATGGACGCCTTCCTGCGCCGTCTGGTGCCCGGCAACCTGCCCTACTTCCGCCACACCCTCGAAGGCGATGACGACATGCCTGCCCACGTGCTCGCCAGCCTGCTCGGCACCCAGCTCACGCTACCCGTCGAAGCCCGCCGCGGCGTCAATCGCCTCGCCCTCGGCACCTGGCAGGGCATCTGGCTCGGCGAACACCGCGACCACGGCGGCAGCCGCAGGTTGTGTCTGACGCTGAGTGGAGAATGAAAAAAGGCCGCGAGTGATCGCGGCCTTTTTTGTTGTCAGGAGCTACTGAAACATGGGCTTATCGCGTCGAGTCCTCATCCCCTACCGTGCCGCCCATCGGGTCGATGGATTTGCTGGAGGGGTATTTGTAGGAGGCGTAGCGTACGGCGAGTACCGAGAGGGCGAGGAAGAAGATGCCGCCGCAGAGGTATAGCAGGCCGATATCGGGGGCCTTGTGGTGGGAGACATCGCCGATGAGGTAGCGCGTCAGCGCGGTGATGGCGATGTAGAGCAGAAAGCGGATCGGCAGGTGGTTGGTCTTGAAGTAGATGCCGACCATCGCGCCGAGTTCGAGATAGATGAACAGCAGCAGGATATCATCGACGCTCGCCGAGCCCTTGGCGAACATCTCGAAGAAGGCCGACACCGAGGCAATGGCGATGGCCCCGCCGATGGCGAACAGGCCGAGATAATGAAAGCCTTCGACCAGGAAGTTGCCGATCGAGTTGGCTTGTTCGTGCATGCGTTCCCGGTGCTTGTCTAGCCGCTTCATGCCTTGTGTCCTCGAAGAGGGATGATGAGAAAGAGGCAGCAAGAACGGTGCCACCCGGTCGCAGCATCACGGATTCTGACGCTGAGGCAGTGCGCAGGCGCGGCGTCTACCAGCCGAGGGTCTGCTTGACGAAGGGAATGGTGAGCTTGCGCTGGGCGGAGAGCGAGGCGTTGTCGAGCTCGATCATCGCGGCGAACAGGCCCGGCAGGCTGCGCGGCCCGCGATGCAGGATGTAGCGGGCGACTTCATCTGGGAGCGCGAGGCCGTGGTCCTTGGCGCGCAGCTTGAGCGCCTCGAGCCGCTGGGCATCATCCAGCCCGGAGAGGTGGAAGGTGACGCCCCAGGAGAGGCGTGAGGCCAGGTCCGGCAGGGTGACGGGAAGCAGGCGCGGCGCACAGCTGGCGCTGACCAGCAGGTGGCGGCCACTGTCACGCAGGCGGTTGTAGAGGTGGAACAGCGCCTCTTCCCAGCGCTTGCGGCCGATCACGCTCTCGAGGTCGTCGATGGCGACCAGATCCATCTCGTCCAGCCCTTCCAGCATGTGCGGCGGGAAGTGGCCAATCTCCTTGAGCGGCAGGTAGAAGGCACGCTTGCCCTGCTGTCCCGCCAGATGGCATGCCGCCTGCAACAGATGGCTACGCCCACTCTGCTCACCGCCCCATAGATAGACGAAGGGCTCCCCGCCGTCAGCAAGCTGCCCCTTGAGGGCCTCTGCCAGCGAGGTGGAGGTGAAGTGGTAGTTGTCGAAGGTCGCGGCGTCGCGTACCCCGACGCCGAGTGCCATCTGTCCCTGTGTCATTGCCATCCGTCATGCTGATTGTTGTTGCCGTGATCTCTCTCGATCACTGGGTATCCTCTGCCGCCGAAGGCGCGGGTGGCTCACTGGCGGCCACGGGGCGAGAATCACGCTGTTGATCATATAAAGTACTGTTTTTATAGCGATCATGCAGATAACGCAAGAGCACCATGATCACGGCGGCCACCGGCAGCGCCAGCAGAATGCCCGTGAACCCGAACAGCTGCCCGCCGGCCATGACGGCAAAGATGACTGCCACGGGGTGCAGGCCAATCTTGTCGCCCAGCAGCAGGGGTTGCAACACCACGCCTTCCAGCAGCTGCCCCAGCGCGAAGACACCGCCCACCGCCAGCAGCGCCCACCACTCGCCGAACTGGAAGAAGGCCACCGTCGCCGCGATCAACACTCCGACGATGACGCCCAGATACGGCACGATACTGGCGAGCCCCGCCACCAGCCCGATGAGCAGCGCGAACTTGAGGCCGATGATGGCAAGGCCGATGGCATAGACGATGCCCAGACTCAGCATCACCAGCAGCTGCCCGCGCAGGAAGGCACCCAGCACCTCGTCGCAGTCATGGGCCAGCCGCGTGGCGGTCGGCTCCATGTGGCGCGGCAGGAGCCCCTGCAGCTTCTCCTTCATGCGGTCCCAGTCGAGCAGCAGATAGAAGGTGACGACGGGAATCAGCGCCAGGTTGCCCAGCCAGATGGCCATGGCGAGCCCGGATTTGGAGACGGTGCCCAGGAAGGCGGCGGCGAAGGTACCGGTTTCCTTCCAGTTGCCCAGCAGCAGCGAGCGCACCTGATCGAAATCGGCGCTGAAATCCATGCCGGTGAAGGCCTGCACTTCCGGCAGGATCGTCTCGCGTATCCAGTTGAAGACCATCGGCATGAAGCTGATCAACTGCGCCAGCTGACGCCCGAGCAGCGGCACCAGAATGAGCAGCGCGATCAGCAGCACCACCGAGAGCACGCTGAACACCAGGCTGACGGCCAGTCGGCGCGACAGGCCCTTCTCTTCCAGCCAGTCGGCCAGCGGGTCGCCCAGATAGGCGAGAATCATGCCGATGAAGAACGGCATCAGAATCGGCTCCAGCAGAACCAGCAACCCGAGCAGGGCCACGCCTGCGGCCAGCAACCACCATTTACGCTGCATCATCACTCCTTGAGACAAGCTGTGTGGCTCACAGGCGGCATGTCGCCGACGGTCCACGCATGCCCCCATTGTTGCCTGTCACTGACTCACCCACAAGCGCCCGGCGAACGGGACGACCCGCCTGCCGAAAGATGGCCAAAGGGACTGGCGCGCCCTCAGGAAAGCGCTCGGGACGTGTCTTTCACATCATGGCCATTTTTTGTGAAACGCCACGGTGTCAGCCGTGAAGCGCAATGCTACAATAGCCGCCTTTCTTTCCCCCGATCGATCGTGTCTCACCGCTCAGGCCGCACCGACAGGAACCTCACATGACGCAACGCCCCCAGGACTCCTCGCCCAGCAAGACTTCCTTGAGCTACAAGGATGCAGGTGTCGATATCGATGCAGGCAACGCCCTCGTGGAACGCATCAAGGGTGTCGCCAAGCGCACTCACCGCCCGGAAGTGATGGGTGGTCTGGGTGGCTTCGGCGCCCTGTGCGAACTGCCGCAAGGCTATCGCCAGCCCGTGCTGGTCACCGGTACCGATGGCGTGGGCACCAAGCTGCGCCTGGCCATGGACCTCAACCGTCACGACACCATCGGCATCGATCTGGTCGCCATGTGTGTCAATGATCTGGTGGTCGCCGGCGCCGAGCCGCTGCAGTTCCTCGACTACTATGCCACCGGCAAGCTGGACGTCGACATCGCCGCTGACGTCGTCACCGGGATCGGCGAAGGCTGCCTGCAGTCCGGCTGTGCACTGGTCGGCGGCGAGACGGCCGAGATGCCGGGCATGTACGAAGGCAGTGACTACGACCTGGCCGGCTTCTGCGTCGGTGTGGTCGAGAAGTCCGAGATCCTCGACGGCAAGAAGGTCGGCGAAGGCGACGTGATTCTGGGTCTGGCCTCCTCCGGCCCGCACTCCAACGGCTACTCGCTGATCCGCAAGATTCTCGAAGTCGCCGATGCCTCGCTGCTGGAGCAGCAGATCGACGGCCAGCCGCTGGCTGACGCCCTGATGGCGCCGACGCGCATCTACGTCAAGCCGCTGCTGTCCCTGCTCAAGGAAAGCGATGTCAGCGTGCACGCCATGTCCCACATCACCGGTGGTGGCCTGCTCGAGAACATCCCGCGCGTGCTGCCGCATGACTGCACCGCCGAGATCGACGTCGCCAGCTGGAAGCGTCCGGCCGTGTTCGACTGGCTGCAGCAGCAGGGCAATGTCGAGGAGCACGAGATGCACCGCGTGCTCAACTGTGGCGTCGGCATGGTCGTCGTCGTGGCCGCGGCGGATGCCGATGCCGCCCGCGCTCACCTGGAAGCCCAGGGCGAGACGGTCTTCACCCTCGGTGCCATCCGTGCACGCAAGGGCGAAGAAGAACAGGTCCAGCTGGAGAATCTGTCCGCATGATCGAACCGACTACCAACGCCTCCAACGGTGACACTCTCGGCGGCTTCGGCAACGGTTTCGAGGCGGATGACACGCCGGTACGCCCACGCGTCGTGGTACTGATCTCCGGCAGCGGCAGCAACCTGCAGGCGCTGCTGGAGGCTCAGGAGCACGATGAGCTGGGCGGCGACGTGGTCGCGGTGATTTCCAACAAGGCCGATGCCTACGGCCTGGTGCGTGCGCGCGAAGCGGGCGTGGATGCCGTGGTGCTGCCGCATGACGAGTACGAGAATCGCGAGCACTACGATGGCGCCCTGATCAAGGTGATCGAACGCCACGAGCCGGATCTCATCGTGCTGGCCGGCTTCATGCGCATCCTGTCGCCGATCTTCGTGCAGCGCTTCTTCGGCCGACTGATGAACATCCATCCGTCACTGCTGCCGGCCTGGCCAGGCCTTGATACCCATCGCAAGGTTCTGGAAGCCGGCGAGAAGGAACACGGCGCCAGCGTGCACTTCGTCACCGAAGAGCTCGACGGTGGCCCGGTGGCGATCCAGGCCGTCGCCAACGTGCTGGAAGGTGATGACGAAGCCAGCCTCAAGGAACGCGTGCACACGCGTGAGCATCTGATCTACCCGATCGCGGTGCGCTGGTTCCTCGAAGGCCGCCTGAAGCTCGACGGCGAAGTGGCCAAGCTGGATGGCCATGGCCTGCCGGTGGGCGGTCTGCGCCTCTCCCACGCCGATGTTGAAGAAGAGCTCAGCGATGAGCTGCCGGAAGGCGAAGAAGACTGATCCGCACTGTCTGCCTTGCTGACAAGGCAGGCTGAGCTGACAGCGAGCTGAAAACAGAAGACCCCGCGACATGCCAATGTCACGGGGTCTTCTTGTCTCTCACGCTTCCCTTCTCTCTCGGCGCTTGCGCTTCTAGAAGGTATAACTCACGCCCACCTCGCCGCGCGCCGTCACCTCATCCCATGTCTCGAACCCTGCCCCCAGATGCAGCATGGCATTGCGGCCCAGTTGCATGCGCCAGCCGCCATCGACACGCAGGTAGTTGTCACTGCCGCGATCGAGATCCTCGGCGCTGTAGGCGTTGGTCGGCAGGCTAGCCAGACGCACCTCGGCGCTCTCGGCGTCATCATCGAGACGCTTGCCGTAGGCCAGCTCCCCGTAGAGGCCGAAGCCATCCGCGACGGCGCGATCGACCATGAAGCCCAGCTCGACACGCCGATCGCGCAGCGTCTGATCCGAGACGCTCAGGGCATTGGCGGCAGAGCCGGATTCGGTGTAGCCATCGAGGTCGGTCTCGGTGTGGCGATAGGCCACGAAGGGCGCGTTGTACCACAGCGAATCGGCGGCGGTGAGGCGATAATCGAGACGCGCCTCGGCGCTGAAGCCATCGCCATCGGTCTCACCGGACAGGGTGCGCGATGACTGGCCCAGCGCGACATGGCGGTCGAGGTCGTAATCGAAGTCACCGTAGCTGGCCACTGCCTGCATGCCAACTCTGCCCAGCTGCTGACGGGCGAACAGACTGAATACCTGACCTTCCAATTCAAGCTCACTGCCGTCGTCGACATCGAAGTCCGCATGGCGCTGACTGACCGCCACCCCGCCCCAGGCGCGGCCGAGCGCGTTGTCCAGCGGCAGCATCACGCCGACACCCGCGCCGCGCTGTTCGCTGTCAACGCCTTGCTGGCCGGTGGAAGTCTCGCCATCGCCGGTGCCGCCAGTGGCCGAGCCGATGGCGAACACACGCACGCCCGTCTCCCCTCCCGCGTGCGGATGCTGCGCCCCGGGGCGCAATTCATCGGCGAGACTACGCTGACTGGCATTGAGCGCCCCCGTGCCCAGCTGCGGCGCCAACCCCAGTACCGAGGGCGCGGCGAGCATCGCATAGGCGTAGTCGGCGAGAATCTCCTGGCCGGCGGTGGTCGGGTGCACCCCGTCATTGAACAGCAGGGAGTCCGGGTCTTCTGCAGCTCCGCCCAGCCCATAAGGCGTGACGTTGCAGCTGTCCGAGAAGCACACCTGGGTCAGCGGCACGTCGCTGGCAAAGCCGAACTCGGCCGGCGATGCCAGTACCTCCTCGAGAATGCCGACGGTGTCGAGCCGGATGATGTTGACCTGACCATCCAGCGCCGCCAATCGCTCGCCCAGCGCGTCATTGAAGACGCCCACCAGCGCGGAGGTCCCCGCCGCCTGCGCGGCACCCGCCGACTGACCGGCCGGCGTGCTGCCGACATCCGGCAGGTTGGAGACCATGATGGTGGTCGCCCCCGCCGCCGCCAGTGCCTCCACCGCCGCGGCCAGATTGCCGGCGGAGGCGACCGCCGTGGCCGGTGAGGTGATCACGCCCTGCAGGAAGTCATTGCCACCGCCATTGACGTAATAGAGCGCGTCCGGGTCGGCACTGCCGCCGGTGCTGACCAGATAGCCATCCTCGACCCTGAGCACCGTACCACCGCCCGGGCTGCCCGCGGGGATGACCACCTCGGAGCCATCTTCATCTGTCACCGAGGCCAGAATCTGCGCCGTGGTATAGCCGCCCACGGCGTAGTTGGTGCCGTCATTGAATCCGGCCAGCAGATAGATCACCGAGGTGGAAGGCTCAGCGGCAAGCCCAAGCTCCGTGGCCAGCAACTGGGTCGAGACGCTGCCATAGGGCGAGTTCTCGTAATCCGGCCCGCTGCGGTTGGTGAATCGCAGGCTGTTGAGGCCGCCCAGGGTGGTATCGGGGAACTGCCCGGAATCGCTCAGGCTGTCGCCGAAGAGATAGATGTCGGAATAGGCCTGCGCGGGAGTCGCCAGCAGCGTGGTGCTGATGGCGAGCGCGAGACTGCTCAGAGTGAAACGTCGGACCAGACCGCTGGCGCTGATCGGAGGGAATACAGCGCGATGTGAACGCGATGGCATGGCGTGCCCCTTGCTTGTGGGAGGTATCCGTCCTGCAGCCACTCTGGGGTGGCCTGCAGACAAGCATAGGCAATAAAACAAGTGATTGAATCGATTGTTTCGTTCAACTTCCGACTAATGCTTCGGCTCGCAAGCAGCAAGCAGCGAGCACATCCACGACGGATCTCGCCTGCGTTCGCGCAAAGAAAAAGCGCCTCCCGGGGGAGGCGCTTTCGGCAATCACAGGCGCGGCTGGCAGCGGAAGCAGTACCGCTACCGGTGCCTCAGGTACGCGGCAGTGTCACGCCACGCTGGCCCTGATACTTGCCACCGCGATCCTTGTAGCTGGTCTCGCAGACTTCGTCGGACTCGAGGAACAGCATCTGCGCCACGCCTTCGTTGGCGTAGATGCGCGCCGGCAGGTTGGTGGTGTTGGAGAACTCGAGGGTGACGTGCCCTTCCCACTCCGGCTCCAGCGGCGTCACGTTGACGATGATGCCACAGCGCGCATAGGTGGACTTGCCCAGGCAGATGGTCAGCACGTTACGCGGAATGCGGAAGTACTCGATGGTACGGGCCAGCGCGAAGGAGTTGGGCGGAATCACGCAGGAATCGCCTTTCACGTCTACGAAGCTCTTCTCGTCGAAGTGCTTGGGGTCCACCGTCGCCGAATGGATGTTGGTGAAGACCTTGAACTCATCCGAGCAGCGCACGTCGTAGCCGTAGCTGGAGGTGCCGTAGGAAATCACACGGCGCTCATCGTGAAAGCGCACCTGATCGGGCTCAAAGGGTTCGATCATGTCGTGGCTTTCGGCCATGCGACGGATCCACTTGTCGGATTTGATGCTCATCGAGCGTACCTGACTGACTGATGGGGGAGAGACGCGTGAGCGCCATGAAACGCGGGCCAGCATGATACCGGCCCGCTGCGCCGCTGGAAACCTCGCGACGAGGCGACGACGGCGTGTCGGCTCAGGCTCAGCTGAAGCTGATGCTCGGGCCTTCGTCCGCCTCGGCAGTGTCCAGGGTCTCGATGACCTGACGCGCGATGGAGAGGAAGCACTTGGCCACCTCGCCTTGCGGCTCCGCGATCACGCTGGGACGACCACCATCGGCATTCTCGCGGATGCTCAGGGTCAGCGGCAGCTGGCCCAGCAGGCGAGTCTGGTATTCCTCGGCGATGCGCTCACCGCCACCGGCACCGAAGACCGCTTCACTGTGGCCACACTGGCTGCAGGTATGCGTGCTCATGTTCTCGACCACGCCCAGCACCGGCACCTTGACCTTGCGGAACATCTCGATGCCCTTCTGGGCATCCAGCAGCGCGATGTCCTGCGGCGTGGTGACGATGACAGCCCCGGAGACCGGCACCTTCTGTGACAGGGTCAGCTGGATGTCACCGGTGCCCGGCGGCATGTCGATCAACAGCACGTCCAGCTCTCCCCAGGCAGTCTGGTTAAGCAGCTGCTGGAAGGCACCCGCGACCATCGGGCCACGCCAGACCATCGGGTCCTTCACGTCGACCAGATAGGCCATCGACATGGTCTTGATGCCGTGGGCCTCGATGGGGCTGAAGACCTGCTCACCGGCCATCTCCGGACGCTGACCGGTCGGCACGCCGAACATCTGCGCCTGACTCGGCCCGTAGATGTCGGCGTCCAGCAGGCCGACCTTGAGACCTTCCTGAGCCAGCGCCAGTGCCAGATTGGCCGTCACGGTGGACTTGCCGACGCCACCCTTGCCGGAGGCGACGGCCACGATGTGCTTGATACCTTCCATATCTTGAAACTCCTGTGACGGCCTGCGCCGCGCGGTCAACGCAGCAGGCGCAGACGTCTGAACTGTCAGCGAAAAAAGCCGTGGAACACGATGGGCACAGTATGCCTGCCACCGCGATACGGGCCAAGCCGATGGGACATGCCTCGAGGAGTCATGACCCGATGAACCATGATCAGAAACGCACGTCGACCGGCAGGAAACGCCACTCGCCCGGTGCCATGCGGCCCAGCAGGATCGCGCCCAGGCGCAGACGACGGACCTCGATGACCTTGAGGCCCTGTTCCTCGACCGCGCCACGGATACCGCCCACCGGCACGCGCTTCATGGCGATGCGCAGACGGGTATCACTCTGCCAGCTGATGCTGACCTTAGGCTTGCGGCCACGGATGTCGGCGCACAGCGCGAAGCCGATACGCTTGAGGCCCTCGTCATCAAGCGTCCCTTCCACTTCGACGACGTATTCCTGCTCCAGCTGGTCCAGGTCATCACCGAGCTTGCGGATCACGCCGCGATTCTGTGACCACACCGCGAGGCCGGACTCCTGCTCGGCCAGCTCCGCCAGCGGCTGCTGGGACAGGAAATGCACCTTGAGCCAGTCGGCACCGCTGTGGTCCAGCGCACTGCGCGGCGCGCCGTCACGCAGGGTGAGCGGGTCCAGCAGCGGAGCGCCCGGCGGGCGATACCACACCAGAGTCATCGGCGCGATGGGCTCCATGCTGGCGCCCTCATCGACCGTGACTTCCTCATCCGTGACCTTGAAGAACGGCGCCTCGACGACTTCGCCCGCGACTCGCACCACGCCCTGGGCGATGAGATGCTCGGCTTCACGACGTGAAATGCCCTGCTGATGGGCCAGGAACTTGGATAGACGGACGGGTTCAGTCATGGAAACTCTCAAGGACAGCGACGCTAGCGACCGGAGGCAATGGCACGCACCAGCGCAGGATGACGAAGTGTGATGCACGATGGACAATCACGAAGACCGGCCATGATAACGACATGGCGGCGCGATGACACGGGAGAATGCCCGCCGCCGCCCGGCGTGATTCAATGGCGGCAGGGAACTCTTCCCGACTGTCGTCGTCTGAGCTGCGTCAGAGTTGCGTTGAAGCCGGCAAGGGGCATCGAACGAATGACATCGGGCAAGATGGCGCGTCTGCGCGACTCGCCCTCATGCGACCATTACTGCTCGATCGCGCCCGAAGGGTCATCACGCCGGGGGATGCCTGTGTCACTGCCTAGATTGGCACACCACCCCAAGCCTACAGGACATGTCTACAGGTAAACTGCATGCGTCCATCGACATCCGCGCACCCCGTGCGTGCCCACGCTACACCCCCGGCACCGCGCCGCGGCATTGCCGGCATCGACCGCCACGCCACGCTGCGTGGACTGCGTCATCTGCTGCTTGTCGCGGGGCTGACGCTGGCGGCTGGCTGCTCGGCGCCACAGGCCTCGGACACCCCTGCCGCTGCCAATGCCGTCAGCGCCGCCGCCAAGGCCGAGCGCCTCGAGAGCCTGCTGGTGCGAGGCCAGGACGACATCCCCGATGAGCTGTTGCTGACCAAGGCCGGCGCCCGCGCCATCGACCCCAATGGCCAGCGACCGGTGGACGACCCGCTGACCTGTCTGGCGCGCGCCGCCTACTGGGAAGCCAAGGGCGAAGGCCGAAGCGGCATGCAGGGCATCGTCAACGTGGTGATCAACCGCGCCGCCGACCCCCGCTTCCCCGACAGCCTCTGTGGCGTGGTCAAGCAGGGCGGCGAGAGCGGCAGCTGCCAGTTCTCCTGGTGGTGTGACGGGCGTTCCGACAGGATTCGCGAGCCGGAAGCCTACGCCGAGGCACGCGACGTGGCCCGTCAGGCGCTCAACCATCAGCTGGAAGACGTCACCGACGGCGCGCTCTACTTCCACGCCCGCTACGCCACGCCCTACTGGGCCAAGCGCTTCGTGCGCACCGCGCGCATCGGTCAGCACCTGTTCTATCGCAACTGAGCGCGAGCCGCTGCTGCTGGATGACCGCTGTTGAGAGCCAACCGACACTGCGACCACAAGTCGGAAACACGACGCCCCCGTTGCCATTGGCAGCGGGGGCGTCTGCATGAGAGCGGCTGCGCTTACTTGTCCGGCTGGGCCGCTAGCTTGGTACGGATGAATTCGCTGTGACTGACGTGCAGCAGTCCGGCAAGCCGGCGGATGCGATGCTCCTCATGGGCATCCAGCTCGCCATCGGCGTACGCCAGCTCCCAGAGCATGCCGATCAGCTCGGTGCGCTCCTCAAGGCTCATGTGCTCGTTGAGCTGCTTGACGAAGCGATAGTGATCCGTGGCCTGTTCGGCATCCTGTTCGGCCTGGGACAACAGGCTGGCAAGCTCATCCTTCTCCAGCGAGAAACGCTCGGCCAGCTGGCGTGCAAGCGCTTCTCGCTCGCGCACGTCGAGGTGGTCATCGGCGCGCACCACCTCGAACATCAGCACGGCCATCGCAAGTTCGGGGCCAGGTTCATCGTTGGGGCGCGCGTTACTGCCGGGCATCATCACCTGACGGATGAGACGATTGATCTGACCTGCGACGGATAGTTGAGCTGCCATGCTGACCTCCAGAAACGGGAAAAGTGGCGTATAGCATCCTTCATGAGGGCGCCGGGAAGGGATGCAACCGCACAGTTGCGCATGGCGGCGTTGCTGGTGACGCGACGCGCCCTTCGCGCCGCCCGCACCTTCGCGATATAGTAGCGCTCATCCCGACGGGGCGATGCGTTCGCCCCTATCACGTGTCATTCCGGCGAGCCGCTGCCCTTCACGCAGCAGGCGCCCTTTACCGTCAAGACGAGGCCTCATGTCAGCGCGCAAGATTCTGGTCACCAGTGCCCTGCCCTATGCCAATGGGTCGATCCACCTGGGTCACCTGCTTGAGTACATCCAGACCGACATCTGGGTACGCTTCCAGAAAAGTCGTGGCCACGAATGCCATTACGTGTGCGCCGATGACGCCCACGGTACCGCCATCATGCTGCGTGCCGAGCAGGAAGGCGTCACCGCCGAGCAGCTGATCCAGCGCGTGAGTGACGAGCACCAGGCCGACTTCGCCAAGTTCGGTGTCGACTTTGACAACTACCACTCCACCCACTCGCCGGAGAACCGCGCCCACAGCGAGCGCATCTATCTGGCGCTGCGTGATGCCGGCCATATCGCCACCCGCGATATCGAGCAGATGTTCGATCCGGTCAAGGGCCTGTTCCTCGCCGACCGCTTCATCAAGGGCACCTGCCCGAAGTGCAAGACCGAAGACCAGTACGGCGACAACTGTGAAGCCTGTGGCGCGGCCTACACGCCGGCCGAGCTGATCGATCCGGTCTCTGCCATCTCCGGTGCCACGCCGGAAATGCGCACCTCCACCCACTACTTCTTCAAGCTGCCGAACTTCGCCGAGTTCCTCAAGGAGTGGACCAAGAGCGGCCGCGTGCAGAGCCAGATCTCCAACAAGCTGCAGGAATGGTTCGAGGCGGGTCTGGCCGAGTGGGACATCTCCCGCGATGCACCGTACTTCGGCTTCGAGATTCCGGACGCGCCGGGCAAGTACTTCTACGTATGGCTGGACGCGCCGATCGGCTATCTCGCCAGCTTCCAGAACCTGTGCGAGAAGCAGGGCATCGACTTCGACAGCTACTGGAAGGCCGATTCCGACGCCGAGGTCTATCACTTCATCGGCAAGGACATCGTCTACTTCCACGCCCTGTTCTGGCCGGCGATGCTGGAAGGTGCCGGCATGCGCACCCCGACCGGCGTCAACTGCCACGGTTTCGTGACCGTGAACGGCGCCAAGATGTCCAAGTCGCGCGGCACCTTCATCAAGGCCGATACCTACGCGCAGTTCCTCAACCCGGAATACCTGCGCTACTACTTCGCCGCCAAGCTGACCTCCGGCGTCGATGACCTCGACCTCAACCTCGACGACTTCACCGCCCGCGTGAATTCCGACCTGGTCGGCAAGGTGGTCAACATCGCCAGCCGCTGTGCCGGCTTCGTCAAGAAGCTGGGCGACGGCAAGCTGTCCGCCACCTGCGCCGAGCCGGAGCTGGTCGAGCGCTTCATCGCCGCTGGCGAAGGCATCGCGGCGGACTTCGAAGCCCGTGAATTCGCCCGCGCCATGCGTAAGGTGATGGAGCTGGCCGATGAAGCCAACACCTACATCGCCGACAAGGCGCCGTGGGCGATGGCCAAGGAAGACGGTCGCGAGCAGGAAGTGCTCGAGGTCTGCTCCGTGGGCATCAACCTGTTCCGTCAGCTGATGGTCTATCTGGCGCCGGTGATTCCGGAGCTGGCCGACAAGGCGCGCGACTTCCTGAACCTCGAGAGCCTGGACTGGGCCAGCCGCGAAAGCGTGCTGACCGATCATGCCATCAACAAGTTCAAGCCGCTGCTGACCCGTGTCGAGCCAGAGCGCATCGACAAGATGCTCGAAGCCTCGCGCGAAGTGCTGGTCGAGGAGCAGAAGATCAAGGACGGCACCGCCAAGGCGGAAGCTGCCGCCGCGCCGAGCCCGCTCGACGCCGACCCGATCGCCGAGGAGATCGACTTCGACACCTTCATGAAGACCGACCTGCGCGTGGCGAAGATCGTCAAGGCGGAGCACGTCGAGAAGGCGGCCAAGCTGCTCAAGCTGACATTGGATATCGGCGGCGAGACGCGCACCGTATTCTCCGGCATCAAGTCCGCCTACGCGCCGGAAGCCCTGGAAGGCCGCCTGACCGTGATGGTCGCCAACCTGGCACCGCGCAAGATGCGCTTCGGTGTCTCCGAAGGCATGGTGCTGGCCGCCGGTGATGACGAAGGCATCTACCTGCTGGAGCCGCACACCGGTGCCAAGCCGGGTCAGCGCGTCACTTGATCCGCTGATTCAGCCTCGCTGAAGCCTCTTCAGCGCAACGCCCCGCCAGAGAGTCTCTGGCGGGGCGTCGTCGTTCAGGCATCTGGCTCAGGACTCGGCAGTATCACGATCACTCGTAACGGCGACCGGCATGCTCCAGCCAGCCGCCCACATGGCGGCCACCGGGATCATGATGCGTCCAGTGGATCACCCCGCCCTTGTCGGTCCACTCGTATTCCCCGTAGAAGCCGATGCGATCCCCGACCTGAAGACTGTCGATACGCGGCGCGAGATCGATGTTGTGCGCCACCAGAATGGTGGTCCCGCCTGCCACTCGAATCAGGAACTTCTGATGACGACTGCCCTTGAGATCATCCCGGAGCAGGCGTATCACCTCCCCCGTGCCGCGCACCTGCACATCACTCTGCTGCGCGCGGATGGCATCGCGCAGGCGCTGCTCATCCGCGGAGCCGGTGCCCTGCTCCTGCGCGGCCTGCGGAGAGCGGAAGTCGCTCCACCACTGTGTGAGCGAAAGGTTGCCATTGCCCGTCAGCTGGGAAATTCCCGCCAGGATGACCACGATGACAATGACCCACAACGGCCGCCTGCCGCGCGAACCCGATCGACGCATATCCCACTCCTTGTGCAATCCCTTGAGGATGAAAAGACACTGGCAACGCCAGAATCATAAAAAGTAATAAAGGAATTCTTCTTTATTACTTCAAGAACCAAGCAAAACACGAAACAATGGCCGTCTCACACTGGCAACACTGCGCCTTGATTGCCACGCTACAGGCTGTCGGCAGGCAGTATCTTGCGTATAATGCTGCCGCGCTCGACGCTCCTTCCTGACGTGCCGCATCCTGACTGCGCACGACAGCGACGCGCCATGATCTTCTGCTAGCGCAGCGTCATGCCTGTCGACCGTACACCAGAGCGCCTTCGAAACACCCTGACCGAGCGACGCCCCTGATGAGTGAATACCTTCTTATCCTGATCAGCACCATCCTGGTCAACAATTTCGTGCTGGTTCAGTTCCTCGGCCTGTGCCCGTTCATGGGGGTCTCTAACAAGCTGGAGTCGGCGATGGGCATGTCGCTGGCCACCACCTTCGTGCTCACTCTGTCCTCGATGTGCGCCTACCTGACCTACCACTTCATCCTCGCGCCGCTGGGGCTTGAGTACCTGCGCACCATCGCGTTCATCATGGTGATTGCCGTGGTGGTGCAGTTCACCGAGATGGTGGTCAAGAAGACCAGTCCGCTGCTCTACCAGGTGCTAGGCATCTTCCTGCCGCTGATCACCACCAACTGTGCGGTGCTCGGTGTGGCGCTGCTGACCCTGAACCGCAATTCAAGCTTCATGGAAGCCACGCTCTACGGTTTCGGTGCGGCCGTGGGCTTCTCGCTGGTGCTGGTGCTGTTCGCCGCCATGCGTGAGCGCCTGGCCTTCGCCGATGTGCCACGCCCCTTCCAGGGCCCGGCCATCGCGATGATCACCGCCAGCCTGATGTCGCTGGCCTTCCTCGGCTTCTCCGGACTGGTGCAGATCTGACATGCTCGATTTCCTCAACGACCATACGCTGATCTCCGCCATCATCGCGCTGGTGGCCATGGCGATCGTCTTCGGTGGCCTGCTCGGCTTCGCCTCGGTGGCCTTCAAGGTCGAGGGCGACCCCATCGTCGAGCAGATCGATCAGCTGCTGCCGCAGACCCAGTGCGGCCAGTGCGGCTATCCGGGCTGCAAGCCCTATGCCCAGGCCATCGCCGAGGGGGACGAGATCAACAAGTGCCCACCGGGTGGCGAGAGCACCATCGCCTCGCTGGCCGACCTGCTGGGTCGCGAGGCCACGCCGCTGGATGGCGATGCCGACAACACCCCCAAGGTGGCGGTGATTCGCGAAGACGAATGCATCGGCTGCACCAAGTGCATCCAGGCCTGCCCGGTGGACGCCATCCTGGGCGCCGCCAAGCACATGCATACCGTGATCGCCGACGAATGCACCGGCTGCGACCTGTGCGTCGAGCCCTGCCCGGTGGACTGCATCGACATGGTGCCGGTCGCCACCGACGTGCGCAGCTGGCACTGGCCACAGCCGGCCGGCCCGACCCGAGACAATACCCGCTTCAGCGGCAGCCTGATCGTCACTGACGCTGCCCCGCAAGAGCGCGCTACCGCCACCTCTGCAAGGAATGTCGCCTGATGGTTCTGTCGTTGCTCAAGTCCATGGTGACGTCCCGTTCTGCCACGAGCACTGCTGCCCCGCGCGCGACAGGCAGTGACAGCGCTCCCCGCGTATTCGACTTCCACGGCGGCATTCACCCGCCGGAACACAAGGCACTCTCCAATCGCGCCCCGCTGGTGGCCGCCCCGCTGCCCCATGAGGTGGTACTGCCGCTCAGTCAGCATATCGGCGCGCCCGCCCAGCCGCTGGTGGAGATCGGCCAGCGCGTGAAGACCGGTGAGCTGATCGCTCGCGCCCAGGGCATGATCTCCGCGCCGGTGCATGCCAGCATCACCGGCGTGGTCACCGCCATCGAGCCGCGTCAGATCCCTCACGTCTCGGGCCTGGAAGATCTGTGCATCGTGATCGAGCGTGACGGCGAGATCGATGAATGGGCGCGCCTTGAGGCCTGGCGCGACTGGCGCCAGCAGGAAGCCCAGGACCTGATCCAGCGCCTGCAGGATGCCGGCGTGGTCGGCCAGGGCGGTGCGGGCTTCCCCTCGGCGGTGAAGGCGCGCGTGCGTGAGCGCCACGCCATCGACACCCTGATTCTGAACGCGGCGGAGTGTGAGCCTTACATCACCGCCGATGACCTGACCATGCGCACGCATCCGGAAGCGCTGATCGAAGGGCTCGAGATTCTCGCCAGCCTGATCGGCCCCGAGTGCATCCTGATCGGTATCGAGGACAACAAGCCCGAGGCCGTCATCGCGCTGGAGCAGGCGATTCGCGCCCGGCGTGCCGACAAGCGCCTGCCGCCGCTGGATTCACGTCTGGAAGTCGTGGTGGTGCCGACCAAGTACCCCTCCGGCGGCGAGAAGCAGCTGATCAAGCTGCTGACGGATCGCGAAGTGCCCAGTCGCGGCCTGCCCGCCGATGTCGGCGTGGTGGTGCACAATCCGGGCACCGTGCGCGCGGTGCAGCGTGCGGTGTGCTTCGGCGAGCCGATGATCTCGCGGGTCGTCACCCTGACCGGCGAGGCCCTGCAGCACCCGCACAACGTCGAGGCCCGCCTGGGCACCGCCATCGGTGACCTGCTGCGCCTGGCCGCTCCTTCTGCGAGCGGCATCGCCCGTCTGGTGATGGGTGGGCCGATGATGGGCTTCACCCTCGAGAGTGACGCCCTGCCGATCATCAAGACCACCAATTGTCTGCTGGCCTCCTCACCTGAGGCGGTGCCGGCCCCCGCTGTCGAGCAACCCTGCATCCGCTGTGGCATGTGCGAGCAGGCATGTCCGGCGGAGCTGCTCCCGCAGCAGCTCTACTGGTTCTCCAAGTCTCGCGAGTTCGACAAGGCCGAGCTCTACAACCTCGCGGACTGCATCGAGTGCGGTGCCTGCTCCTATGTCTGCCCCAGCCAGATTCCGCTGGTGCAGTATTACCGCTTCGCCAAGGGCGAGATTCGTACCGCCCAGCACGAGGCGCGCAAGTCAGAGCGCGCCCGTCACCGCTTCGAGTTCAAGCAGGCGCGCATGGCACGCGAGGAAGCCGAGAAGGAAGCCAAGCGCCAGCAGCGTGCCCAGGCCGCCCAGAAGGCCGCCGCAGCGCGCGCCGAGACCGCGACTGCCGCCGACACGACGTCCACAGCGAGTGCCGCCGCTCCGTCGGCGCCGGCAGCGGCGACGGACCTCAAGGCCTTCAAGACGGCACGCGCCGCGGCCAACATCGCCCTCAAGAAGGCCGAGAAGGCGCTCAAGGCGGCTCAGGACAGTGGCGAGAGCAGCGCCAGTGATCTTGCGGCGCTTGACGCCAACGTGACCGCGGCCAAGACCCGACTTGCCAGTGCGGAAAGCGCCCTCAAGGCCGCCAGCGAGGCGAGCGAGTCCGCCGCTGCGGCCCCCGCCTCTGCTGCCACCGGCGCGTCCGCCCCCGCCGCCGCAGCCCCGGCTGCCGCAGCTTCGGCTGGCGACCTCAAGGCGCTCAAGACGGCGCGTGCCGCCGCCAACATCGCCGTCAAGAAGGCCGAGAAGGCCCTCAAGACGGCACAGGACAGCGGTGAGGGTGATATCGCGGCGCTGGAGGCCAGCGTCACGGACGCCAGGGCCCGACTGGCCAAGGCCGAAGCCGACCTCAAGGCCGCCAGCGAGACCAGCGAGTCAGCTGCCCCTGCGGCGGCAAGCACCTCCACGACAGGCGCCGCTGCCCCGGCAGCCGATCTCAAGGCCCTCAAGACGGCGCGTGCCGCCGCCAATATCGCCGTCAAGAAGGCCGAGAAGGCCCTCAAGACGGCACAGGATAGCGGTGAGGGTGACATCGCGGCGCTGGAGGCCAGCGTGACAGATGCCAGGGCGCGACTTGCCAAGGCCGAAGCCGACCTCAAGGCCGCCAGCGACGCCAGCGAGCCAGCTGCCCCTGCGCCAGCCAGCACTTCCTCGACAGGCGCGGCTGTCCCTGCAGCCGCAGCGCCGGCTGCCGCAGCTTCGGCTGCCGATCTCAAGGCGCTCAAGACGGCGCGTGCCGCGGCCAATATCGCGGTCAAGAAGGCCGAGAAGGCGCTGGCCCGCGCCAGCGAAAGCGGTGAAGGCGATATCGAGGACCTGCAGACCCTGCTGGCCACCGCACAGGAAAACCTGCGCGCCGCCGAGGTTCGCCTGACCAGCGCGCAAGCTGAGGGCACTGGCGCGCCGCCTGCCGCCAAGGGCGCGGGTGAATTGATTCCCGAGGCCCCCAAGGCTGCCGCGGGGTCGGTGGGTCGTGGCAGCATGGCCAGCAACGTGACGCTCTCCCAGGCCGAGATCGAGGCATCGCGCGCCGAGAACCTCGCCAAGCGTCACAAGCAGGTCACCATCGCGGTCAAGGCGGCCGAGGCGGCCCATCGCAAGGCAGAGGCGGCACTGAGCGAGGCGGATGATGAAAGCCGCCAGCGACTGGCCACCAAGGTCGACCGTACGCGCCGCAATCTGGAACACGCCCGCGAGTCGCTGGCCGAGGTACAGGCACTGGTGGACGCGCAATGAGTGACGCGCGTTCCTTCACCGCCCCCTTGGCAGGCCGCTGCACCGCACGCCACACGTCATTGTCCATTTACCGCAAGGATCTGAACGCCTCATGAGCCTGATGCACGCAAGCTCTCCCCATGCCCACGGCCCCACCGCCACCTCGCGCGTGATGGCCTGGGTGCTGGCTGCCACGCTGCCGGGCATCGCCGTACTCTGCTGGCACTATGGCTGGGGCGTGCTGTTCAATCTCGTCTTCGCCTGCCTGACCGGCATCGCGCTCGAGGCGCTGTTGCTCAAGCTGCGCGGACGGCCGGTCAGCTTCTTCCTCAAGGACAACTCGGCGCTCGTCACCTGCGTGCTGCTGGCCGTCTCGCTGCCGCCGCTGGCCCCCTGGTGGCTGGTACTGACCGGCGTGGTCGCGGCCATCGTGGTCGCCAAGCAGCTCTACGGCGGCCTGGGCCAGAATCCGTTCAATCCGGCGATGGTCGCCTATGCGCTGCTGCTGATCTCTTTCCCGGTCGAGATGTCACGCTGGTCGGCCCCCGATGGCTTCACGCTCGGCTTCGCCGACAGCCTCAGGCAGTTCTTCGGCATGATCGCCACGCCGGATGCCCTGACCGGTGCCACACCGCTGGACGCCTTCCGCAACAAGGGCGAGCTTTCCAGCAGCGAGTTCTGGGCCGACCCGAGCCTGCTGCCCGCCGCCAACCTGCTGGCCTGGCAGCAGACCGCCATCGCCTGGGGCCTCGGCGGCCTGGTGCTGCTGGCACGTCGCCTGATCACCTGGCATATCCCGGTGGCGATGCTGGGCAGCCTGAGCGTGATCTCGGGCATCTTCTTCTTGATGGAGGGCGATCAGCATGCCAGCCCGCTGTTCCACCTGCTATGCGGCGCGGCGATCTTCGGTGCCTTCTTCATCGCCACCGACCCCGTCACGGCGGCGACCTCCAACAAGGGCAAGCTCTACTACGGCGCGGGTATCGGCGTGCTGATCTATCTGATTCGCACCTTCGGTGCCTATCCGGATGCCATCGCCTTTGCGGTGCTGCTGATGAACTTCAGCGTACCGTTCATCGATTACTACACGCAGCCCCGCAGCTATGGCCACAAGAAGGCCCGTCGCGGCATCAAGCTGGAGGACAAGGCATGAGCCTGACGCCGGATCAGCCGGAACAGCAAGCCCAGGCCGCGCGAGGCCTGAAGCACAACATCGCGCGAGCAGCCTCGGGCCTGGCGGTGTTCGCCATCGTCACCGCCGGCGTGGTGGCCGTCACCCAGATGACCACCGCCGACACCATCGCGGACAACGAGCGTGCCGCCCAGAGCGCCGCGCTTGCCGAGATCATCCCGCCGTCACTGCACGACAATGACCTGCTCGACGATGCCTTCGTCCTGCCGCCCTCCCAGGTGCTGGGACTGGAAAGCGCCGACACCGGCTGGCGCGCCACTCGGGATGGCAAGACCGTCGCGGTGCTGCTGCCGGTGGTCACAGGCAAAGGTTACAGCGGCGATATCCGCCTGCTGGTCGGTATCCGGGCAGATGGCAGCGTGGCCGGCGTGCGCGCCGTCAAGCACACCGAGACCCCGGGGCTGGGCGACAAGATCGAAGCCCGCAAGTCCGGATGGATCCATGAGTTCGACGACCAGACGCTCAGCTCGGTGGAGTGGAAGGTGCAGAAGGATGGCGGAGACTTCGACCAGTTCACCGGCGCGACCATCACCCCGCGTGCGGTCGTGGGGGCCGTGCGTCAGGCTCTGATCTACTTCATGGCGCATCGCACGGCGCTGCTGGCCGGCGACAGCGAGACGCTGACCGCGACACGCCGCGCCGCCAAGGCACAGGACACCGCACACGCTCCCTCCGCTGACGGCACGCTTGCGCCATCAGCGACTTCTGAATACGGCGGAGATGAACCTCATGAGTGATATCTCACTTGGCAAGATCAGCCGCGACGGCCTGTGGGACAACAACCCGGCGCTGGTACAGCTGCTGGGCCTGTGTCCGCTGCTGGCCGTCACCGCCAGCGTCGTCAATGCCATCGGCCTGGGACTCGCCACCCTGCTGGTGTTGATCGGCTCCAACGTGGCGGTATCACTGATCCGCAATCTGGTGCCGTCGGCGGTACGCCTGCCGGCCTTCGTGATGATCATCGCCTCCTTCGTGACCTGCGCTGAGCTGTTGATGAAAGCGTATACCTATGAGCTCTACCAGATTCTGGGCATCTTCATTCCGCTGATCGTCACCAACTGCGCGATTCTCGGGCGTGCCGATGCCTTCGCCGCCAAGCACCCGGTGCTGCCGGCGGCCACCGATGGGCTGATGATGGGGCTGGGCTTCATGGCCGTGCTGGTACTGCTGGGCGGCATGCGCGAGCTGTTCGGTCAGGGCACGCTGTTTGCGGGCATGGAGCTGCTGCTCGGGCCGGTGGCCGCAGACTGGAAGCTGACGCTGTTCCCGGACTACTCCTTCCTGTTCCTGGTGCTGCCGCCCGGCGCCTTCTTCTGCATGGGACTGATCATCGCGGGCAAGAAGACCATCGATGAGCGCCTCGAGCAGCGCCGCAAGGCAGCAGCCGTGGATGCGCCCAAGGCCTCGCGTCGCGTGCGCGTCACCGGCACGATTTCCTGATACGTGGGCCTGAGCCCAGGCCTGCCTGCTTTATTCTGTCTGTTTCCCCTGTCTGCCTTTCCCTGTCTGGAGGCCAGCTGCGTTCCTCCAGACAGACACTGACCGAACCTCGCCGACCTGACACCGAGCTGCCATGAACGCCCAGAAACGTCTCGAGATCTTCACCCGCCTGCGCAACGAGAATCCAGAGCCACGCACGGAGCTTGAGTGGTCGACGCCCTTCGAGCTGTTGATCGCGGTCCTGCTCTCGGCGCAGGCCACGGATGTGGGCGTCAACAAGGCCACCGCCAGGCTGTATCCGGTCGCCAATACCCCGGAGAGCATTCTGGCGCTGGGCGTCGAGGGACTGAAGGAGTACATCAAGACGATCGGGCTTTTCAATACCAAGGCCGAGAACGTCATCAAGACCTGCCGCATGCTGATCGAGCAGCATGGAAGTGAGGTGCCGCAGACCCGCGAGGCACTGGAAGCGTTGCCCGGCGTGGGCCGCAAGACCGCCAACGTGGTGCTCAACACCGCCTTCGGTCAGCCGACCATGGCGGTGGACACGCACATCTTCCGCGTCTCCAATCGCACGCGAATCGCGCCGGGCAAGAACGTGCTGGAGGTCGAGCACAAGCTGATGCGCCATGTACCGAAGGAGTTTCTGGTCGACGCCCATCACTGGCTGATCCTGCATGGCCGCTACACCTGCGTGGCACGCAAACCACGCTGCGGCAGCTGCGTGATCGAGGACCTCTGCGAGTACAAGGACAAGGTAGACCTCTAACACATCAGAACATCAGACGTTATCGGGGGGCTTGACCATGCGTGGCCGGCAGGCGTGAACGTTGACTGAGCGAGGACCCCGCCTCCCTGCCTATTCAACCGAGCGGCAACGTAGACTGGAGGCTATCTCCATCGCTCCGGGAACCCGCCATGGCCGCACCTTCCGATGCCGAGGGACGCCACCCTTCGCATTCAGAAGTCTCCACCGAGACCCTAGCGTCTGACGACGACAGCCTGCATGCACGACTGCAGGCCATGTCGTCACGTCTCGAGGCGCTGCAAGCCGAGAACCATCTGCTGCGCACGCTGGTCGATACCCATCCCGACATCCTGTTCATCAAGGATGCCAAGGGGCTGTTTCGCTTCGCCAATCGCACCCTGACCGACTTCTACGGCACCACGCTCGAAGACATCATCGGACGCGACGACAGTCATTACACCGGCAATACCGAGCAGAGCCGCTTCTTCCGCCGCAGCGTGGAGCAGGTGCTCAGCAAGTTCGAGCGTGAGCAGGTCTTCGAGGATGCCACCGACGGCACCACCGGCGAGATCAATCATTTCCGCTCCATCAAGCAGCCCTTCCATGACATTCATGGCAAGCCGCTGGTCGCCGTGCTGGCGCACAACATCACTGCGGAAGTCCGTGAGCATGAGCGCAAGAGCCGTCATATCGATCATATCTATGACACCTCGCTGGAAGGCTTCTGGGACTGGAACATCACCAACAGCTCCGTGACGCACAATCGGCGCTGGTCCGAGATCCTGAACGTCCCCCACGACGAGCTGCACAACAGCCTCGAGGAATTCGCCAGCCTGCTGCATCCCGAGGACACGCCGGAAGTCATGGTCGCCATCCAGGACTGCCTGGAAGGCGGAACACCCTACTACCATCGCCATCGCATGCTGACACGGGACGGGAATGTCGTCTGGGTCATCGACAAGGGGGACGTGATCGAACGTGATCACGACGGCACTCCCCTGCGCATGATCGGTTCCATCACCGACATCACGCGCATCGTCGAATCAGAAGCCCTGCTGCATCAGCACAGTCGCTTCGACCCTCTTACCAAGCTGGCCAATCGCGCCACGCTGATTGATGCGCTGCAGCAGGCGATCATCATCACAGACGCCAGAGACACTCACGGGGCGCTCATCTTCATCGACCTGGATCACTTCAAGAAGATCAATGACCTGCTGGGGCATACCACCGGCGACCATCTGTTGATCGAAGTGGCCCACCGCCTGACCGGCCAGGTGCGGGAGACGGATCTTGTCGCGCGCTTTGGCGGGGACGAGTTCGTCATCCTGGTACAGCCCTTGAGCCATGACCCGCAGGCAGCCTGTCGTGAGCTGGATGAGCTGATGGAGCGTCTGCAGCAGGCGCTCAACCAGCCCTATACGCTCTCCGACCCGCAGTCGCAGCCACTGGATCATCACAGCTCGGCCAGTCTGGGCAGCATCATGTTCCATGATCGCGCCCTGAGTGCGGAGGAGCTCATCCGCCGCGCCGATATCGCGATGTATCGCGCCAAAGAAGCCGGACGCAACCAGACCGTGCGCTTCGACCCCAGCATGCGCGTGGAGCTTGAGCGGGCCGTGCAGCTGGAAAATGACCTGCGTCGCGCCATCGAGCACGAAGAGCTTTACATGGAGCTTCAGCCGCAATTCGACAGAGGGCTCAAGCTGGTCGGCGCTGAATGCCTGTTGCGCTGGCGACATCCTCGGTTCGGCAACATCTCCCCCTATGAATTCATCCCGCTGGCCGAGAAGAGCCAGCTGATCGACAGCCTCGGCGACTGGGTACTGGAACAGGCCTGCAGGCTGCTGGCGGGCTGGCAGAACGGCACCGGTTTCGCCGAGCTCTATCTATCTGTCAATGTCAGCGTCAAACAGCTGGAATCACCGCACTACGTCAGCAATGTCGCCAGAACGCTCGGCCAGCACACCCTCTCCCCTGAATACCTGCAACTGGAACTGACCGAGAATGTCTTCGCGACCGACATGCCAGCCACGGTGGCACGCATGCATGAATTGCGCTCGCTGGGACTGCGGCTGTCACTGGATGATTTCGGCACCGGCTTCTCCTCGCTGACCTACATCAAGCACCTGCCCTTCGATGAGCTCAAGGTGGATCGCAGCTTCGTCAATGATCTCGAGAACGACGAGATGAACCGCCGGATGGTGAACTTCATGGTGCAGCTGGGGCATGAACTGGGCATGTGCGTGGTGGCGGAAGGCGTTGAGACCTCCAGACAGCGAGAGCTGCTGCTGGAGATGGGCTGCGACGCCCTGCAGGGCTACCTGATGGACAAGCCCATGGGGATCGACGATTTCACCGCCAGGTACCTGGACACCTGATGCTGCAGGAGTAGGAGTGGGACTTGGAGTGAGAGTAAAAGTGAGCAGGTGAGTGAGGAGTGACGCTCGGGCCCACATGACGCAGTGCAACAGCACGACAGCATCCACGCCGCATTCATGGCACACTGTGGCCTCTTTTCTGTCCGGATACCGTGCGCAATGGAAGACTTCTTCAACTGGATCGGCACTCAGCTTGGCGCCGCCATCCGCTTCATCGTGGAGGGCCTGAGCGGCTTCTTCGCCAATTTCGACGACGCCCTCAAGGGCTTCTTCAGTGGTCTGGCCGGTGAGCTGGGCATGAGCACCTCCCTCTTCAGTCTGCTGGGCCTGGTGTTCGGGCTGTATCTGCTGTTCAAGGGCGTCACGTCACTGCTCAGAGGTTCGATCATCGGCGGCATCCTGCTGGTGTTCCTCGGACTGACCTTCCTGGGCTGGATGATCGCCTGATCGCGCTACCTCATCGGCCACAAAAAATCCCGCCAGTCCGAGACTGGCGGGATTTTTTCGTTCTCGCCCGAGAGAAGGCGTCTGACGCAATCGCGTCCCCTCAGCCTTCCAGCAACAGCAGGATCGACAGCGCGAACAGCACCCACATGGTCGGGCGAATCTCCCGCGCCTTGCCGACCCCCAGCTTGATGATCACGAAGCTCAGGAAGCCGAACACGATCCCGTGGGTGATGGAGTAGGTCAGCGGGATCATCACCATGGCGATGAAGGCCGGAATCGCATCATCGAACTGGTGCCAGTGAATCTTGCGAATCGGCTCCATCATGAACACGCCGACCAGAATCAGCGCCGGCGCGGTGGCGATGGCAGGCACCAGCGACAGCAACGGCGCCAGGAACAGGAACGGCAGGAAGCACAGTGCCACGACCACGGCGACGAGACCGGTGCGCCCACCCTGGCTGATACCGGCCGCCGATTCGATATAGGCGTTGGCAGGGCTGGTGCCCAGCGGTGCGGAGACCAGCGCCGAGAAGGCATCGACCATCATCGAGCGACGGATGTTGCGCGGGTCACCATTCTCATCCTTCAGATTGCCCGCCTCAGCGACCGCCATGAAGGTGGACAGGGCATCGAAGAACACCGTGAACAGGATGACGAAGATGAAGGGCACGTAGGCGATCTTCAGCGAGCCCATGAAATCCAGTGCCAGCAGGCCGCTGAAATCAGGTGCCGCGAAGATGCCGGTGAAGTTGACCAGCGTCGGCTGCGCGATCTCGGGCGGGAAGTAGGCAGTCCCGTCCCCCCACAGACGGCCGATGGTGGCCGCCATCAGGGTGGTCGCCACGATGCCGATGATCAAGGCGCCATGGATACGTCTGGCGACCAGAACCGCCGTCAGCGCCAGCCCGATCATGAAGATCACCAGCGAGGGCGTCATGGGGGCGACGCTGACCACGGTGACGGGGTTGGACACGATCAGCTTGGCATTCACCAGCCCGATCAGGGTGATGAACAGGCCGATACCGCAGGCAATCGCATAGCGCAGCTGAGCGGGAATCGCATCGATGACCAGACGTCGCACGTTGAACAGCGCCAGGATGGCGAAGATGACACCCGCCCAGAAGACGCACCCCAGCGCGACCTCCCAGCGCATGCCGGTCCCCAGCACCATGGTGTAGGCGAACAGGGCATTGATGCCCATCCCCGGTGCCACCAGGATCGGATTGCGGGCGTACAGTCCCATCATCAGGCTGCCGAAGAAGCTGACCAGCACGGTGGCGGTCAGTGCGGCACTGAACGGCATGCCCGTAGCGGACAGGATGCCGGGATTGACCACGATGATGTACATCGAAGCCAGGAAGGTGGCAATGCCTGCCAGCACTTCCGTGCGCGTCGTGGTGCCTTCGGCGCGAAGTGAAAAGAGGCGCTCGAACAAGGTGAGACTCCCGTGGACTAGGTCGCGATTGGTTGGAGACAAGACGGATTTCACTGCAGGCGTTTCAGAGGCTGTGCGCTTTGCAGGACACTGCCGGATGTGGCGATTCGTCCCTGACAGGCAGGGACGGACAGACGCCGCAGCGCAAGGCACTGATGCGCCAGAGCATGGCACCAGCGCAAGGCACTGCGAATGACGCACCGTCTCCGTGCATGACGCTGTGCATGACGACCAGCGCTCGCCACCACTTGCGCGTCACATTCTTCGCCCGGCATGTGACGGGCAGCATTATAGACGCAAAGTCAGCACGAATTGAGCGTTTCTCGCCAGAACCGCTGCAGCGGCGCATGGCAGTGCCTGCCATCTCCCGCCTGGCGTCCGCCATCTGCCCCGCAAGCCGCGACTTGACGCCACTGGCCGCCAGCATGCCATGATGCTCACAAGGATCATCCCCATCGATGAAGCAAGGACCACGCCATGTCACCCTCCTCTTCCCAGTCAACGTCTTGCGACCCGACGGCCTCCGCCTCGTTCAGCTCCGAGCAGAACCTGCTGCCCTTGATCGTCGAGCCTGCGCAGCTGCTGCCGCTGCTTGACCACCCGGACATCGTGATCGTCGATGTTCCGCTCAAGGCCGAGAGTCATGCCAGTCATGTGCCCGGTGCACGCCTGCTCGACTTCAAGCGCCTGGTCGGCAGCAACGAGGACGAGATCCCCGGCGTGCCGAGCCCACAGGCGCTGTCCGACATCATGTCCGAGCTGGGCATCACGCGGGACAGCCATGTCGTCGCCTATGACGACGAAGGCGGTGGCTGGGCAGGTCGTCTGCTGTGGACCCTCGCGCTGCTGGGCCACACGCGCTTCAGTTATCTCAACGGCGGTCTGCATGCCTGGCAGGGTGAAGGACTTGCCCTGAGTGAGGCTGCCAGCGTATGGCAGGCCAGTGAATATCACGCCGCCTATGTCGATACCAGCGTGATGGCGACCCGCGAGGACATTCTCGAGCGCCTGTCCGCCGAGGCCCCCGAGGAGAAGGTCGTGGTGTGGGATGCCCGTTCACTGGAGGAGTATCGCGGAGAAAAAGGCCAGAACGCGCGCCTTGGCCATATCCCCGGCGCCGTGCACTTCGAGTGGACCGAGGCCATGGACCGCGAGCGCGACCTGCGCATTCGTGACTATGCCGAGCTGATCACCGAGCTGGGCGCGCGGGGCATCAGTCCCGAGCAGCATGTGGTGACGCACTGCCAGAGCCACCACCGCTCAGGCCTGACCTGGCTGGTGGGGCGTGCACTGGGGTTCGAGGACATTCGCGCCTATCCCGGTTCCTGGAAGGAATGGGGCAATCGCGAGGACACGCCGATAGAACGCTGAGCGGCTGGAGGGGGCTCGCTGCTGCCCCTGCCTGCCCCCGCGCTTGAGCGGCCAATGACGATGGGCTAAGGTGCTGCCAGCCTGCTGGCCGCCATCTCGTTGGTCAGCGCCCGCCCTTCGGGGCGGGCTTCTCTTTTCTGCAAGGATCAACATCGTGGATCGTGCCAAGCTGTTCTCTCTGAGCCAATACCCGTTACCCCAGCACCTGATCTCACGCCTCATCGGGCGCATCGCCGCCTGCGAGAACCCGTGGGTCAAGAACACCTTCATCGAACGTTTCATCAAGGCCTACGACGTCAACATGAACGAGGCGCTCGAGGAGAATCCGCGCGCCTACGCCTGCTTCAACGACTTCTTCACCCGCGCCCTCAAGCAAGAGGCCCGCCCCATCGAGGAAGGACTCGTCTCGCCTGCCGATGGTGTGCTGTCGCAGTTCGGGGCCATCAGCCACGGCACCCTGGTGCAGGCCAAGGGTCAGGCCTTCTCGCTGACCCAGCTGCTGGGTGGCAGCGAGGAGCGTGCCACCCCCTTCCGCAATGGCCGCTTCGCTACCGTCTATCTGTCACCGAAGGACTATCACCGCGTCCACATGCCCCTGGCGGGCCGCCTGGTGGAGATGGCCTACGTGCCGGGACGCCTGTTCTCGGTCAATGAAGCCACCGCCACGCATGTGCCGGGCCTCTTCGCCCGCAATGAGCGCCTGGTCTGCATCTTCGAGACCGAACACGGCCCGATGGCCATGGTGCTGGTCGGCGCGATGATCGTCGCGGCGATCAAGACCGTGTGGAGCGGCCAGGTCACGCCACTGTCCGGCGATGTCGAGACGACCCGCTTCGATCAACTCATCGAGCTGGCACGGGGCGCCGAGATGGGTCGCTTCCAGCTCGGCTCCACCGTGGTGATGTGCTTCCCGGACAGCGTCGAGTTCGATGACACCCTGATGCCGGGCCAGAAGGTCAGCATGGGGCAGTCACTCGGCATGCGGCCAGCCTCCTGCGAGTCGCAGGTCGTTGACGAGTCGGCCCTCGGCGATGAAAAAAACTTCGCGCCAGCCAGCGAATGACAGGCAGGAGCGCTGCCGAAGGCAATGGATGACACATAAAAAAGGGAAGCCGCCAGGCTTCCCTTTTCAACTGAGGCACCAGTATCAACCGGCCCCCTCTGGCATCCTTGCACGTCAGCATCTCGCCAACGTACCTGGACATGCCTGTTCGTCCAACTGCGAGTCTTCCTCCCTGAATGGCGTAGTTCTCTTGAGGCTCTACTGCCGGAATCTCTCATGAGCGGCTCCGAGAAGCTCATGCGAGACCCCTGTCGACACCTTGTCACCATGCCCGATGAAAGGCGCCCGACAGCCACTCCCTCGGTCATGTGAATCGCCTCACCCCGTGCCGATCGATGGAGCAGGTACCCAGAGGGAATGTCTGCCCCGCTACGACGCCGGTATGACGACATCAGACTCCCTGTCTGATACCTGCAGTCTAGACGACTCAGATGTCCCTAGCGTGTCAAAGATAAACGCAATTGCTTGCGAGCAACGTGACACCTCAAGCACGTGCTGCCGGAAAGGCAACCACTGCGGCAATATCACGCTCACCCAGTGCCAGCATGATCAGACGATCCAGCCCCAGCGCCACACCACTGCCTGCCGGCATCCCGGCGTGCAAGGCGGCCACCAGGCGCTGGTCTGCCGCGACCTGCGGCAGGCCTGCCGCATGACGCTCGGCATTGTCAGCCGCGAAGCGCGATGCCTGTTCGGCGGCATCGGTCAGCTCATCGTAACCGTTGGCCAACTCGATCCCTGCGACATACGCCTCGAAACGCGAGGCCACCCAATCCCCTTCAGCATCCCGATGCTTGCGTGCCAGCGCCGCCTGAGCCGCGGGATAGTCCGTCACCAGCTCCACGGCGCCCTGTCCCAATGTCGGCTCGATCACCAGACTCATCAGCGCATCCAGGCAGGACTCATGGGACCAGTCACTGGCATCGACAGCGCACTCACGCCCGCATGCCGCGCGCACCTCGTCCAGAGAGGCACTGAACGGGTCCAGTGACAGCACTCGCCGGAAGAGATCACGGTAGGCCGTGACGGCAGGACCAGCTCCTGAGGCGTCTGATGCATCAGAGGTGTCCAGCAGCGACGACTTGCCGGTCAGCTGCGCCCCGAGCGCCATCACGCGCTGGATCAGCTCACAGGTTTCTTCCCTCAGGCCCTCGAGACTCATGCCGGGGCGATACCACTCCAGCATGCAGAACTCCGGATTGTGGCGACGACTGACCTCACCATCGCGGAAGGCGCGCGCGATCTGGAAGATCGGCCCGCTGCCGGCCGCCAGCAGACGCTTCATGTGGAATTCCGGCGAGGTCTGCAGCCACATCGGCACCCGTTCACGCTCACCGGGCAGTTGCAACGACGATGACAACGAGGCCAGCCCCACGTCGGTCGAGCCGGCCTGCCCCAGCACCGGCGTCTCCACCTCCAGCACCTCACGCTCGGCGAAGAAGGCCCGCACCTCATTGATCAGTCGTGCGCGCTGCACGAGGCGCTCTCGCGTCGCGGTGGGCGCCCAGTCTTGCGGCAAGGGAGTCTGGGGAGAATCAGAGGAAATATCGACGTCTGACATGGCGAGCTCGACGAGTGGATCAGCAAGGGACAGTGGCCAGCCTGCAGGATTGACCGGCACAAACGATGATGCCCCGCACGAGGCGAGGCATCAGAGGGGTCACGACGTGAGCGAAAAGGCTCAGGCGCGCGAGACGTACTCGGCGCTGCGCGTATCGACCTTGAGCACTTCGCCCTGGTTGATGAACAGCGGGACACGCACCACGGCACCGGAAGACAGCGTTGCCGGCTTGGAGCCACCGTTGGCGGTGTCGCCCTTGAGGCCCGGATCCGTCTCGACGACTTCCAGCTCGATGAAGTTCGGCGGAGTCACCGCGATCGCGTTGTCATTCCACAGCGTGATGGTGTAGACGACCTGCTCTTTCAGCCACTTGATGTTGTCGCCCAGCGCCTTGCCATCGACGGCATACTGCTCGAAGGAGCCATCGGTACGCATGAAGTGCCACATTTCCCCGTCGGTGTAGAGGTATTCCATGTCGACTTCCATGACGTCGGCAGCTTCGATGCTCTCACCGGACTTGAACGTCCGCTCCCACACACGACCGGTCTTCAGGTTGCGCAGCTTGACGCGATTGAAGGCCTGCCCCTTGCCCGGCTTGACCAGCTCATTGTCAACGATGGCACAGGGGTCATTGTCCAGCATCACTTTCAGACCGGACTTGAATTCGTTGGTAGAATAATTGGCCATCTTGCTCGCTCTCGACTCGTTAACGGGTCTTGCCCGCCATGAATTCCAGATTGCCGCCTCACGGGCAGCAACCATGACTAAGAAGTGATGCGCATGATAACCCGAACCTCGCCATCCTTGCATACCATCACGCATGAGACGTGCGAAAGTCGCGATGTGACGCCCCTCGCACTCCACTCGAGCCCGCGCGATGACTGGCGTGCACAGCTGCGCGACGTCATTCGCTCTCCCGAGGCGCTGCTGGACCGACTGGGACTGGATCACGAATGGCTTCCCGGCGCCAGCGACGGCCATGCCCTGTTCTCGATCCGCGTTCCCGAGGCCTATGCCAGTCGCATCCGCCCCCAAGACCCGAATGACCCGCTGCTGCGTCAGGTGTTGCCACTGGACAGCGAGACGGACGTGCTCGACGGCTATGTCACCGACCCGCTGGAAGAAGCGGAGCACACCCCGCTCCCGGGGCTGATCCACAAGTACACCAACCGGGTGCTGCTGATGGCCAGCGGTGGCTGTGCGATCAATTGCCGCTATTGTTTCCGGCGCCATTTTCCCTATGAAGACCACCAGCCCAGCCGCGCGCAATGGCAGGACATTCTCGACTACCTGCGCGCCGATGAGCGCATCCACGAGGTCATCCTCTCGGGTGGCGACCCGCTCGTGTCTCCCGACAGGCGACTGGCCTGGCTGGTGGAATCATTGGGCGAGATACCGCATCTCAAGCGTCTGCGTATCCACACCCGCCTGCCGGTGGTGATACCGGATCGCGTCAATGCCGAGCTGCTGGACTGGCTGAAGGCGACGCGACTGCAGAAGGTGCTGGTCATCCACAGCAACCACGCCAACGAGCTGGACACGGAGGTCGCCGCGGCCATGACACGCCTCAAGGCAGCCGGGGTCACCCTGCTCAACCAGAGCGTCATCCTGCGCGGCGTCAATGACTCGGTGGAAACGCAGACGGCCCTCGCCGAGCGACTGTTCGAGTGCGGGGTTCTGCCCTACTACCTGCATGCCTTCGACCCCGTCCAGGGGGCCGCCCACTTCGCGATCAGCGATGAAGACGCCTGCGCCCTGATGGAGGCACTGCTGGAGCATCTGCCCGGCTTCCTGATGCCACGTCTGGTGCGCGAGATCCCCGGGCGCCGCTCCAAGACGCCCCTGAGTGGTGCTCACTCCCCGGGCCACCTTGCAGACCACGCCCAGACTGTCGGCCATGATGACCATCCGGACCCGACGAGAGCCACGCTGATTGCCCGCAGCTGAAATCCACCGATGAAATCCACCGATGAGATCAGACCTTGAGGTCAGCACTGCGCTATGCGCGGTGCGCTTGCGAAAATCTGCTACCATCGCGGCCCCATTTCGCTAGAATCGCTGGCCATCATCACCATCGGCACACGCCCCAAGAGGCGTGGCCACGCTCAAGGAGCCCATCACATGCCTCATCTCGTCATTGATTATGCCGACAGTCTGGCCCCCAGCCTCGACATGGACGCGATCATGGATGACCTGCATGCCGCCGCCATGCAAAGCGGCCTGTTCAAGGAAAGCGACATCAAGGTGCGCGCGGAAAGCTGGCGTCACTGGCGCCTGGCGGGCAATCAGGCACCGCTGGCGCACAAGCATGGCTTCGTCAACCTTCACTGCCATCAGCTGGAAGGCCGAAGCGATGACGACAAGTCGCGTCTGGCGGACATCCTGATGGAAGCCCTCAAGCCGCACTGCGAGGCCGCTCGCGAGGTCAGCGTGGAGATCGTCGAGATCACGCGCGCGACCTACCGCAAGCACAAGGCCTGACCCCTCAGGCAATAACGCAAGACGCCCCGCCGGCAGGCTGCCGCGGGGCGTCTTGCGTTATTGCACCTGTCCCCGGATATCGCCGTATCCGGGGCTCATGCGCGGTGTTCAGGTTCCTGTCATGGCCTGGGGGACGTGCAGCAGATCGTTCAGACGATGGGCATGCTCGGCAGCCTCACGACCCACGGAGGTCAGATAGCCACCATCGGGCAGCGTGGTCAGGCCCTTGGCGTGCAGACGTTCTGCCGCAGCGACCATGTCAGGACTGGCATCGTGGCGAATCTTCAAGCCCTTGAGGGCGGCGTCATGCGGGAACAGACACAGCAGGTGCAGTTCATCGTCATAGGGTGACGGCATGGGCAAACTCCTGACGGCGTGGCGAATGGCGTTTTGGGAGGGCGACAACAGACAGACTCCGAGTCGTCGGCGCCTGTCACCAGTCTAGTCACCGTGCACAAAACCACCCTGCTGCTTTGGGACTAGACCCCGTCCCATCCGCCCCGAGCATCGAAACGCCCCCACCGCAACCGCGGTGAGGGCGTTTTCGATGAGGCACCGTCAGGCACTCACTGCAGACTCAGTGCTTGAGGTCCTGCTGGCGGTAGCCCATCAGATAGAGCACGGCATCAAGCCCCAGCGTCGAGATCGACTGACGCGCCTGTTCACGTACCAGCGGCTTGGCGCGGAAGGCGATGCCCAGCCCCGCTTCAGCAAGCATCTTGAGGTCGTTGGCACCATCCCCGACGGCGATGGTCTGCTCCATGCGCAGGCCGTGACGCTCGGCGATCTCGCGCAGCAGCAGCGCCTTGCGCTCGGCATCGACGATAGGCTCACGCACCTCACCGGTCACCTTGCCATCGACGATCACCAGCTCGTTGGCGTGGATCTCATCGAAGCCCAGCAGCTGCTGGAGGTGACGCGCGAAGTAGGTGAAGCCACCGGAGAGAATCGCGGTGCGATAGCCCAGCGCCTTGAGATTGGCCATCAGACGCTCGACCCCATCCATCAGCGGCAGGTTGGCGGCGATCTCCGCCAGCACCGACTCGTCCAGCCCCTTGAGCTTGCTCATTCGCTCACGGAAGCTTTCCTGGAAGTCCAGCTCACCGCGCATGGCACGCTCGGTGACTTGCGAGACTTCCTCGCCGACACCATGACGACGCGCCAGCTCATCGATCACCTCGGTCTTGATCAGGGTCGAATCCATGTCGAAGCAGATCAGGCGGCGATGACGACGCCAGATATCGTCTTCCTGGATCGCGATATCGACACCATGCAGCGCGCCCAGCGCCAGCGCCTTCTCGCGCAGCGCATTGATGTCGGTCTCGTGCTCCGGCAGGCGCAGCCAGCACTCGACACAGGCGCCTTCGGCCGGTGACTCGCCATCCAGCGGTTCACGCCCCGACAGGCGATGCATCAGCTCGACGGTGATACCGAATTCCGCCGTCAGGCCACCGACCTCGGCGAGAATGCCCGCCGGCAGTCGCGGCGCCAGCAGCGTCAGAATCCAGCGCGGGCGCTCCAGCTGATGGCTCCAGCGTGCATATTCCTCGGCGCCGACCTGCACGGCCTGCACATCCAGTCCCAGCTGTTCCCCGGCAGCACTCAGCGCCGCTTCCAGTTCGGACTGCGCCTCCAGTGCCACCAGCGCTTCCAGCGACACAAGCCCGAAGGTCACGCTCTGATTGATATCCAGCAGACGTGCGCCACTGCGGGCCAGCGCCTGACCGAGCCCTGCCAGCTGTCCCGGACGAGCCGCACCGGTGGCGCGGATCAAGATACGTTGTGTCATCGGAAAATCGTTCCTGAGCAATGAATCATCAAGAGGTTACCTCCAGGGCAGCTCGCCACTGGCATCATCAACTGTCTACGGCCAGACGATCGACCTTCTGGAAGCCCTTGGGCAACTTGCTGCCGCGTCGGCCACGCTCGCCACGATAGTAGTCAAGATCCGCCCCCTTGAGCAGCGTCTTGCGCTTGCCGGCGTGCACCACCAGCGTGGCCCCGGCAGGCACGACCACCAGCGAGCGCACGAATTCCTCACGATTGGCGGCGCGTTCGCCCGGAATCGACAGCATCTTGTTGCCCTTGCCCTTGGACATTTCCGGCAACTCGGCGAGCGGGAAGACCAGCAGACGCCCTTCGTTGGACACCACCGCCACTTCCAGCGGCGCGGCATCCCCCTGCGCCGTCTCAGGCACCTCGGGGATCGCCACCGGCGGCAGTACCGCACAGCCGCGCGGCAAGGTCAGCGCGGCCTTGCCGGACTTGTTCTTGCCGGTCAGCTGCTCGAGCGTGGTCACGAAGCCATAGCCACCATCGGAGGCCAGCAGATAGCGCGCCGAGGGTGCGTCGAGCAGCAGCCCGACCATCGAAGCCCCCGCCGCCGGATTCATGCGCCCGGTGATCGGCTCGCCCTGCCCGCGCGCACTGGGCAGATTGTGCGCGGCCAGGGTGTAGGCGCGCCCGGTGTCATCCAGCAGCACCAGCGGCTGATTGGTCTTGCCGCGCGCCGCCAGATGGAAGCGGTCGCCGGCCTTGTAGGACAGGCCTTCGGGGTCGATATCATGTCCCTTGGCGGCGCGGATCCAGCCCTTCTCGGACAGCGCGACGGTGATCGGGTCGGCACCCATCAGCTCGACTTCCGACAGCGCCTTGGCCTCGCCGCGTTCGACCAGCGGCGAGCGACGTGCATCGCCGAAGTCAGTGGCAGCCTGCTCGAGCTCACTGTCGATCAGATCGGTCAGGGCCTCGTCATTGCCCAGCAGATGCTTGAGGTGCTTGCGCTCGCGCTTGAGCTCGTCCTGCTCGCCCCGCAGCTTCATCTCTTCAAGACGCGCCAGGTGACGCAGACGCAGCTCGAGGATCGCCTCGGCCTGACGCTCGGAAAGCTGGAAGGTCTCGATCAGGCTGGCCTTGGGGTCTTCCTCCTCGCGGATGATGCGAATCACCTCGTCGAGATTCAGGTAAGCCGTCAGCAGCCCCTCGAGGATATGCAGACGATCCTCGACCTTGGCCAGACGATGCTCGAGACGGCGACGCACGGTGGCACGACGATAACGCAGCCACTCGGCCAGCATCTCGTGCAGCGCCATCACGCGCGGGCGACCCTTGAGGTCGATGACGTTCATGTTGACGCGCGCGTTCTTCTCGAGATCCGTGGTGGCGAACAGGTGCGCCATCAGGCCTTCGATATCGACCCGATTGGAGCGCGGCTGAATCAGCAGGCGCGTCGGGTTCTCGTGGTCGGATTCATCGCGCAGGTCCGCGACCATCGGCAGCTTCTTGGCCTGCATCTGGGCGGCGATCTGCTCGATCACCTTGGCGCCGGAGACCTGATACGGCAGCGCCGTGATCACGATATCGCCTTCTTCCAGCACATAGCGGGCGCGCATCTTCACGCTGCCACGACCGGTGCGATAGAGCTTGGCGAGGTCGGTGCGCGGCGTGATGATCTCCGCCTCGGTGGGGAAATCCGGTGCCGGCAGGAAGTCCATCAGCTGATCGCTGTCGGAGTCCGGGTTGCGCAGCAGGTGGCGTGTGGCGGCCACGACTTCATGCACGTTGTGCGGCGGAATGTCGGTCGCCATGCCCACCGCGATGCCGGTGGTGCCGTTGAGCAGCACATTGGGCAGACGCGCCGGCAGCACCTTGGGCTCGTTCATGGTGCCATCGAAGTTGGGCACCCAGTCGACGGTGCCCTGGGAGAGCTCGGACAGCAGCACCTCGGAATATTTCGACAGACGCGATTCGGTGTAACGCATGGCCGCGAAGGACTTGGGGTCATCCTGGCTACCCCAGTTGCCCTGTCCATCCACCAGCGGATAGCGATAGCTGAACGGCTGCGCCATCAGCACCATGGCCTCGTAACAGGCGCTGTCACCATGCGGGTGGAACTTGCCCAGCACATCGCCGACGGTACGCGCCGACTTCTTGTACTTGGCGTTGGCCGTCAGGGACAGCTCGCGCATGGCGTAGACGATGCGGCGCTGTACCGGCTTCATGCCATCACCGACATGCGGCAGGGCGCGGTCGAGAATCACGTACATCGAGTAGTCGAGGTACGCCTTTTCGGTGTAGTCACGCAGGGCCAGACGTTCGACGTCACCCTCCGCGACCTGGATATCCATGCTCATGGGCACTTGACCTTGATTACGAGCGTAAAACCGGGGAGCGCCTGACTGTGGCGCTCCCGAAAGAATGCTGTCGCGCAGCTTGTCTGGCTTTCGAAGTTCAGCTGCTCTCGAAGCCCAGTTGGCTTTCGAAGTTCAAATGGCTGTGAAAGCTCAACCGATGATCAGACCTCGATGTCAGCCATGTTGCCGTAGTCCTCGAGCCAGCTCTTGCGATCACTGGCGCGCTTCTTGGCCAGCAGCATGTCGAGCATCTCGTGGGTGCCGTCATCCGCGCTGCGTGTCAGCTGCACCAGGCGGCGAGTGTCCGGTGCCATGGTGGTCTCGCGCAGCTGCAGCGGGTTCATCTCACCCAGCCCCTTGAAGCGCTGCACGTTGGGCGTGCCACGCTTGCTCTCGAGCTGATTGAGGATGTGCGCCTTCTCGCTCTCGTCCAGGGCGTAATGGACTTCCTTGCCCAGGTCGATGCGATACAGCGGCGGCATGGCGACGAAGACGCGCCCGGCATCCACCAGCGCCGGGAAGTGCCGCACGAACAGCGCGCACAGCAGCGTGGCGATGTGCAGGCCATCGGAGTCGGCATCCGCCAGGATGCAGACCTTGTGGTAGCGCAGCTTGGTGAGATCATCCGAGCCCGGGTCCAGCCCGATGGCGACCGCGATGTCGTGGACTTCCTGGGAGGAGTAGATGTCATGCGACTCGACTTCCCAGGTATTGAGGATCTTGCCGCGCAGCGGCAGGATCGCCTGGGTCTCGCGGTTGCGACCCTGCTTGGCGCTGCCGCCAGCCGAGTCACCCTCGACCAGAAACAGCTCACTGTCGGCGGGGTCGGAGCTTGAACAATCCGAGAGCTTGCCCGGTAGCGCAGGCCCGGAAGTCACCTTCTTGCGCGCGACCTTCTTGGCGCTCTTCAGACGGCGCTGGGCCGCCGAGATCACCAGTTCCGCCAGCGCTTCGGCCTGGTCGACATGATGATTGAGCCACAGCGAGAAGGCGTCCTTGACCACCCCGGAGACGAAGGCCGCGACGCTGCGCGAGGACAGCCGCTCCTTGGTCTGACCGGCGAACTGTGGATCGAGCATCTTCACCGACAGCACGAAGGCGGCGCGCTCCCACAGGTCATCCGCACTCAGCTTGACGCCACGCGGCAGCAGACTGCGGTAGTCGCAGAATTCCTTGAGCGCCTCGAGCAGGCCGGAACGCAGGCCATTGACGTGGGTGCCGCCCAGCGGCGTGGGGATCAGGTTGACGTAGGGCTCCTGCACCAGCTCGCCGCCTTCCGGCAGCCACTGGATGGCCCAGTCGACGCCATGCTCCTCATCCTCGAAATGACCGACGAACGGCGATTCCGGCAGACGCTCGAAACCATCGGTGGCGCCGAGCAGATAGTCGCGCAGGCCATCCTCATAATGCCAGGCCGTCTCGCTGCCATCCGTCTCGGTCAGCACGACCTTGAGCCCCGGGCACAATACCGCCTTGGCGCGCAGCAGGTGACGCAGGCGCGCCATCGCCAGACGCGGACTGTCGAAGTAGCTCTCGTCCGGCCAGAAACGCACCAGAGTGCCGGTATTGCGCTTGCCGACGGTACCGATCTGACTCAGCTCCTCGACCTTCTCGCCATTCTCGAAGGCAATGCGCTGACGCAGACCCTCACGGCAGACTTCCACCTCAAGGCGTGTCGACAGGGCGTTGACCACCGAGACCCCCACGCCGTGCAGGCCGCCCGAGAAGCGATAGCTGTCCTGGGAGAACTTGCCCCCCGCGTGCAGCTTGGTGAGGATCAGCTCGATCCCGGTCACACCATGCTCGGGGTGGATGTCAGTGGGCATGCCACGACCATCATCCGCCACCTCGATACCGCCGTCTTCCAGCAGCTTCACGCGTACTTCCTTCGCGTGACCCGCCAGCGCCTCATCGACGGAGTTGTCGATGACTTCCTGGACCAGGTGGTTGGGCCGAGTGGTATCGGTATACATGCCGGGCCGCTTGCGGACCGGTTCGAGGCCGGAGAGAACCTCGATGGAACTGGCGCTGTACTGACTCATCGCAGCCTTGTGTCCTTGGTGTTGACGTCCGGCAGACGCATCACGGATGGCGATGCCTCTGCCTGATTTTCTGAAGAGAGTCGCCGCTGGCCGAACGATCCGATGACGGATTCATCTTCCTGTCCGGCCCGCACGCCCAACCGTCCTCGACACGTTAGCAGGGTGCGACGTGGAAGGATGTCGCAAGCGACGGGGCCAGACGATGGCCGGCATGCGCCATGATGGCAGGCAGGTACTCCGCCAGTCTGGCAAATCCATGATCCCCTCCCGGCGTGAGGATCAGCCGGCAATCCTGATAGAGGCTTGCGGCATCGTTGACGTCCAATGTCTCGTCCGCCGTGGCAAGCAGCACGAGGGTGCGCTGCGGCGTGACGGGGATCGCTTCCAGTGCGGCCAGCGCCGGCCCGAATGCTTCGGTGACGGTGAAGGACTCGCCGGTATAGGGGTTGGCGTGGGTCGACCCCAGCCATGCCGTGACAAGCCTGACCGGGCGCACGGCTGGATTGATCAATACCGTGCGCGGCCCCTGACGCCATACGCTCTGCTCGCGGCCCTGGGGTCCATCGAGTCGCGCAGCCTCACGCGCGGCAAGCCAGGTGCTCAGAAAGCCACCCATGGAGCTGCCGATCACCACGATGGCGTCGTCACAGGCAGGGTCAGCCGGGTCGAGATCCAACTGCGCGCAGAGCGCCTGGTAGGCCTCCTCCACCACCGCTTGCCCGGCAGCGGGTTGAGGTGGGATGTCAGGCGCGACGCAGGGCAGACCGAATTCGGCGGCCGCACGCTTCATCAACTGCGCCTTGGGCGAGCAACTGGCCGAGTTGAAACCATGCAGGTACAACACGCCCCTGACCGGAGGAACGACAACGCCTGCCTGCGCAGGGTAATGGGGACGGCTCATCAGCGCTCCCGACACGCGCGAACCGAACGGCTCACGCTCGGTTCGCGGCAAGGTGTCTAGTGTAAACGATTGATTCCCATATAGGATAGCGAGAATACTGTATAAATCAACAGAGGATGATCGCCTGCGTGATCCCCCGTCAGCGCGGGTCCTGCCCCTGGGCGGCCCACACGGACTCGATCAAGGCACGACTGGAAGCGTCCAGCTGCTCGAAGCCTTCTCCCGTGGTCATGGTCGCTTCCGTCGCGGTGGCGATCTGCTTGCCCAGCTCCACGCCCCACTGATCGAACGGATTGATGTCCCAGATGGTGGCCTGGACGAAGACCTTCTGCTCGTAAAGCGCGATCAGGGCCCCCAGGGTTTCCGGCGTCAGCGCTTCCAGCAGCAGGGTGGTCGAGGGCTGATTGCCACGATAACGCTTGTGATTCGGCTGGGCCTCGTCACCCGGTATCGCGTCATCGCCCAGCATCAACACGCGCGACTGGGCAAAGCAGTTGGCCAGTGTCAGACGGTGCTGCGCCTTGAGGTGGGCACGGGTCTCGGCGTCCTCGACGTGGTCATAGCGACGCATCGGCGCGATGAAGTCACATTCCACTGCCTGGGTGCCCTGATGCAGCAGCTGATAGAAGGCATGCTGGGCGTTCGGGCCCAGCTGGCCCCACAGCACCGGGCAGGTGGAGTAATCGACCATCTCGCCATCGTTGGTGACCGACTTGCCGTTGGATTCCATTTCCAGCTGCTCGAGGTAGCTTGCGAAGTATTCCAGGCGGCCGTCGTAGGGCAGGATGGAATGGGCGCGAATATCGAGGAAGTTGTTGTTCCAGATACCCGCCAGCGCCAGCAATACCGGCAGATTGTCTTCCAGCGGTGCGGTGCGGAAATGCTCATCCAGCTCATGCGCCCCCGCCAGCAGGCGACGGAAGTTGTCCATGCCGACATTGAGCGCGATGGGCAGTCCGATGGTGCCCCACAGCGAGTAGCGCCCGCCGACCCAGTCCCAGAACAGCAGCTGATGTTCCGGTGCGATACCCCACTCGCTCATCTTCTCCGGCTTGGCGGATGCGCCGATGAAGTGCTGGCGATTGATCAGCCCTTCCAGACGGCCTTGCGGGTCGAGGCGCGACTTCAGCCAGTCACGCGCGGTGCGCGCATTGGAGAGCGTGTCGATGGTGGAGAATGACTTGGACGACAGGATGAACAAGGTGGTTTCCGGGCTGAAGGACTGCAGGTAGTCCGCCAGCTGTGAGCCATCCATGGTCGAGGCGAAGTGCACGCCGACCTCATGGACGCCCTTGGGACGGCAATCGCTCAGCGCGCTCGAGACCATCAGCGGCCCCAGGTCCGAGCCACCGACCCCCAGATTGACTACATCGGTGATCGGCTTGCCGGTGGCACCACGCCACTGCCCGCTATGGAAGGTCTCGACCATCTCGGCGAGCCGCTCGAGGCTCTCGTGGATGGCAGGTACCACATCCTCGCCATCCACCTCGAGACTTGCCGAGCGTGGCAGACGCAGGGCCGCGTGCAGGGCCGGGCGATCTTCCGAGCGATTGACGTGCTCACCGGCCAGCAGACGCTTGATGCCCTGCTCGACACCGGTTTCCCGCGCCAGCTCCAGCAGCAGCTCCAGGGTCTCCTGCTTGAGACGCTGCTTGGAGAGATCCAGGCGCAGGCCCGCGGCAGAACGGGTGAAGGTCGTCACTCGATCGCGCCCTTGCGCCGCATCCTCGGCGAACAGGTCCTTCAGGTGCACATCGGCCATCTGCTCCTGATGATGACGCGCGAGGGCCTGCCAGGCCTGACTGTTACGGCGGGCAGAACGTGCAGACGATGGAGTGGACATGGCCACCTCTCTCCTTGAAGTGTCGCGACCGGCCCTGCGTGGCCCGGTCAGAAATCGGTTGATGGAGGCATCATCGGTAAGCCGCGGCGGGTGCGTCAGGCACTTCGAATGCGTAGAATGGCGGGCCCAGCAGGGCACTCAGCCCAGCCGCTCCCCGGCCAATGGCATGTCGCCCAGGCCCTCTGCCCGATGAAGCCTTGATCCATGAGTGATGCATCTTACCGTGACGCGATATTTACGACACCCCTTGACCGTGTTGCCAGCTTCTCCTTCGACGAACAGGTCGTCAGCTGCTTCCCGGACATGCTGCGCCGTTCGGTGCCGGGGTACGGTCAGATCATCGCCATGCTGGGGCTGATGGCCCGCGCTCACCTGCGCCCTGGCGCACGCGTCTATGATCTGGGCTGCTCGCTGGGGGCTGCCAGCATGGCACTGGCACGTGAGATGGCGGCCCAGGACATCGAGATCGAAGCCGTCGATCTGTCCCGGCCGATGGTCGAGCGCGCCAGCCGCGAGCTCGCCGACGCCTTCCCGGACCATCGCATCAACGTCAGTGAAGCCGATATCCGCACCCTGGAGTACCAGCCTGCCGGCATGATCGTGGTCAACTTCACCCTGCAGTTTCTGCCGCCGCAGGACCGCGACGCCGTGATCGACAAGCTGTTTGCGGCGCTGGAGCCCGGCGGCGTGTTGATCCTGTCCGAGAAGATCATCAGCGACGACCCGGTCGAGAATGCCTGGTTGATCGAGCGCTATCATGACTTCAAGCGCGCCAACGGCTACTCCGACCTCGAGATCTCGCAGAAACGCGAAGCGCTGGAGGACGTGATGAAGCCCGACAGTCTCGCCACTCACCATGCGCGCCTGGCACGCGCCGGCTTCGCGCGCAGCCACACCTGGCTGCAATACCTGAACTTTGCCTCGATGGTCGCTTTCAAAGCCGCCGAATGACCGCTACGCCTGCACGGACCCGACCCAGCGCATGAGCATTTCCCCCTACGATCGTGATCTTTACCGCGCCTTCACCGAGCTTGCCTGTGAGCCAGGCGCCGTCGGTGACGGCTTCGCCCGCTGGCTGGGCGCCCTGCCCGAGCAACTGGCCAAGGGTCTGGACCGCAAGCGCCATGCTGACCTCAAGGCCTGGCATGGGGCACTGGAGAAGCTGCCGACGCTACCTGACGAGCGCGAGGTGCAGCTGGATGCCGACCGTGTCGGTGCATGCTTTCCGACAGGCCTGAGCACGGGGCAGCAACGCCAGAGCGAGAATCTGCTGCGCGCCATGATGCCGTGGCGCAAGGGCCCCTATCAGCTCGACGAGATCCATATCGATACCGAATGGCGCTCCGACTGGAAGTGGCAGCGCCTCGCGCCGCATCTGTCGGATCTCACTCACCGTCGCGTGCTGGATGTCGGGGGCGGCAATGGTTACCACGGCTGGCGCATGGTCGGCGCTGGTGCCGCCTTCACGCTGGTGATCGACCCTTCCCCGCGCTTCTACTGCCAGTTCCATGCCGTGCGTCACTTCATCGGCGCGGATCACCCCCAGGGGCGCAATCTGCACTTCCTGCCGGTGGGCATCGAGGACGTCCCCGCGAAGATGGCCGCCTTCGACACCGTGTTCTCGATGGGGGTGCTCTATCATCGCCCCTCGCCGATGGACCACCTCTTCCAGCTGCGCGATGCCCTGCGCCCCGGCGGCGAACTGGTGCTGGAGACCCTGGTGGTGGAAGGTAACGTGACGACGGTACTGATGCCCGGCGAGCGCTACGCCGCGATGCCCAACGTCTACTTCCTGCCGTCCTCCCGGGCGCTGGCCCACTGGTGTGAGCGCGCCGGCTTCAAGGACGTGCGCATCGTCGATGAAGCGGTGACCACGCTGGATGAACAACGCTCGACCGACTGGATGACCTATCACTCGCTGAGTGACTTCCTCGACCCTGACGACCCACGCCTGACCCGTGAAGGCCATCCGGCACCACGACGTGCGGTGCTGATCGCCACGCGCGCCTGATCTGCGCAGCACCTTCTCTCCCAGCGATGTCTGCGTCAGGGCAGACGACACACGACGGCGGCGCTCATCGAGCACCGCCGTCTTCGTCTCTCGTGTCATACGATGCCCAACCGCCGGGCCTGTCGATACAGATTGCCGCGATCGACCTTGAGCCTGCGCGCGGCCTCTGCCCAGTTGCGATCACTCGCCAGCCAGACCCGCGAGATGTGCTCGCGCTGAAACGCCTCGGTGGCATCACGCAGCCCCAGCGCTTCATCGATGTCCTGCAGGACATGACGCTGCGCCGGGTTCGCTCTCCCCGCCTGAATCGTGCCATGCCCCTCCTGTGCGGCGTGGAGGGCAATGCCACCGGCCTGCTCGTGCGCCACCTCGGCACTCGCCTCCAGCCCCAGCAACTCCGGCGTGATCACCACCAGCTGACGCCCATCGGCGCGCAGGCGCGTCGGATGAGCCCCCTGCGCCAGCCGCGCATGCAGGGCGGCACGACTCAGGCAGTGCTCCAGCTCACGCACGTTGCCGGGCCACGGGTAGTCACACAGCAGACGCTCCGCCGCCGGCGTCAGGCGCAGATTGCCCAGCCCGAGGCGCGTGCGGTTGTGCTCGAGAAAGGTTCCCGCCAGCGCCAGCAGATCCGCTCGTCCGCGCTCACGCAGCGGCGGTACCCTGAGCGGATAGACGCTCAGGCGGTGGTAGAGATCTTCGCGGAAATGCCCGGCGGCGACTTCGGCCTCGAGATCACGATTGGTCGCCGCGATGACGCGCACGTCCACCCTGACCACGCGATCGCTGCCCAGCGGCTGCAATTCACCTTCCTGCAGCACCCGCAGCAGCTTGGGCTGCAGCGCCAGTGGCAGCTCACCGATCTCGTCCAGCAGCAGGGTGCCGCCATCGGCCATCACGAAATGGCCACGGTGATCATGGGACGCGCCGGAGAAGGCCCCTCGCCGATGCCCGAACAGCGCACTCTCGACCAGTTCCGGTGCCAACGCGGCACAGTTGATGCGCACCAGAGGCCGACTGGCGCGACGCGACGCATCGTGCAACCGCTGGACCATGCCCTCCTTGCCCACCCCGGTCTCGCCCATCACCAGCACCGTCATGTCGGTATCGGCAACCGCTTCCAGCTGTGCCTCCAGTCTCGCCATCGCTGGCCCGCGCTGCGGACAGGTCCTCTGGGCCTGCGGTGTCATGCCCGGCGCAAGCGCTGCCATGCCGGTCAGCGGAGCGGCCCCACGCTCAAGCCGTGATGCCAGTGCCAGACAGCAGGTGGGTAGCGTCAGCAGGTCATGAAGCTCCTGATGCTCCTGATACTCCTGCGCCAGGACGTCTGCCAGCTCGGCATCGCCGATCTGCCGAATCTCCAGCGCTTCCAGCGGGGCCAGCACGCCGGGTGTCAGCGCATCGAAGGTCATCACGCCCAGCAACCTGTCCCCTTCGCGCAGCGCGATACCCGCACAGTCGTGCACCAGCAGATCCGGCCCATGCACTTCCCCCAGCAGGCCATCGAAGGGGTCCGGCAGGTCACTGTCCACCGCGAAGCGATAGACACCGGTGTGCTCGGCAATCGCCTTGAGCCGCGGATGCTCTGACAACGCAAAGCGCCGGCCGCGCACCTCGGCAGGTAGCCCATGCGTGGCCAGCGGCAGCAACTCGTCACGCTCCGGCAGATAGCGCATCAGCGTCGCGGCCTCACCGGGCAGACGCTGCATGATCGCGGCCAGCAGACGGGTCCATGGCAAGGCACGCCGCTTGCCGCCCTCCTCTTCCGTCAACCAGGCAGCAAGCCAGGCGTTCAGGGCGGCAAGGGGCGTATCATTGCGTGGCAAGGGAGTCTCGGGCATGCGGGATTCCTGACGTCAGTCAACCGGAAATGGCGGGCGAGGTACTGGGTGATGAGCACGCGGCTCACGCGACGGCGTGTCGCAAGACATCGTCATGGCGACAGATGATGTCACCCTGACACGCAAGATGTCATCTTGACACCTTCACGCGTCGTGTATTTTTCACATCACCGCTCTCGGGGACGCATGGATACTGGCCTGACGAGTTGGCATGGCCCTTGCTCTCTTCATGGCGACATTCATCACGAGGTATCGTCATGCTGACCAACGCCCAGGAAGACCTGATCGCCGCCACCGCTCCCGTCGTCGCCGAGCACCTCAACGCCATTACCGCGCGCTTCTATCCGCTGATGTTCGAGCGCTATCCCGAAGTGAAGCCGCTGTTCAATCAGACGCACCAGGCCAGTGGTGGTCAAGCCCGTGCACTGGCCGGCGCCGTGCTCGCCTATGTCGGCGCACGCCACTCGCGTGAGGCGGTGGACCGCCTGCTCGCGCCCGTGGTCAGCAAGCACGTCTCGCTCAATATCCTGCCCGAGCACTACCCCATCGTCGGCGAGTGCCTGATGGCCGCCATCGGTGAGGTGCTGGGAGACGCCGTCACGCCGGAGATCGCCGACGCCTGGGGCGCCCTCTACGGAGAGCTGGCCGCCGTGCTGATCGCCGCCGAGCAGGGCCGCTACGACAGCTTCGCTGCCACTCGCGGCGGCTGGCAGGGGCTGCGCCGCTTTCGCATCGTGCGCACGGAGGACGAGAGCCGCGAGATTCGCTCGCTGTACCTGGCGCCAGTGGAAGGTCCGATGTTCTCCTTCCTGCCGGGCCAGTACATCGGCATGCGCCTGACGACGCCGCAGGGCGTGATCCATCGCCACTACAGCCTGTCACACGCGCCGGACGAGCGCTTCTGCCGTATCTCGGTCAAGCGTGAAGACCACGGCCAGTCCAGCCAGTATCTGCATGCGCTGAACGTGGGTGACGAGATCGATCTGCTGCCGCCGGCCGGCGAGCTGACCTTCGAGCATGCCGCGCCCCAGAGCCCCGAGGCCCCGGTACTGCTGCTGTCTGCCGGCGTCGGCCAGACACCGATGCTCTCGCTGCTGGAGGCAGCGCTCGCGGCGGGCCGTCAGGTGATCTATCTGCATGCGGCCCGCAATCCCGAGGTACATGCCTTCGATACCACGCTGCAATCACTGGTCGCGCAGTATCCTGAGCAGCTGCATTATCAGGTCTGCTACGAGAAGGCTGACACTCTGCCGACGCATGCGCACCTGGGCATCATCGAGCGCGACTGGCTGGCACGTCAGATTGCCGCGACAGGTGCCAGTGCCGAGTCCCTGCAGGCCTTCGTGATCGGTCCGCATGGCTTCATGCAGAGCATGATCCAGCATCTCAATCGCATCGGCGTACCGCTCACCCAGTGCCATCATGAGCACTTCGGCCCCTCCACACCGCTTGCCATCGACGCCGCTGCCGCCTGATGCGCTGACGTGACCCGCACCATGCAAAAAGCCCCCATCGCCTTGCGGCCATGGGGGCTTCTGCGTTCTCCGGCTTCATATCCAGCAGGCCGTGTTGTTATCGCGTGTCCAGCGTTGTTGTTATCGGGTCATGCGACGGAGTCGACCGTGCCGGCTCGACTCCGTTACCGCGACTCATGTTGCCAAGGCTCAGTTGCCACGGCCCAGCAGCTCGCGCACGTCGCGGGCTTCCCAGTGCGGGAAGTGCTTGCGTACCAGCGCGTTGAGATCGGCTTCAAACGCGGCCCAATCGGTCTGCTGCGTGGTTGCCTGCGTGCCGGAGCGGCCCACGCCACGAATCATGCCCGCGCCGACGGTCACGTTGCTCAGACGATCGATGACGATGAAGCTGCCGGTGCCCGGGCTTGAACGGTAGTCGTCCACCGGCACCGACTGGGTCAGCTCGAGCTGGACGCGGCCGATGGCGTTCAGTGCCAGGCTGTCGCCCTCGTGATGCTCCAGCGTGTTGACGTCGTAGAGGTAATCGATGGCACTGACCTGCCCGGTCAGATCACGGGTCGCCAGCTTGATATCGTACTGACGGCCCGGCTGCAGCGGCTTCTCATGCATCCAGACGACATCCGCTTCCAGCGCATTGGAGAGCGGCAGTTCGGCGTCTGCCGCCACCAGCCAGTCACCGCGCGAGATGTCGATCTCGTCGTCAAGCGTCAGTGTGATGGCCTGGCCCGGATAGGCGATCTCGAGGTCGCCATCGAAGGTGACGATGCGCTCGATGGTCGAGATCTTGCCGGACGGCAGCACCTTGACGCTGTCACCCGGACGCACGACACCGGCCGCCAGCGTGCCGCAGTAGCCACGAAAATCCAGATTGGGACGATTGACGTACTGCACCGGGAAGCGCAGATCGCTGAGGTTCTGATCGCGAGTCAGCTCGACGGTTTCCAGCACCTCCAGCAGCGACGGTCCGGCCTGACCATCGACGGTGTACCAGTCGAGTGATGGGCTGCGATTGACGACATTGTCGCCCTTGAGCGCGGACATCGGCACGAAGCGGATATCCGGCGCATTCAACTTGTCGGCGAATTCCTGATACTCGGCGACGATCTCGTTGAAGCGCGCCTCGGAGTAGTCGACCAGATCCATCTTGTTGACCGCGATCACCAGATGCTGGATACCCAGCAGGTCGGCGATGAAGCTGTGACGACGGGTCTGGGTCTGCACGCCGTAGCGCGCATCGATCAGAATGATCGCCAGGCTCGCGGACGAGGCACCGGTGGCCATGTTGCGGGTGTACTGCTCATGCCCCGGGGTATCGGCGATGATGAACTTGCGCTTGTCGGTCGAGAAGAAGCGATAGGCGACATCGATGGTGATGCCCTGCTCACGCTCGGACTGCAGGCCATCGACCAGCAGGGCCAGATCGACTTCATCACCGGTGGTGCCGCTGGTCTTGGAGGCCTGGGTGATGGAGGCCAGCTGATCTTCATAGATCAGCTTGGAGTCGAACAGCAGACGACCGATCAGGGTCGACTTGCCGTCATCGACGCTACCGCAGGTGATGAAGCGCAGCAGGTCCTTGCGCTCGTGTTCTTGCAGATAGGCTTCGATATCCGCGGAAATCTTGTCTGACGCGTGGGACACACTCTTCTCCTTGCCGCTGTCATGGGCCTGATGAGCTGGCGAGCCAGTATCACGAGCCAGTGTCTCGTGAGGCTGCGAGCCGATTCATCAGGCGAATTGTTCGTTCAGGTCATCAAGCACGAGGCGGAATCAGCAGGATGGGGCCTCGTGAGGCAATGGGCCTAGCGAGAATTGGCGACTAGAAATAC